>PLAX01000106.1 GCA_003135255.1 Candidatus Dormiibacterota bacterium | reverse complement strand
AGGAGAGCGCCTCGTCCAGGCTGACGTTGCCGAAGGCGTTACGGAGGGTGGTGCGCGCCTGCTGGTCGATGGCGATGAAGTAGTTGGAGACGTTGAAGAGCGCGGCCTTGGCGTCGATCACCTGGCTGAAGATGGTGGCGTTGACGGCGACGGCGACGTTGTCACGGGTGATGACGTCCTGCCGGTCGCCGGTGCGGGGGGTCTCGCGCATGTCGACCCGGACCAGCCGGTCGAAGAAGGGCCAGATGAGGCAGATCCCGGAGCCGACCTCTTTGTGGTACCGGCCGAACCGTGTGATGACTCCATTGAACCCCTGCTGGACCAGGTTCACGGCGGTGCCGAGAACGACCAGCACGAGGAGGACGACGACGCCGAGAGCGATGAACAGGCCCATCCGGTCAGCTCCTCAGATGTTGCTCGGGATCATCAGCGGAACCCGGGCCTATTGCAGACGGGGCGCGCCGCTGGCGCGCACGAGAAGTGTGGTACCGCGCACGGCGGCGACGACCACCGGCGTGTCGGGGGGAAGCGGCTCGGGGGCGTCGGTGATGGCCAACCACCGCTCGTTGCCGAGGGTGGCGTGGCCGGGGTGGCGCTCATCGCCGACCGNNGTCGACGGTGACGGCGCGGGCACCGACCAGCCCCCCGGCCAGCCCGGGGAACCTGTACGGGGCCGCCATCCGCCCCTCCATCGCCCGCTTGAGCGCGGGCCGGATCGCGAACACGCCGCCAAAGGCGGCGGCGGCCCCGACCAGCACCTGCAACCAGATGGCCAGGCCAAGGGCGCCGAGCACCGCTGCCACCGCGGCACCGGCTGCCGCGAAGAGCAGGTAGAAGGCCTGCGTGTGGACCTCACCCGCGGCCAACAGCACCGCCGCGACGACCCAAAAGATCCACCACTCCACTGTCGTCGCAGTGTATCCCACCCGAAGGCACCCCCCCAGGGCCTGGCGGATCCAAGCGTCGCCGAACCCGCCGATCGCGCCCGCCGCGATGCCCTGGGCGAGATCAGAGTACGATCCGGGCATGAAGGGTGACCGGGTCGAGATCGTCATCGACACCGGCGGATCCGCGCAGACCTACGAGATCGTGGCCACCCGCGCCGGCCGCAAGGTCGAGGTCAGCACCGCCCGCGGCGTGGTCGAGGTCAGCGAGGTGACACGCGGCGGGCAGGCGGTGCGCACCGGGCGATTCATGGCCACCCGGGTGATCGCCCTGGTCGAGCACCCCGCCAGCGATGAGCCCGACCCCTCGGAAAGCGCCTCCCGGTCGCGGCAACCGAGAACCGAGCAGCTCGAGACCCTGCTCTGAAACGCGCTGCGACTGCCAAGAGAGAACGTCCGACGCCAGGAGGATGCCATCCGTGACCACCGTCAACGAGATCTTCGATGAAGTCAACCGCCGGCTGACCGACCCCGCCAAGGTCGGCACCACCAACGCCGCCTACCGGTTTGACCTGAGCGGCGACGACGGCGGCTCGTACCACATCGTGCTCAAGGACGGCGCGGGCGAGGCGGGGGCGGGGGCCCCCGACAGCCCAAACACCACCATCTCCATGTCAGGGGACGACTTCGTCGGGCTCGCCACGGGGAAGCTCGACCCCACCATGGCCTTCATGACCGGCAAGCTCAAGGTGCGCGGCGACATGGCCCTGGCCATGAAGCTGCAGAACCTGCTCCGCTAGCCGCTGCCAAACTCGGCACCCGACGCATCTCGATTCACCCATGCCGATCCCCGCTCCCGATCGCACCCGGCCACTCCGCTTCGACTACGACGAGGCCAAGCGCGCCCTCCTCATCCAATGGGGTGATGGAACCACCCACCTGATCCCCTTCGCGGTGCTCCGCCGTGCCTGCCCCTGCGCGGTCTGCGCCGGCGAGATGGGCCTCCCGGGTCGGTTCTCCGCCGAGCCGGAGCTGGCCACCGGTGAGGACGAGCTGGCGGACATCGGCCTGGTCGGCGCCTACGGGCTCAACGCGGTGTGGGCCGACGGCCACTCCACCGGTATCTACACCTTCGAGCGGCTGCGCGAGCTCGGAGAGCGGGCCGGCGTCGCCTGACCTCGCCGGCCCGAGCCCCGTCCCCTCTCCGGCTGGCCGGCGCTTGGGCTGCGGTCGGCGGTACCCAGCCCCTCCCCCGGAGCGCTCCCCGGAGATCAGCGGAGGTGGTAGTGGGGTCGGGGGCCCGCGGTATACTCGCCCCTCGCACGCGGGAGTAGCTCAGTGGTAGAGCACTACCTTGCCAAGGTAGGGGTCGCGAGTTCGAGCCTCGTCTCCCGCTCCAGCCTCCTCCCCTACTGCTGATCGCCGTAGTGGTAGCGAGCTTGGAGGACGACGATATCCTCGCCGTCAAGCAGATACACAAGCCGATGCTCGTCATCGATCCGGCGGGACCAGCATCCCTGAAGGACATGACGCAGCTGCTCCGGCTTGCCGATACCGGTGAACGGATCCCGGGTGATGTCCTGCAGCAACCGGTTGATCCGCTTCACCGTCGTCCGATCCGTCGACTGCCAGTAGACGTAGTCCTCCCAGCCGTGCGGGGTGAATACCAGACGCATCAGGCCAGCTCGTGGGTCTGTCGATCTCCAGCGCGGGCCTGTTCCAAGCTCTCCAGTAGCCTCTTCGCGTTTGATGGAGCCCGAAGCAGGTACGCAGTTGCTTCGAGGGCGTCGTAGTCGGCTCGGGCCATCAGGACAGCATCGCCACGCTTCGAGGTGATCTCCACGGGCTGGCGATCGTTGTTGACCTGTTCGATCAGAGGAAACAGATTCTTCCGTGCCGCGCTGGCCGTCACAACCACACTCAAAGTCCTCCTGACTGGTACAGTATATGGTACCACTCGGCGGAGCGAGAAGACCGGAGCGCCACCGCCACCACGGGGCGGGGACGCGATTCCGAAACGACCCCACCCTGTGTCGCGACGGTCCGAAATCGCGGTCTCCTGCGGGTCAAGATTTGTGAAATGAGGGCAAGTTCGAGGACCCAAGGCGCCGTTTCGTATTCGGGACCGACCAGAGGCGCCCGCCTTTATTGCCAATGAGGGGGGAGCTACACGTGGGCGATCCTCTTGATCCAAACGGAGCCGTATTGGCGTTCAAGGAGAGCCCTTGGGCTGGCCTCTAGTCTTTCCTTGCATTCCCCACTAGTAAAGGACATCGGCTATCCTTTACTTATGTGGTCTAAGAAGGAAAGGGTAGGTGGGGTGCGAGAAGGGAAAGGATGGGTTCCATCCTTTCCTTACTGACAGTCGTAGGGAAAGGATATATGCGAGGCAGATACGAGCACCGGGTATGGCAGTGGAACCCATCGATCTACGCCCCCTCCAAATACCGGGGGGGTTGCGAGTACGAAGCCTTTGTGCCTGAGCGGATCGCCGAGCTGGAGCCAGACCTTCCCGGCGCAGTGGCGGGCGTGGTCTCCGATGCGGAGGCAGCGATTGCCGAACTCAACCGCGGGGCCAGGCTGGAGCTGCAGCCGCTCGCCCGTCTTCTCCTGAGGACCGAGTCCGTAGCCTCCTCGAAGGTGGAGGGCATGCAAGTCGAGACACGGACGTTGGCTCGCGCCGAGGCCAAGCAGGAGGTTGGAAGGTCTATCGGAGCCGAGGCTGCCGAAATCCTGGCCAACATCGATGCCATGCAGCTGGCTATCGAGCGGGCGGTGGCAGCTGACGCCATCGCATACGACGACCTCCTCGACATCCACCGTCGACTCCTGGCACGAGTTCCCAATGCCAGCGCCATGGCGGGCAAGTTCCGGCAGGTCCAGAACTGGATTGGGGGAAACGACTACAACCCTTGCGCAGCGGACTTCGTCCCGCCACCGCCCGAAGAGATCCCCTCGCTCCTGGATGATCTCTGCCGCTTCGCCAATGACGCTACGCTCCCTCCTTTGGTCCAGGCTGCAATCGCCCACGCCCAGTTCGAGACCATTCACCCATTTGAAGACGGGAACGGGCGCACTGGCCGGGCACTCGTGCAGGTCATCCTGCGCCGTCGCGGACTGGCACCAGCCTTCGTCCCACCGATCAGCGTCGCGCTGGCACGGGACAAGGGCATGTACATCCGAGGCCTGACCAACTTCCGGGAAGGACTTATCTCGCGCTGGATCGAGGTGTTCGCGGCGGCGACCGCTCAGGCAGCCACACTCGCCACGCGCTACGTGGCCTCGGTCGAAAGGCTGCAAGAGACCTGGCGTGAACAAGTCCGATCGCGCTCTAACCCCCGGTCGGACGCTGCGGTGTGGGACCTGATCAAGGTCCTGCCGGCGCATCCCATCATCACGGTAGCGATTGGGGTCGCCGCCACAGGAAGAACGAAGCCGGCAGTTTCCAATGGGATCAGCGAACTTCAGAACGCAGACGTCCTCACTCTGCTGACGACCTCGCCCCGGAACCGAGCTTGGGAAGCCTCTGGACTCCTCGATCTCATCGAGGAGCTAGAATCCGGCGACTGGCCCGTCAATCCGGCCGACGCAGGTGGGACACGCCCATCGAGACAAGGCTCCCGGTAAAGCGCGTCCAATCGCCGCGCCGCCAGGGTGACGGGGTGACCGAGTCAAGCGGTACGGTCCCGGGCTGACTGGTGCGGCTCTTTGGCATCGTCCCCCAGGTATTACATCACGTCACGGCCCGTGATACATTGGCGACATGAGAAGTCTCCGCCTCGATCCCGATGCCGATGTGAAGGTCCGTCGTGCGGCTGCCATCAGGGGGGTTTCGGTGTCCGAATTCATTCGCAGAGCCGCTGTGGAGGATGCGGAGGAGACGCTCGCCCTTCGCCCCAGCGAGCGGTTCGCGGATGTTTCCGGCGCCATCCGCGGCGGTGGTGGCCAGGCCCGGCGCACGGGCATGGCTTTCGCTGACGCACTTCTCCAGGACCGCACCAGGGGATGACGATTACCGACGCGGGTCCGTTAATCGCGATCATCGACGCCGACGAACCCGACCACAAGGCGTGCGTCGAAGCCCTTGACCATCTCACGCTTCCACTGGTTACGACATGGCCGGCGTTCACCGAGGCCATGCACCTCCTCGCCAGGGTCGGGGGCATTGAGGGCCAGCGCGCGCTTTGGAAGTTAGTCGAGTCGGACCGCCTCGTTCTCGCCGACCTGTCGCCGGCACTTGTCGACCGAAGCGCTCGCCTCATGGACCAGTATTCAGGCCGACCCATGGATCTCGCGGACGCGACCTTGGTGGCGCTCGCCGAGGAGCGAGGTGACCGCCGCATCTTCACCCTGGATGCCGACTTTCAGATCTACCGGCTGCGCGGGCGGCAACACTTCGAACTGCTGCCGAGTCCCTGATCTGAATCTGGCCCGCGTGACCCCTACCCTGACCCGATCCGATCGAACCCATGTCTCCTCCGGGTCACGAAACCTCAAATGAGTGCTGGCGACCGGACGGTTTCCATGGTCGCCACGGCACGACGTCCGCGAACAGTCTGCTGATGGATTGCCTTTCCCTCCAGATGTGGTATATACTATGGATATAGATCATCGCTCCCCCTCTCCACTGGAGGCGGCTCATGTCAGACACCGGAATCGCGAAGCTCTTCCGCAACGGGCGGAGCCAGGCGGTTCGGCTACCGCAGCAGTTCCGCTTCAGCGGTGATCAGGTCCGGGTCCGCCGGGTCGGGAGCGGTGTCATTCTCGAACCGATCCTGAGTCCTGAGAACTGGTTCGCGGAGCTCGACCGCTTCGGACAGGAGCCGTTCATGGTCGAGGGCCGAGATCAGCCGCCCACGCCGGCCGGCCGCGACCTTCTGTGAACTACCTGCTCGACACGAACGCCTGCATCGCCCTCATCAACGGGAAGCCCCTCGGGGTCCGGCGACGATTCGCGGAGGCGAGCCGGGCCAGCGCCCGGATCTCCACGTCGTCGGTGGTCACCTTCGAACTCTGGTACGGCGTGGCCAAGAGCGCTCGACTCGAGGCCAACGCGGATCGACTGGCGGCGTTCCTGGCCGGGCCCATCGATGTCATCGACTTTGATGACGACGACGCGCAGGCGGCCGGGCAGGTCTGCGCCGCTCTAGAGGCAGCGGGAACCCCCATCGGTGCCTACGATGTCCTCATCGGTGGCCAGGCGCTCCGGTGTGGCACCACCCTGGTGACAGCGAACGCCAATGAGTTCCGCCGGATCGCCGGCCTCACCTGGGAGGACTGGGGAGCGTGACACACCCTCCCTGATTCTGAGGGCCCCACGCGCTACGACCCCCACCCTGGCCCCAATCCATTCGAACCCGAGGCCTCCTGCGGGCCACGAAACTTCAAATGAGTGCGCGATGAACGGGCCGAGGGCCGACCCGTATTCGCAACCGACCGAAAACGCTCTCCCTTCTTGCCAAGGTAGGGGTCGCGAGTTCGAGCCTCGTCTCCCGCTCCACGATCGGTTTCGCGTTACGCCGAAGCTGGTGCCGTCTGCGTCGACCGGCGTTGAGGTTGGGAAGAGCAGGGATCCAAGCGCATGCGCACCCCTGCCTTCGAGAGAGTGCATGTCAGGCGCAAGCGAGCACCTCGAGCGTTCAACCTCGCCAGGCCGAGGAATACGGCGATGAACCGCGTGTCGTCCTCACACCGGTGGCCCACCCGGCGCATGCTGCGCTGCCGCGAGGCAACGACTCTCAGGCCTCCGGGATCTCGCGGCCGAACGTCTCCAAGGTGATCGCGTCGAGCTCCGGGCCGCCGCGACGGCCGGTGTCCAGACCGTCGATCGCGGCCATCTCGCCGGCCGGCAGCTCGAAGTCGAACACGTTGATGTTCTCTGCGATGCGGCTGGGCTTGGTGGACTTCGGAATGACCGAGCGGCCGTGCTGCAGACCCCAGCGCAGCATCACTTGGGCCGGAGTCTTGCCGTGGGCCCTGGCAACGCCTCCGATTACCGGGTCCTCGAGCGTGCTGCCGCGGCTACCCCCGCGGTAGAAAGTGATGCCGCCGATCGGTGACCAAGCTTGCGTGAGGATACCGTGCTCGGCGCCGAAGTCCTGCACCTGTCGCTGCGCGAAGTAGGGGTGCACCTCGATCTGGTTGACCGTCGGCACCACCGTCGCGCGTTCCAGGAGCGTCGTGAGGTGTTCGACCATGAAGTTGCTGACTCCGATCGCGCGGACCTTGCCGCCATCGAGCAGCGTCTCCAGGGCACGGTAGGCTTCGAGGGTCCGGCCGAACGCCGAAGGCAGCGCCTGGTGCAGGATCAGAAGGTCGATCTGGTCGACGCCGAGCTTACGGGCGCTTTTCTCGAAGGCGTGCAGCGTGCCCTGATCAACGGGAGGTCCGCCTCGGTCCGGGGACGATTCGAGGAGGCGAGCCAGGCCACCGCCCGCATCTCCACGTCGTCCGTGGTCACCTTCGAACTCTGGTACGGCGTGGCCCAGAGCGCTCGACCCGAGGCCAACGCGGATCGACTGGCGGCGTTCCTGGCCGGGTCCATCGATGTCATCGACTTTGATGACGACGACGCGCAGGCGGCCAGATAGGTCCGCCCCGCTCTGGAGGCGGCGGCCCCCCCTCAGGCCACTCTGGGCTGGCTCCGACCCGCCACCGGGCGTCCCTCCGTCGACGCCGCCGGAGTGGGATCGTGAAGACGCGAGAGGACGATCGCGCCCACCACCAGCAGCCCGACACAGAAGAGGAGCGACGTCGTGTACGACCCGTTGCTCGACTTGAGCGCCGCCATCAGGTAGACGACGACCACTGAGCACTGGCCGACCAGCTGGACCACTCCCTGCGAGGTCCCCTCCGGGGTGGGCTGGGTTACCTCGGCAGAGAATTCCATACCGATCGGCGCCACGCTGATCAAGAAGAAGCCAAAGGCGAACGAGGCCACGTAGAGCAGCCACCCGCTGCCCGCGAAGGTCAGCCCGAGCAGCCCGGGGATGGCCAGGAGCAGCCCGATGAGCATGAAGACGACCCGCTTCTGTTGGCGATCCGACAGTGACGCCAGCGTGACGCTGCCGAAGACACCCCCGACAATGACCAGCGCTCCCACGATCCCAGCGTCGACCGAGGAGAAGTGACGGGGACTGAGGATCTCGTCGACCCAGGTGAGCACGCCGTTGAAGATGCCCAGGCCGATGAACCACACCGCCAGGAAGGCGAGGAAGGCTCGCACGCGCAGTGCGCTGCGCAGACCGTCGAGCATGAGGGCCCGGACCTCCAGCTCCGGGGCGCAGGGCGGGGTGGCCGGACGTTCGCGCGCCACCGCGACGAAGAGGATGGCCGAGAGCAGCACCACGACGCCGTAGACGAGCTGCACCGCTCCGATCGACATGCTCGAGATCAGCATCGGGGTGAGCGCCTCGCCGAGGGCGATGCCCACCAGGTTGGCCAGGGTGGCGAGGGCCACGCCTGTCGCACGCTCGTTGGGAGCCATCCAGTTGGCCGGGACCTTGGTCCATGCGTTGAGCAGGAAGGGCTGCCCGATGGCGATCCCGACGGTGGCGGCGATGGCCAGACCATAGTTGTCGCCCGCCAGCCCGCGACCGATGCCGCAGATCGCCATGAGGGTGGCTCCGAATCCGACCGCAACCCGGAAGCCTCGGGTGTCGATGAGCCATGCGGCGGGGAGCGCGAAGGGGATGAAGAGGATCATGAAGAGCATGGCGAAGAGGCCGACCTGGAGCCCGGAGATGCCGTAGTACTGCTGCGCCTGGCTGGTGATGGCCGCGTAGGAGATCCAGAGCAGCTGGATGGTGATGTTCACCAGCACGAACGCGCCCAGCACCACCCAGCGGTAGCCGTAGACGCGGTATCCGCCCTCCACGCGCCCAGCCTCCTCGGGTGCGCTCACCTCGCCGCCCCGATGTGGGAGAAGACCTCCTCGAAGTGTCCCAGGGCTTCGTCGATGACCTCGTCCGTGTCCGCCAAAGACGTGTAGATGCGCGAGCCTGCCAGGGTGACCACGCCGTTGGCCATGTAGGCGGCTCCCATCTCCTCGATCATGGTCCGGCGCGGCTTGAGCTCGCGAGCCAGGCGGAGGGGATGATGGAGGTCGAGGAGCATCACGCCCGAGGTCTCCAGGTGAACGATCGAGCCAGTGTTGTAGACGACGTAGGGCAGGCGATGCCGATCGATCATCTCGGATAGCCCCCGGCTCAGCCGATCGCCTGCCCTTCCCGCGATGACCGGCGCGTTGGTGCGCTCCATCTCCAGGAGCGCGAAGTAGCCGGCGGCGCACGAGAGCGGGTTGGCGGAGAGCGTGCCGCCAACGTAGGCGCGCTCGCCGGTGCCGCCGATTCCGGCCGCGAAGCTGGACATGACGTCGGACCGCCCGCCCACGGCACCCGCCATCGGATACCCTCCGGCGATGCACTTGCCGAAGACGGTCAGGTCGGGACGAACGCCGAAGTACCCCTGGGCGCAGCCCATGCCCACCCGGAACCCGGTGACCACCTCGTCGAAGATGAGCAGTGCGCCGAACTCATCGCACAGCTCGCGCGCCTGGCGGTTGAAGTCGAAGGCGACCGGGCGGGTGCCGCTCTCGGGTCCCAGCGGCTCCAGGATCACGGCCGCTGTCCCGCCCCGGAGCCGATTCTCGATCAGCTTGCGATGGAGGGCGCTCACCGAGTTCGGGTAAACCTCGCAGGTGTGGCTGGTCGCCGCCCATGGGATCCCTTTCGACTCGTACCTCCTGGTCCCCGGCACGTGGAGCCCGTACACCATCTGGTCGCTCCAGCCGTGATAGGCGCCGCCCACCTTGATCACGTAGCCCTTCTTGGTGGAGGCGCGGGCGGCTCGGATGGCCGCCATCACCGCCTCGGTTCCGGAACCGAACATCCGGAACATCTCCACCGAGGGCACCAACCGCCGCACCAGCTCGGCGAGCTTGAGCTCGTACTCGTGGAAGAGGCCGGTCACCGGGCCGGAGGTACGCAGCACCTCGATCACCCGCTCCTGGAGGGCCGGGTAGTTGCTGCCCAGCACGGTGGGGCCGCCCGCCTGGAGGAAGTCGATGTACCGGTTGCCGTCGGCATCCCAGAGGTAGGCGCCCTCGGCTCTCTCGATGGCGATCGGAAACGGGTAGTTGAAGGCGAGGTTGTGCTGCACTCCGCCGGGGATGCTGAGCTTCGCCTGGTCCGTGAGCTGCTTCGAACGCTGGCACTTGGTCTCGAAGTAGCCGAGGTACTCGGTCATCGTCTGCCGGCGGATCCGGCGCATGGGCTGTTCCACCAGCTCGTTGAGCTTTGCGTAGACCGCCGGCACATCCGGATAGCGGCTGATGGCGTACTGGGCTTCGCCGGCCTCGGACGGCGCATCGTGCGGGCCCGCCGAGGTGGCGCGCTCGGCCGGCCCGGCCTCCGGCTCGTGCCGGGGTCCGCTCCCATTGCCCTGAACCGGCACCGCCTCCGCCTTCTCCTCCTTCCGGAGCTGGGCGAACGCAATCTCTCTCACCAACAGGGGAATCCGCCGCGTCCGCTCGCCGGTCATGAGGCTCATGAGATACGACTTCGAACACTTCTCGAGCAGTGCCAGGTTGTGCAACACCTTGTCCACATCGCTGCCAAGGACCAGGGCGCCGTGGTTGGCGAGGATCAGCGCGTTGCCCCCGGCCTTGATCTTTGGCACCACATTGCGGCGCAGAAGGCCGGTGCCGGACGGCGCATAGCTGACGATGGGGACACCCCGACCCAAGAAGCGCACCTGCTCGTCGAAGAGCGCGGGTATGGGCTTGCGCATGATCGCCAGAGCGCTCGCATACGGCTGGTGCGAGTGGACGACAACGTTCACGTCAGGTCGGTATCGGTAGGCGGCGGCGTGCAAACCCGACTCGATGGAGGGCTTTTGGGTGCCCGACACCACCTTCAGATCCAGGTCCAGGATGCAGACGTCGTCCACCGTCAACTTGTCGTAGTCGCGTCCCGACGCCGTGATCGCGAACTGCTCGCTGCCGGGGATGCGCACGGACACGTTGCCCTCGTTTGCCTTCAGATAGCCACGGGCGAGCAGCTCACGGCAGATGTCGACGACCTGCTGGCTTGCGGGCACCTCGGTGATCACGCTTCAATCCTCCGTGGACTTCCGATCAAAGCAGTGTGGTCTCCTGCCCGTGGCGCGCCAAGGGTCCTTCGGTTCTGGGCAGCTGGGCCCTCCGCCCCTGTACAGGCAGAGGCGCAACGGCGAATGCTGGCGCTTGAGAATGCCGGCCGTGCTGCCCGCTGGTTTCCGCCCCCACAGTGGAGGCGGCATCCTGGCGGCCCAGGTCATCCGGAGGTCCCAGCGTGCCCGATCCCGTCGACCTGATCGTGGCCCATGACGTCGGCACGAGCGGCGTCAAGACGGTCCTCACCGACCTTCGAGGCAAGGTCCTCGCCAAGCACATCGAACCCTACCCCACCCACTTCCCGAGGTCCGGCTGGGCGGAGCAGGAGGCGGAGGACTGGTGGCGGGCGGTCTGCGCGGGCACGAGGGCGGTGTGGGGCGGACACCGGGGCCCCGGCTCGCTGGCCTGCGTGACCTTCAGCACCCAGATGATGGGCCTCGTCCCGCTCGACGCCGGAGGGGCGGTGCTGCGCCGGCCGATCATCTGGCTCGACGGCAGGGCGAGCGCCGAGGCGGCCGTGATCATGCGCCGCTTCGGCGGTGCCCGTCTCTTCGCCCAGCTCGCCGGTGCCACCCTCTCCGGCAAGGACATGATGCCCAAGCTGAGGTGGCTCCGCTTCCACGAGCCGGAAACGTGGCGGAAGATGGCGTGCTTCGTGGACGTGGGCGGCTACCTCATGCACCGGTGCACCGGGCGGACCACGATGGAGTGGACAGGTGCGTCGGCGTACGGCTTCGACCTCAAGAGCAAGAAGTGGATGAGCGGCGTCATGCGGATGGCGGGCATCGCCTCGGACAAGCTGCCGCCGCTCGTGCGCCCCATCGACGTCGTGGGCGGGGCCAGCGAAGACGCGGCCGCCGACCTCGGGGTGGCACAGGGCACCCCGATCGTGGCCGGGATGGGTGACGTCCCCGCGGCCGCCATCGGCTCGGGGGCCGTCGGCGACGGTGATGGCCACCTCTACCTGGGCACCTCGGGCTGGGTGGGCATCGTCACCGCCGGACATCCCACTGGCCGCCACGGGGTCGCGGTGATCCAGTCGGGTGACCCGGAGCGCAACCTGATGACGGCGGAGATGGACAGCGGCGGGGCCTGCATCGACTGGTTCGCCGACGAGATGTACCGCGGCCGGGAACGGGAGCTGGCGCGGCGGGACGTCTACGCGGAGATCGACCGGGACGCCGAGGCCTCACCTCCCGGGTCCGGGTCGCTCCTCTTCACCCCGTGGATGTGCGGGGAGCGGGCGCTTAACGACCCGTTCCTGCGCGCCGCCTTCCTCAACCTCGGTCCCGAGCACCATCGCGAGAGCCTGGCGCGCGCCGTCCTCGAGGGGGTGGCCTTCAACTTCCGCTGGATCCTCGAGCAGCTCGAGCAGGATTTCCACCTCACCCCCCAGACGCTGCGAGTGGTGGGGGGAGGTGCGCGGAGCGCGGTGTGGATGCAGATCATCGCGGACGTCACCCAGCGGAGGCTGGAGGTCGTCGACGACCCGCAGGACGCCGGAGCGGTGGGGGCCGCCCTCTCGGCCGGGGTGGCGCTCGGCATCCATCCGAGCTTCGCTAGCCTGCGCCAGCTGGTGCGCGTCACTGCAAGCTTCGATCCGCGCCCAGAGGACGTGCCCACCTACGACTTCCTGTTCCGGCGGTACCAGGAGGCATATCGACGGCTCCGGGGCCTCTACCACGCCCTTAATCGCCCATCGAACGATCATTCGGGGTAGGTCCGGTCGTTCGCCCAAACCCTCGCTGAGATCGGACCCGGCACGCTGGACGTGACGCATCTGCTCGGGCTTGCCGATGCCCCACTCGTTCGGTCGCCCCGGACGTCTGCGTTGGCAAGCACGAAGGAATCTGAACCTGGGCGGTCTGTTGCACAAGGTGCCCAGACCGGGCTACCGTTGGCTCACGATGTCGGCGCATCTGCCGCGACGGGTTCCAGGTCCCCTCCCGGAGGTCAAACACCGGTTGGAATTGACGCCGTCGGTGCGGCAGATACTCGCCCTCGCGGCGTTCCAGCAGGAGATCCTCGACCTGGGTTCCGACGTGCGCGCCATCGCCCGCAGGGTCGCTGCGCGGGCTCGAGCCCTCAGCTGGGCCGACGGAGCCGTCGTCGAGATCGTCAACAGCGACGGCTCGGTCCACCGGGCGGCGGTGGGGATCGGCTCCCGCAGTCGCTCGCGGCTCGCCGTCTCGGTGCCCGACGACCCATGGCACGCCCTGATCAGCGGCACTGTGGAGGTCTGCCAGGACACCGAGGACGACCCGCGAGTGGACCCCGTGGTGTGCCGCCGCCTCAGGACGAGGTCGGTTGTCACCGTCCCCCTTCACCGCCGGAAAGTGCGCATCGGTGCGATCACCGTGACCTCTTCCCGACCCAACGCCTTCGACGATGCCCAAACGGCTGTCCTGCAGCTCCTCGCCGGGCTGGTCACGTCGGCGGCGATCGGGTCACGGATGATCGCCGAGTTGCGCCAAGTCGGGCGGAAGGGCGAGGGCATCCCCGTGGCCAGCGAGACGGAGTTTCGCCGCCTCTTCTTCGAGAACCCTCAAGCGATGTGGGTGCTCGACGCGGAGACCCACGCCTTCCTCGCCGTCAACGACGCCGCCATCGCCGCATACGGGTATTCCGCCGAGGAATTCGCGGCGCTGACCATCGCCGTCATCCGCCATGATGCGGCGCACCTTGCCGTCGATTTCGGCCGGGCGCGAACGGGGAGGACGGCGTTCTCCACCCGCCACTACCTGCGGGACGAGCGGGTCATCGACGTCGAGGTCAGCACTGTGGCCCTGAAGTTCGCCGGACGTCGTGCGGTCCTCTCGCTGGTGCACGACGTGACCGAGCGCAACCGGCTGGACCGCCAGCTACGCCAGGGCGCCTTCCGCGACCCCCTGACAGGCGGCGTCAACCGCGTTCTGTTCGCTGAACGGGTCGCGCACGCCCTCATTCGGATGCGCCGCCGCAGTGCAACCATCGCGGTCCTGGTCATGGACCTGGATCACTTCAAGACGGTCAACGACAGCATGGGCTACGGGGCGGGGGACTCCCTTCTCCAGGCGGCTGCGGCACGCATATCGGCCGCGCTCCGCCCCGGCGACACCGTCGCCCGGCTCGGTTCCGACGAGTTCGCCGTGCTCCTCGAGGACGTCGATGGGGCCCGCGACTCGCTCGAGACAGCGGAGCGCCTCCACCAGGCGTTCGGGCCCCCCCTCGAATTCGCCGGTGGCAGCCTAGTGATCAGCTTGAGCATGGGTGTCACCGCGGCGTCGAAATCGACGACGAGTGCCGGTGAGCTGCTGCGCAACGCCGAGCTGGCGATGTACGCGGCCAAGACATCCGGCAGGTCGAGAGTGGAGGTCTTTGTGCCCAGCATGCTGGCGCCGGCCACGGAGCGCCTGGAACTGGACCAGGACCTGCGTCACGCCACAGAGCGCGGCGAGCTGCGCCTGCTACTCCAGCCGATCGTCTCGGTGGAAGGCGGTACCATCGTCGGCTGCGAGGCCCTGGTCCGGTGGCACCACCCCACCCGAGGTGTCGTGCTGCCCGACACCTTCATCCCGCTCGCGGAGGAGATCGGGGTGATCAGCGAGATCGACACTTGGGTGCTCCGCGCCGCGTGCATTCAGATGGCGGAGTGGCGAGCTGCGGGCCTCCCAGATCTCCTCCTCGCTGTCAACGCGTCGGCGCGCGATCTGGGCAGGGGCGAGCTGGTCAACAGGGTGTCAGCCGCACTTCTCGAGACCGGGCTTCCCCGGGAGCGCCTCGAGATCGAGGTCACCGAGACCTGCGCGGTATCGCAGCCGGCGGCGGCCCTCCACGAGCTGCGCCATCTGCGCCGAGCCGGCATCACTGTCGCCATCGACGATTTCGGTACCGGGTACTCGAGCCTCAGCAAACTGGCGACGTTACCCGTCGACCGCCTCAAGATCGATCGCTCCTTCCTCCGCGACATCGCGCACGAGGGGGAGGACTCCCCGCTGGTCGCGGCCATGATCGCCCTCGCCCACCAGCTCCATCTGCAGGTCACCGCGGAGGGCGTAGAGACCGACCATCAGCTGGCCTTCCTCCGGCGCAACGGCTGTGACCTCTTCCAAGGGTATCTCTTCAGCCCGCCCATCCCCCCCGACCGCTTCGAAGAGTTTCTGCGCGGTCAATCCGATCGGGCGAGGCCGCCCCATGGCTCCCACCCTGACTCCGGGAGCGCGTGAGCAACTCGCTGGGCCGCTCACTTCGTCAGGCAGGTGCTCCCTCCCGGTTGTGGTCATCGCAAGCCGGGCAGCACCGATAGTGGAGACCCAGGCGGCTCCCCTGGTGGAGCTGGCGCGCGCCGGGGATCAGGGCGCCTTCGCGGTCCTCATGGCGCCCCTGCTTCCGCCGGGCTTCGGCCTCGGGGATGTGATCCCGCTGACCAGCGGCGCCGCCATGTTCATCCAGGACACGGGCAGTCCCTATGACACGTACTTCCTGGAGAGCGACGGCACCCTCCAGGCTCTTCCAGCAGCCGGAGGTGACGGAGCCGCTCCGTCCTAGTGGCCGAGGCGCTCCACCAGTCCAGGGGTGGCACTTCCCAGACAGTTGGCCCGTGAACTGCTGGCCGTGAAGCCCGTCTCAGAAGACCTGGCTGCCCGCCTCCGCGCTGCCGTCCACGTAGAGCGGCGTAGCCTGGGCCTGGCCCTCCGGGCTGTCGGGATGGGGCACCCCGAGGACCAGGGCCTCGGAGACGTACCGGCCGATCTTGCGAGGCCCCAGGTTGATGCAGACCACCACGTTGCGCCCGACCAGTTCGGCCTCGGGCACCAGGGCAAGCTGGCCCACCGACTGGACGATGCCAAGCGGGCCGAGATCGATGCTGATGATCCGAGACGGTGCCCTCGTGCCGATGGCCATCTCAGCGCTCACCACCCGCCCCGCCCGCATGTCGACGCTCTCGAACCCGGCAAACGACAGCTCCGGGCGGCGGGGCGGAACGGCATCACCCGACATCTCCCGGCGACGCTAGCACGAGCGGGTACGCCGCGACGGCCACCAGGTCCGGCCGCCGCGTCAGGTCAGCTGCCGACCTCGCGGACGCGCATCGCCGCCACGGCCCCGCCGAAGCCGACCACCACGACCGCCAGCATCACCCACAGCCCGGTCCAGTACACGCCGGTGGTGAGCGGCGTCCCATAGAGGTGGAAGAGGGAGAGATCCAGGACCCAGCTCGGCCACTTGAAGAGCGGCGCGAAAAGGGGGATGTAGAAGCCCGCCACGGCGACCACCGCGAGGAACGGGACGGCGACGCGCGGGAGACGCGCGATGACGAGCGCCCCCACGGCGCCGAAGGTCAGCGCGAGCAGTGCCAGCAACGCCGTCGCGGTGACGAGCCCTCCGGTGTCGAGGTGCACACCCTGGCTCGGCGCGACTGCACCGGTCACCACGGATCCAACCGCGGCCATGACCAGGGCCGCGACCACGAGGGTGACGGCTCGCTCGGNNCCCGCCAGCGCGCGATGGGTTGGGCGATCTCCATCTCCAATCTCCCACCGGCGTCCTCGCTCGCCCAGTGCGAGGTCTGGGTGATCGCGTAGGCGGCGACGATCACGGCCGCGATGCTGAGCCAGACGGAGGTGACCACGGCCGTCGCCGCTGAGCTGGTCCCGGCCGCGGCGAAGTAGCTCTTGAAGCCGCCGGCCGATTGCAGAAGCTTGCCGGTGCTGTGCGCGATGGAGACGATGAAAGCCGCCCCCGCGACGCTCCCAATCACCCAGCCGGCGAGTCCCATCCGCTGCTGCCAGAGGGCTCGCAACACGGGAATCCGCAGCAGAGGGACGGTGGAGGCCGAGCGCACCGCCTGGGTCTCGCCCGCCCGTCGGTGGAGCAGCGAGGCGAACAGGTCCCGGCGCTGGAAGCCGAGCGCGGAGAGCGCGATCAGCACCACCGCGATGCCGTACAGGGTGAGCGTCGCCGCCCCGGCGAACTCGCCGCCGGGCACGACCGCGGTGGTGAGGTCCGCCAGGTGGAATGGCGAGATCTCCGCCCAGCCGTCCAGGCCCGGATTGACTCGGGCCAGGGCGTCCAGGGCGTAGAGGGCGAGCATCACCACCCCGCCAAGGGCCAGCGCGCTCCGGCGCGTGGACGCCAGCTGGGCGGCCGCCAACCCGATCCCGAAGCAGGCGAGTGCCATACCGAGAAGAGACACGCCCTGCTCGGCCAGCGCGGGAAACGCGACGGTGGCCTTGCCGGTCGCGAGCCCGGCGGCCGTCCCCAGAGCGGTGATGACGACCGCTCCGAGAGCGGCGATGGCGAATGCGCCCACGCGGGAGAGGAGCAGTCGCACCCGACTGAACGGGGTCGCCAGCCAGGTCTCCATGAGGCCGCGCTCCTCCTCGTTGCGGATCAGCCCAGTGGCGGCGGCGAGCCCCCACACGGCAACGACGATGGACATCCAGGTCAGGCCCTTCCACCAGAGGTACCCGGCGACCGTGTCCGGACGGAGCGGCAGCGGGACCAGGTAGGCAAGCTGCGGGCCAAACGCCAGGGTCTGGCGCCCGAACGAGGCCCGCGCCGCCGCGGTCGCCGCCAGCCCCGCGTACGACGCGCCGGTCGAATACGGCCCCACGAACCCGATGAAGGCGACGCCGGCGAAGGCCCAGCGGTGGGTGCGCAGCGCGTAACGGATCATCGTCCTGATGCCGCCGCGCTCGCCGCCGGCGGCCCTGACCGGGAGGGGGGTGTCCGACGCCGGCGCCGCGGCCGTCATGTGGCGGCTCCGGGAGCCAGCAGCGCCTTCTCGGGCTCGTCGCGGAAGTAGGCCAGGAACACCTCCTCCAGGGAGGGCTCGTGAGTGACCAGGTTGAGAACCTGGCTCCGTCCCAACACCTGGAGCAGCGGTCCGAAGCCACCGCGCACGTCGCACGAGAGATGGTGGTCCTCGACGGTGACCTGCTCGACCCCGTCGAGAGCCCGCACCGCGTCCGCCGGGACCTCCCCGGCGAAGTCCGCCTCGAGGCGGTGATAGCGGAGGTGGTGAAGCTCGTCGAGCCGCGCCACCTGGACCAGGCGACCGCGCCGCAGGATGCCCACCCGCTCGCAGACCCGCTCCACCTCGGAGAGCACGTGCGAGGAGAGGAAGACGGTGGTGCCCTCCTCCCGGGCCTCCTCGACCAGCCGGTAGAACTCCTGCTGCATCAGCGGGTCCAGGCCGTTGGTCGGCTCGTCGAGCACCAGCAGGCGCGAGGGGTGCATGAAGGCGAGCAGCAACCCGAGCTTGCGCTTGTTGCCCGACGAGTACTCGCGGTAGCGACGCCCGAGGTCGAGGTCGAGTCGCTCGGCCAGACCGGTCACCCGACCAGGATCAATGCGACCGCGCAGGCCGCCGACGTACGCGACGACATCACGCCCGCGCAGCCCGCCCCATTGCGGCATCTCACCGGGCAGGTAGCCGACCAACCGCTTGACCTCGACCGGGTGGGACTGGCAGTCGACCCCGAAGACCTCGACCCGCCCACCGGTGGGACGGATCATGTCCATGAGCAGCCGGATGGTGGTGGTCTTGCCCGCGCCGTTGGGTCCCAGGTAGCCGAAGATCTCGCCGGCGGCGACCTCCAGACCGAGGTCGAAGAGGCCCCGCGATTCCCCGTAGTCCTTGGTCAGCCCCTCGGTCCGGATCGCGTTGGCCATGCTCACCTACCTCCTCGTCGCGCCAGCCGGCGCGGGATCTTCCTGGTCACATCACGCGTCACGCCGGCCATCTCCGCTCACCAGTCAACCGAACCAGAGCCGGAGCGTGGCATCGTCGATCAGAGACAGAGACCCAGCTGACGCCCCCAGCACTCGACTGAGGGCCTCGGCCAACCCCGCCATCCGGGTTTCCACTACTTCAAAGGTGATCTCACCCGCCTGCCGGGCGAAGAACAGCTCACCGGCCATGTCCTGGGCGCCCAGGATCAGCGTCACCACCGCTCGGGCGGCGCCGTCCGGGGAGCTCGCGGAGAACACTCCCTCGACCCTCCCCTGCTCGATGATCGCGGAGAGGAGAGGCCCGAGGCCGATGACGGTGCTCCGCCGCACCTTGTCGCGCACGATCGCGTTGTCGTCCGAGTACCAGACCTCGAGCAGGGCGAGCATGAGCTCCCTCCGCTCGGCCTTCCACCCGGCGATGCCCGAGAGGAGGCGATCGAGCTTCTCGGGGGCGGACAGCCCAGGGTCGGCGACGATCGGGGACACGGCCTCCAGGGCGGCCGCGACGATGTGGTCGACAGCAGCCTCGAGCAGGGCGATCTTCGACGCGAAGTAGTGGTAGAAGGCACCTCTCGAAGCATCGAGCTCGTCCAGGACATCCTGGACGCTCATCTGCTCGTAGCCCTTGGTCTGGATGAGGCGGAGGGCCACGTCGACGAACGCGTCGCGCCGGATGGCGCGGGCTTCAACATTCACCGTCCGGGGCAAGGCTGGCTGCCTCCGAATAAAAGACCGACTATCGGTCGGATAATATGCGCATCCGCTCGGCAGATCAAGGGACGGCTCTGCCCGGACCGCGCCCATCACCGTGGCTTCCGGCGCCTTGGTAAGTCACCTTGACGAACGGCCAACGGTAACGTACCTTGACAAGCATGCCAGGAAGGACAGTGTCGGTCGCGCCCCGCCCGGGTGGAACGCACCCCAAGCATGCCGCTGCGGCGTCCGGTTCCCCGGCGCCCGCAACGCGAGCCGCCTCTCCGTCGACCGCGGGCGACCTCGATCGCCAGGTCATGGCCCGGATGGCGCAGGCCAACGCCGACCTGATGGTCCGGGTGCTCCGCGGTGACGAGCCGGTGGAGGGCGACCCGGTGATGGTCGCGCTGGCGGCCGCTCGGAGCCTGGGGGTCGTGGTCGAGGACATCCTGCGTGGGCTGGTCATCCGAGCCCGCCGCGATGGGCGCACCTGGGCGGAGATCGGCGACGTGCTCCACGTCACCCGTCAGGCGGTGCTGCAGCGCTTCGGCGGGCCTCCGACCACCACCGGTGCCACCGCGCCGCCGACGCTGCCCCTGCCCGGTGCGGGGGCCAAGGCGGTTGAGCTCTTCGACCACTTCTTCAACCGGCGATGGGACGCGTTGCGGGCCGGCTTCAACCAGCGGATGCTGGACGCCTGCTCCGTCCAGCTGCTGTCGTCGGTCCGGGCGCAGCTCCCCGGCAGGGCGGGAGAGGCTGTCGAGGTGGCCGCACCCCAGGTCAGCCGGCTGGGTGACTACACGCTCGTCGACGTCCCCATCACCCTACATGTGCCGCTCACGTTCCGGCGCGGCTTCAAACGGCGGCAGGCGACCGGCCGGACGACGTTCGATGACGCGGGCCAGGTGGCAGGGTTCTTCATCCTGCCCCAGACCACCCCCACCCCATAGCCGCAGCGGGAGGCGGACCCAGTGTGAGCACCAGACCCCCGAGCGCCGGCCCACCCGCGCTCCAGGTCGACCACCTCACCAAGCGGTTCGGCGAGCGCATCGCCTTCGAGGACGTCTCCTTCAGCGTCGCCCCGGGTGAGGTCTTTGGCTTCCTGGGCCCCAACGGAGCGGGGACCGGTGCCCGGTCCACCACGGTGCGCTCGAGCCGGGCATCAGGCTGACCCATGGCCCGCTGCGCCATCCTCCTGCGCGGTATCAACATCGGCCCCAACAACCGGATCCCGATGGCCGAGCTCCGCTCGCTGCTCACCCAGGACGGCTTCGGGGAGGTCGCCACCTACCTCCAGAGCGGCAACGTGCTGCTCTCCTCCTCCCTCTCCCCCGAGGCGGCGGCACGGAGATGCGAGCACCTGATCGCGGAGGGTTACGGGCTCGAGATCCGTTCGGTGGTGCGCACGCACCTCGAGCTGGAGGCGGTGGTGCGCGCGAACCCGCTGCCGGAGGCGGCGGCCGACCCCAAGCGCTACCAGGTGACCTTCCTCGAGTCGGCGCCCGCCCCGGATATCGCCGCCCGACTGGCCGCGGCCGCGACCCCGGAGGAGCGATTTGCCGTGATCGGCCGCGAGATCTACGCCTGGCACCCGGAGGGCATCGCGCGCTCCCGGCTCGCCACCCTGCTGGCGGGGCGCGGGTTCAAGGTTGCCGCCACCGCGCGCAACTGGATCACGGTGACCGCGCTGCTGTCGATGACGGCGGCTTGAGCAGCCGGCCCTTCGCGGGGCGGCCCGGCGCTCGGCCGGCTCAGCCCTCTCCGCCGTCCCCGACCAGCTCGACGAGCAGCTTCCGCACCCGCGCATCGATCTCGTCGCGGATGCGGAGGACCGTGGCGAGCGGCTTGCCCGCCGGATCCTCCAGCTCCCAGTCCAGGTAGCGCTTGCCGGGGAAGAAGGGGCAGGCATCCCCGCAGCCCATGGTGATGACCACGTCGGCGGCGTGAACGGCGTCGTCGGTGAGCGGCTTGGGGAACTCCCGCGAGATGTCCAGCCCGAGCTCGGCCATGGCCGTGACCACCGCCGGGTTGAGCTGGGCCGCGGGTTGCGAGCCCGCCGAGCGCACCCGTACCCGCCCGCGGGCATGATGGTCGAGGAGCCCCGCTGCCATCTGGGATCGGCCCGCGTTGTGAATGCAGACGAAGAGCACCTCGGGCACCGGCGGTGCGTCATCCCCTCTCACCGAGGTGCGCGCGACGGACGGCATCCCCCAGCCGCCTCAGCCGGCCGCCGGCTTGCGGGCGCGAATGAAAGCGCTGACGACCCGACCACCACCCTCGTGCACCTCGGCAAGCGCCCGCTCTCCGGCTGCCCCGGCCACCTGGCCGGCGTCCTCGGGGGTGTAGTCGCGGGTCACCTCGAAACCCACGCCCTCGAAGCCGGCACCGACGAGCAGCCCACGGTACGTGTCCTCCTCGAGCGCTCCGGCGAGGCAGCCGACCCACAGCTCCGTGCTCCGGCGAACGTCGTCGGGGAGCGCCCCCTCGACCACCACATCGGAGACGGCGAACCGACCACCCGGCCGCAGGACACGAAACGCCTCACGCAGGACCCTGCCCTTGTCGGCGCTCAGATTGATGACGCAGTTGGAGATGACCACATCGACCGCCTCGGCGGGCAGCGGGATCTCCTCAATCGTGCCCTTCAGGAACTTCACGTTGGCCGCCTGCGCCTGCGTGGCGTTGCGCGCGGCCAGTTCCAGCATCTCGTCGGTCATGTCGACGCCATAGGCGAATCCCGTTGGCCCGACCCGCCGCGCCGAGAGCAGCACGTCGATGCCGCCGCCGGAGCCGAGGTCGAGGACCACCTCTCCGGGCTTCAGCTCGGCCAGGGCCGTCGGGTTGCCACAACCGAGGGAGGCGAGAACGGCCGCCGGCGGCAGTGCGGACACCTCGTCGACCGAGTACAGGTCACGGCTCACGTCGGCGGGCGCAGCGGGGGTGCAACACGAGGACGGTGTGGCACTCACTCCTTCGCAGCACGACGCGCCGGTGCCGGTCGTGGGCAGCACCGACTCGGCCGCCACTCCGCGGCTCGTGACCGCGTTGGCGGCGGACGCGTAGCGCTCCCGGACCGCCTCGCGAACCCTCTCCCCCTCTGCCTGGTCGCTCCCCGTGACTCCCATCACCCGACTCCTCACATCGATGGACGTCGATCAGTCGCCCGGAGCATACCGGGTCTCATCGATGGTTGTCAATGCGTACAATGGGGTCATGTCAGGCGCCGCCGAGGCCCCCGCCCTCGAAGCGATCCCCCTGCGCACGCGGGGCTGCTGCCAGGCGGTGGCTCCCCGCATCCCCGGGCCCGACGCCGAGGAGTGTGCCGCCGTCTTCCGTGCCCTGGGGGACACGACGCGGCTGCAGATGATCCACATGCTCGCCGAGGCCACCGAACCGGTCTGCGTCTGCGACTTCACCGCGGCCTTC
The DNA here is from genome assembly GCA_003135255.1 of Candidatus Dormiibacterota bacterium. Classification (GTDB taxonomy): domain Bacteria; phylum Chloroflexota; class Dormibacteria; order Aeolococcales; family Aeolococcaceae; genus Changshengia. The sequence continues at coordinate 10,054 of PLAX01000106.1, read as the reverse complement.
GACCTGGGCCAGCCGACGATCAGCCATCACCTGGCGAAGCTCCGCGAGGCGGGGCTGATCGTCTCCACGCGGCGGGGCATCTGGACCTTCCACCAGCTGAACCCAGAGATGTCCGCGGCGTCTCGCGAGGTGGTCGCCCTCCTCCACTGAGCCGGCCGGGGAGGGCGGGCGGGGGCCCCCTCACCAAACGGCCGCACCCGCCGCTCGACTACCATCTCCACTGTGTATTCGCTGTCACCATGACCGCTCCGCCACGACGTCCCGTGCCCGGCCCCGCACCTGCGTCCTCCCGCTGCAGGGTGTGCGAAAGGCCGTTCACGGCGGGGACGTCACACTGCCCCAACCCGCTCTGCGCCAGTGCCGCGCGGTGGTTCCGGTGGAACATCGCGGCAGCAGAACGGTCCGGCCCCCTGGAGGTCGCCCTCAACGCCTACAAGTACAGGGGGGCGCGGGAGTGGGCTCCCGCCTTCGGCGGGATGCTGGCCGCGCTGATGGAGAGACGGCGCCACCTGGTCGAGCACTTTGACCTCATCACCGCCAGCCCGACCTTCGTCGGGCGGAGCGGTCGCGAGTTCGACCACACCCGATCCATGCTGGTCGAGGCCGCACGCCAGGTCCCATGTGGACGGGGCTGGCCCTTCGACACCGGTCCCGTCCCCGCCATCGTCAAGACGCGGCCCACCCCGCGGCTCGCCTGGCTCGATCACCGAGAGCGCCGCCGGGTCGCCGAGGAACAGCTCCGCCCCGCCCTCGACGTGCCCGATCGGAGCCGGACCGCCGGGACGCGGATCCTGGTCGTCGACGACGTCTTCACCGATGGCCGGACCCTGGATGAGGTGGCCCGGGCGCTCCGGCTCCAGGGCGGCGCGCGCGAGGTGTGCGGTCTCGCTCTCTGCCGGCAACCCTGGCGCGATCGCGTGGCGGGCCCCGGGGGCGTGCTACTGTGTCGCACATGGAGGTCGGAGTCCGTGACCTGCGCAACCGGACCGCACAGGTGATCGACGCCGTGCGCGCGGGCGAACGGGTGACGCTCACCGTGAACGGCGAGCCCGTCGCCGACATCGTGCCCCACGGCCGCCGCGCGCCCTGGCTCTCCGGCTCCCACCTGCACGACCGGCTGGAGCACCGGGCAGCCGATCCCGGCCTGAGCCGTGACCTCGAGGCGCTCGCCGGCCAGACTCTGGGTGAGCTGTGAGCGGTCCCACCGCCGGGCTCCTTGACACCTCCGTCTTCATAGCCCGCGAGGTCAGCCGCCCGATGGGCGCGCTGCCCGAGCAGGTCGGAGTGTCGGTGGTCACCCTCGGTGAGCTCCAGCTCGGCGTCCTGAGCGCTCCGACCGACGACGTCCGAGCCCGGCGCGCCGACACCCTGGCGCTGGCCAGAACCGCTGACCCCATCCCGATCAGCGAGGCGGTGATGGTCGAATGGGCGCGACTGGTCGCGGACTGCCGCGCAGCCGGCATCCACCGCACCGTCAAGCTCACCGACTCGCTCATCGCCGCCACCGCTGTGGAGCACGGACTGGCGGTGGTCACGCAGGACGAGGACTACGACCGGATGGCGCAAGCCCACCCCGCGCTGCGGGTTCAGAGGGTCTGACCCTTGCGGCTCACAGCGCGTGACCTCGACGTCCTGCGCTTCGCCGCACGCCACGGCATGGTCACCCCCGAGCAGCTCGCCACGCGCTTCTTCACCGCCTCCCCGCCGGCGCTCCGCCGCCTCCGCGCGCTGGAGACCGCCGGGCTGCTGGTCGCCGACCGTGTGCTGGCGGCAGCCCCACCAGTGGTGCGCGCCACGGCCGCAGGCGCTCGCCGCGCCGGCTGCGACGTAGCTCCCGCATCGCTCGACCTGGCCCGGATCCGCCACAACCTGACCCTGGTCGATCTCTCGGAGGAATTGCTGGCCGCCCACCCCGGGAGTGCCTGGACGACCGAGCGCGAGCTGCGCAGGGACCGGATGCGGGCCGCCCGCGCCGGCGGGTGGCGCGACCGGCAGGGACGGATCCCCGACGGGCTGCTCCGGCTGGCGACCGGCACCCGGATCGCCATCGAGCTGGACCTGACCCCGAAGCGCTCGGCCCGTCTCGACCTGCTCGCCGGTGCCTACGCGGTCGACCGCGACGTTGACACCGTCTGGTGGTACCAGCCCAGCGCGGTCGCGGTGTCCCGGATGCGGACGCTGGTGACCGAGCGGGGATTGGAGCATCTGATCGAGCCCCGGCTGCGCAGGGGCGACCGGTCACCGTGAGACGATCCCCCGCCGAATGCCGCCGTTTGGCCGTGCCCCGCGGACTCCGGAGCCACCTCCGTCCCCGTCGCCTGACGCCTCCGCGCATCCTGCCGGGCACATCCGGCTCGGCGTCGAGAGCGTCACCCGGAAGCCCTTCGACATCGCGGTCCCGGAGGGGATGGCGCAGCACGTCACCCTGCTCGGGCTGACCGGGTCCGGGAAGACGACCACCGCCGAACGGCTTGCGGAGGGGGCCGTGGCCTCCGGGGTGGCCCTGCTGGTGGTCGACGCCAAGGGGGCGAGCCTGCGAGCGGCGGCCCGGCGGCTGGCCGCCGCCAGTGGGCTCGACTACCGCGAGGTGGTCCCGGGCGCACCGGGCACGCTCGGCTACAACCCTTGCGCCGTGGGCAGCCGGGCCCAGGTCGCGGACAAGCTGGTCTCGGCCTTCACTCATGGGCCAGCCGGCCAGGTGTACCGGGTGATCGCCATGGAGACGATCTCCATCCTGGTGGGCATCCTCCAGGGGCTGGGCGAGCCGGTCACCATCCGGCGGCTGCGCCGAGAGCTCGACCGCACCCGGATGCCGGGCCTCGCCCACCGCGCCCGCGATGTCACCCCGGAGCTGGCCGACGACCTGGCCGACCTGGCCAAGCGCGGCGGCGTCACCGCCGACGCGTTCGAAGGCATGCGGAGCCGTCTCGGCGCCCTCCTCCATGGCGAGTACGGTGCCGTCTTCGACGGCGACGGTCCGCAGCTGGACCTGCCCGCCGCGCTCGCCTCCCCCGGCGTCACGTACATCAGCCTGCCCGCCCTGGCGGTCAGCCAGGACACCGCGCTGATGGCCCGGGTATTGATCCAGGATCTCAAGCAGGCGGCCTTCGAGCGGCTCCGGCAGCCCGACACGGCACCGGCGATGCTGGTCCTCGACGAGTTCGCGGCCCTGGACGACCCCGCGCAGATCAACGACCTCCTGCGTCAGGCGCGGGAGGCGCGAGTCAGCACGGTGGTCAGCACCCAGCAGCTTCCGGACCCGCGCACCGCCCACGCGCTGCGCAGCGCCCTGCTTGGCGCCGGCGTGGTCATCGCCCACCGGGTCGGCCCCGACGACGCCGAGGCGGTCGCCCGCGTCATCGGGACGCAGCGGGGCGTCCAGGTGACCCGGACCATGGGCAACGACGGCGAGGCCGCCCGGCGATCGGTGCGCACGGTCGACCGTTACACCGTGGACCCCAACGTGATGAAGCAGCTGGCGACGGGCGAGGCGGTGGTGCTGAGCATCGTCGGCGGCCGGCGCGTGGCCACCCTCCGGGTGCTCCCACCGCTCTCGGCGGACCCCGCGTGACCTCTTCGGTCGCGTATGCCCCTCCCCCACCCGCGCCGGTGACGCAACCCCCCATGGGCGGTCCGTCCGGGCACGCCGGGACGGCCGGGTGGATCGCGGCCGGAGTCCGCAGGCGCGGAGCGGCGGCGGCGGTCACCCTGGTCTGCGCCTGGTCGGGCGTATGGCTCGCCATCTGGTTGCTGGTGGCGGATGCCCTCGCCGGCGCCCTCCTCTCCGCCCTCGGCTCCTCGATCAGCGCGGCCCTCGTCGGCAGCAACGGCACCAGCCCCGGTGGGGCCGCGCTCTCCGTTGCCGGGGGCGCCCTTCGGGGGGCCGCCGCCGGGCTGGTGTCGAGCCTCGTCTCGCTGGTCGTCGACGAGCCCCTGCAGTTTCTCGCCGCGCTAGGCGGCGGTCTGCTGGTGTCGCTGGGGCTGCTCGCGGCCTGCGTGGCTCTGGAGCCGTGGCTGCTCCGCCTCCGCGGTTTCCGCCGCATGAGCCGGCGCGAGGCGTCCCGAGTGATGCCATTGCTCGAGGTGGAGGCCGCCGACCTGAGGCTGGCGTCGCTGCCGCTCGTGCTGATGGCGGACGGCGACGACCTGCGAGTGCGGGCGTACGCCCGCCATCTGGTCATCGGTCGCAGCCTCCTCGGCGAGGAGATCGGTGACGGGCCGGCCGGTGACGCCGCCCTGGATGCGGTGCTCTGCCACGGTCTCCAGCACTGGGCGGCGGGTGACGGCATGGGCGACCTGCTGGTCCGCTGCTGCGGCCTGCCCCTGGTGGTCCTCTACAACGCCGGTTACCGGCTGACCCAGCAGGGGAACGGGCTCATCGCGCTGGTCGGTTGGGTGCTGCTCTGGCCGGCCTGGCTGCTGGTCCGGCTCATCATCCGGCCGATCGTCGCCGTCGCCTCGCGGGACCAGGAGTACGCGACCGACAGGGCGGTGGCGGCGACCGGCCGGGGCGAGGCGCTCCATCGCGTGCTCAGCCTGCTCGGGGAGCTGGAACCGGGCCAATCGGGCTGGGATCGGGTCATCGCCGCCACCCATCCGCCGCTCGAGCTGCGCCTCGAGGCGCTCGAGCCACCGCCATAGCGCCGGTGCAAGCCCCGACCCCGGATCCGGATTGCGAAACTGAGCATTTCCTGTCATGTCGGGCGGAGACGTGCCAGGCTGATCAGGTGAGACCTCGGCCATCTCTGCGAAGACGCGGCTGCATGATGGTGGCTGTGCTGGCGATGCTCGGGTCCCTCGCTGGGTGCGGCACACGGGCACCCGCCTCGGCTACCAGCGCGACGCGGGCGGTTGCAAGCGCGGCACCGCCGAGCTCGACGGGGAACGGCGGCTTCCCACACGTGCTGGTGATCATGGACGAGAACTCCGGCTATGCCGCCATGCTGGGTTCGTGTGGCCGGGGATCGCCCAACCCGTACCTCTGCTCGCTCGCCTCAGCGTACGCCTCCGTCACGGACTGGTTCGGTGTGGAGCACCCGTCATTCCCGGATTACATCGACACCGTCTCCGGGAGTGACCAGGGCTGCCGCAGTGACGGCTGTCCCGCCGGCACCTACACCGCCGAGGACCTGGGCGGCCAGCTCACGGCGGCGGGGATTCCCTGGACCGCGTACATGGAGTCCATGCCCTCGCCCTGCTACAGAGGGGTCTCGTCAGGTGACGACAGCACCGGCGAGTACGTCCTCAAGCACAACCCCTTCGCGCCTTTCCAGGACGAACTCTCGGGCACCTGCCACATCCTCCCGTATCCCGGCGCCTCGGGCCTGGTGTCCGCTCTGGATGGGGCCCGCGCTCCGGACTTCGTATGGATCACCCCCAACCTCTGCGACGACGGCCACGACGACTGCGGCGCGGGCAACGTCCAGCAGAGCGACGCCTGGCTCATGGCCAACGTCCCCGCTGTCCTGACCTCGGCGTGGTTCGAAGCGGGCGGCACGGTGATCTTCACACTGGACGAAAACGACGCCGAGCCCGACGGCTCGTGCTGTGGCGTCGCCGCCGGAGGCCAGATCCCGGAAGTCGTCATCAGCAGGGCGGCGACAGGCAGGGGCGACCTTCCGCTGACGGGCGACCACTTCGGCACCCTGCGGACCATCGAGGAGGCATACGGGCTGCCCCTGCTCGGCGCCGCCACCCAGCCGAGCAACGGCGACCTGAGCGAGCTGCTCGGGTAGCCGCTCGGGAGCGCCGGCGGTCGTGCCGGGGACGAGCACGCGCTCCGCCGGTGACGGCGGCGCCGATCAGGCCAATGGTGAGGGCAAGGGCGGCGTCTGGTTCGTCGCCACCCCATCTCTCGGCAGCGGCTCCGGGTCCTCGGCGTCGGCCGCCAGCGCGCCCGACGGGTACTGAGAGGTCGAACCGCGTTGGGGTGGTGGGCCATCCCCCCGCGGCATGCGAGGCCAGCCACGGCCTCGCCTCTTCCCAGCACCAGGTGGGGTCAGGCGGGTAGCCTCAGCAGGTGGAGATCGGGACGGACGCGGTGCCAGCTGAAAGCCCCACCCCCGCGTTCCTCCGGGAGCACGCGCGGGAGATCGCCACGGCTGCCTCCCGCATCGCCGGCCACGTGCGCCGCACACCCACGCTCCCGGCTGACGAGATCGCCGCCGGTGTCTCCGTCAAGCCGGAGATGCTCCAGCCGACCGGCTCGTTCAAGGTGCGGGGCGCCTTCAACGCCGCACTCTCCCTGCTCGGCAGCTCGCCGGATGCGCGCGGCGTGATCACGGTCAGCTCGGGCAACCACGGCCAGGCCGTCGCGCTGGCCGCCCGCAGCCTGGGCCTCGACTGCACCGTGGTCATGCCCGAGGGGTCCAACCCGATCAAGGTGGCCGCGGTGCGGGCCCTCGGCGCCAGGGTGGTGAGCGAGGGAGTGACCGGAGCCAACCGCGAGGAGCGCGCCCGCGAGCTGCAGGAGCGGACCGGGCTGGCGATGATCCACCCCTTCGACGCCTGGGACACCATCCATGGCCAGGGGACCATCGGCCTCGAGCTCCTCGACGACCTGGCGGACCTCGGCACGGTGGTCTGTCCCGTCGGCGGAGGCGGCCTCATCTCCGGCTGCGCCATCGCGGTCAAGGCAGCCCGGCCCCATGTCCGGGTCATCGGGGTGGAGCCCGAGCTGGCGGCGGACGCCACCGCCTCGGCGCGGAGCGGCCGTCACGAGCGGCTGGCCGCACCCCCGGCGACCATCGCCGACGGGCTGCGCAGCCTGAGCATCGGCGATCGCGGCTTCGAGGTCATCGTCCGGCGCCGCCTGGTCGACGCGTTGGTGACCGTCACCGAGGCCGAGATCGAGCAGGCGATGCTCGCGGTCTGGAGCCGCCTCCACCTGGTGGTCGAGCCCTCCGGGGCGGTCGGGGTGGCAGCGCTCATGGCCGGGCGCATCCCGCCCTCCCCCGCCGGCTCCCGCATCGCGATGGTGCTCTCCGGGGGTAATGTCGATCCAGCCCTCGCCGCTCGGCTGTTCGCCGCCCACGCCGCCGGTCTCGCCACAGGAGGTTCAGCGCCATGAAGCTGGGTCTGCACATCCCGGACTACACCTGGCCTGGGGGGCCGGACAGCCTCGGCCACGACCTGGCACGAGTCGGCCAGGCCGCCGAGGAGGCGGGATTCGACCGCGTGAGCGTGATGGACCACTTCTTCCAGATCCGTGGGGTGGGGCCCCCCGAGCACGAGATGCTGGAGGCCTACACGACCCTCGGATACCTGGCCGCGCACACCGCACGGGTCAAGCTGCTCACCCTGGTGACCGGGGTGGTGTACCGCCAGCCGGGCCTGCTCGCCAAGGCCGTCACCACCCTCGACGTCCTCTCGGGCGGGCGGGCCATGCTCGGGATCGGCGCCGCCTGGAATGAGGAGGAGTCGCGGGGCCTGGGGCTCAACTTCCCTCCGATCGCGGAGAGGTTCGAGCTGCTGGAGGACGCGCTCAAGATCTGCCTGCAGATGTGGAGTGGCGACGACGGGCCCTTCACCGGCACCCACGCCAAGCTGGAGCGCACCCTCAACTCCCCCCAGGCGATCAGCCGCCCCCACCCGCCGATCCTCATTGGCGGCTCCGGTGAGCGCAAGACGCTGCGCCTGGTGGCCCGCTACGCTCAGGCCTGCAACCTCTTCCCCGGTCCCGACCTCGACCACAAGCTCGACGTGCTCCGTCGCCACTGCGAGACCGAGGGCCGTGACTACGACGAGATCGAGAAGACGGTGCTCTTCAACTTCGACGTCGGCCCCAACGGGGAGCGCGTGGGCGAGCTCGTCGACGGGCTGCGCGACCTGCACAAGCGGGGCTTCCAGGTCGCCCATGGTCGGGTCACCGACGTCTGGCGGATCACACCGCTCGAGATCATCGGCCGGGAGGTGCTGCCCGCGGTCGCGGAGCTCTGACCTGGAGGTCGGCGGCGGCCGCGCCTCGCTCAGACCGGCGCCGTCCGCCCGCGGCGGCGCGCCGTCCAGATCCGGGCGCCGCCGTACGAGAGGGCACCGAGCGTGCCGACGAAGAAGCCGACCGGCAGGTAGGTCAGGTAGGAGACCGCGACCGCCAGCCAGACCGTGGCGAGGGCGAGGAGCACCGAGAGAGCGATGGCGTTGCGCGGGCTGCGGGTCAGCGACCCGGCCGTTGCCGCGGGCCCGATCATCAGGCTGAACATCAAGAGCACCCCCACCACCGGCACCGTCATCGTCGCCGCCAGCGCGACCACCAGCAGGAAGCCGGTCTCGATGCGCTGGGCCCCCACCCCGCGCGCCTCGGCCACGTCGGGGGCGATCGAGGTGAGCATCAGCGGGCGGTAGAGGACCGCCAGTGCGGCGATGCAGGCGATGCCCAATCCAGCGATGGGGAGCAGCTCGTCCGAGGGGACGCCGAGCACCTCGCCGAAGAGCAGCGAGTAGATGGCCGCGGCGTACTCGACGCTGAAGGAGAGGAAGAGCGCGCCCAGCCCGAGCATCAGCACGAGCGCCAGGGCGGTGGCCACGTCGTGGCGTCCGCGCCTCCCCAGCCAGCCGATGCCGAGGGCTCCGCCGACGGCGAAGACGCCGAGCCCGGCGATGGGATTGACCCCGATGAGGACGGCGCCCGCCGCGCCCCCGAAGGCGCCGTGCGGGATGGCGTGGGCGACGAACGCCGCGCCGCGCAGCACGACGAAGAAGCCGACGACGCCGGCGATCACCGCGACCAGCGTCGCCGCGATCCAGGTGTTGACCATGAAGCCGGAGAACACTCTCTGCCCCCTCTACGCCGCGTCGCCGGGATGCTCGGCGCACCCGCTCGCGGCCAGGCGCGGCGCCGTCTCCCAGCGGCGGCTCCGGCGCGCCTGCGCGATCCCCGTCAGCGCGCCCGCGGCCAGGTAGAAGAGGAAGACCAGGGCCACCACGAAGAAGCTGACCGGCCAGCCGTGCCCGGCCGGCGGCCAGTAGTAGCTGTCGTAGGCGAGGACGATGCCGAGCCAGACCGCCGCGACGCCGATCAACCCGGCGACCACCAGCGCACCGCCGGGACGTTTGGTCAGGCGCAGCGCGGTCGCGGGAGGGCCGACCACGAGGGCCGTGGCCAGGATCGCCCCGATGGTCTCGGCGGCGAGCGAAACCGCCACGGCCATGATCACCAGGTAGACGATGCCGATGGCGCGCACGGGGACCCCGCGTGCGGCGGCGAGATCGGAGCTCAGGGAGCTGAGCAGCAGCATCCGGTAGCAGACGGCCATCACCAGCAGGGAGACGGCGCTCAGCGCCACGATGCTCGGCAGCATCTGCTGGCTCACCGCGAAGAGGGAGCCGAAGAGGATGGTCACCGTCACCCCGGTGGTGCTCGAGGAGGTCGCGTCCAGGTAGAGGAAGAGCGCGGCCAGTCCCAGGCCGGCTCCCAGCACCAGCCCGGTCGCGACGTCGCGGGCCCGCGGCCGGTGCAGCCCGAGCAGCTCGATGAGCCCCGCGGCGACGATCGCGATGCCCATGAACCCCCAGAGCGGGTTGGCGCCGCCCAGGAATGCCGCCGAGCCGCCCGCCGAGCCCACCTCGCCGAGGGCGTGCCCGGCGAAGGCCTGACCGCGGATCACGGTGAAGACTCCCACCGCCCCGGTGACCAGCGCCACCACCGCCCCCACCACCAGTGCGGCGTGCACCGGATCGCTCGCGAAGAAGCCCGGCGCGAAGAGCGCGCGCATCACCTGGTTCATCGGAGCGAGACGATGTCGGGCCCGACCACGGCGCCTTCGGTCTCCTCGAAGGTGACCCCGGACGGTCCCTCCGCCCCGGCCACCACCAGGATGCGGCCGTGGACGCGCAGCACGTCGACGTGCTGGCCGTAGAGGGCACTCAGGACCTCCGGACGGATCACCTCGGCAGTGGTCCCGCTCGCCGTCTTGCCGGCCGCGACGTAGACCAGCCGGTCCATCACCGGGAGCAGCGGGTTGACGTCGTGGGCCGAGATGAACACGGCGATGCGCTGCTCCCGGGCGATGCGGGCCAGCAGCGCGACGACCTCGCCCTCGGCCCCGATGTCGAG
>PLAX01000179.1 GCA_003135255.1 Candidatus Dormiibacterota bacterium | reverse complement strand
CCACTTCAACCCCGCCGCCTGATCGCGGCGTCCATTTCCGCCCAGCTCGGCGTCTGCTCCGCTGCTCGGTCGGTCGTGCACTTCAAGTGCACTCCCTTCCTGCGCTGCTCGCATCCTTGATCTGAGCGGCCTGGACGCCGCTCCGCGTTGCCCGTGAGGTGCGCTCCCTCGCCCTGCTCCTCGCCTCCTTGCTCTAAGCGACCCGGACGCCGCTCCACGTTGGCGAACTGCAGGTCCCTTCCTGCGCTGCTCGTCTCCTTGCTCTGAGCGACCCGGACGCCACTCCACGCTGCCGTGAGGTGCACTCGCTTCCTGCGCTCCTCGCTTCCTTGATCTGAGCGGCCTGGACGCCGCGGTTGGGAAGGTCGCCAACCCGCCGTCCCCTCCGGCCCTGGACATGGGAACGGCCCGCCGGTCGGAACCGGCGGGCCGTTGCTTGGGGCTTGGTCAGCTGTCGTGCTTGGTCATCTGGGCGATGCCGACCGCCGGCACCGACCCCGCCGCGCTGAAGGCGGGAGCAGGCACGGTCGCCGGCCGGGTCTCGCGGACCTCAAGGCGCCAGCGCCAGAGCTCAAAGACGAAGGTGAGCAGGACCACGCCCGCGGCGATGGTCAGCCCGATGGCGGCGAAGAGGGCGTAGGTGCCGACCGTCCACCAGCCGTAGGCGTTGAGCAGCATGCCGCGGAGGGTCGTGCCCTGGAAGACCGTGGCCTCAGTCTGGGCGTCCACGGTGCTGGTGGGGTTTGCCCGGGCCAGGGCGCTCGCCGCGTCGTACGTGGGCATCTTGCTGAGGTGAACCTTGATGTAGTCGTTGGCCCAGACCTGGGCCTGGTCGCCGGTCGTCATCACCTGGCCGGCGTACTGGTTCATGGCGGCGGCGTCGGCCTTGGGCAGGATGACGATGGACGCGCTGTTGTAGGCCGGGAAGGTGATGTTCTGGGCCGCGAGCTGCGTGGTCACGGAGTTGTGGGTGAACCCGGCGGCCCAGAAGGCGAAGCCGGCGACGAAGCCGAGGATGAGGACGAGCCCCGCCTGAAGGACGAGGACCCGCCAGCGAAGTGCGTTGGTCATGCGGTTGGTCTCCCTGGTGGTTGTCAGGCCGTTATGCCTCCATGTTGGGGGCAACGCCCCAGTCCAACAAGGGCCAGCCGTCATTAACCAATGTGACGGGCGGCCCTAAGTAAGTAGGGCCTGCCACCGGGTCGATCGGTGACTTTGTCCTCCGGTGCCGGTCGCCGGGGCGCGGTCATGATGAGTCGGTCAGGTCAGGCGAGGGGCCCGGCCCCGCGACACCGCAGCAGCTGTGGAAGCGCTGGAGGCAACGGCCACCAGAGGGCCGCGGCCCCTCCCGACCCGGCATCGGTCCGCTGGCCGTGCCCGCCTCTCAGGGCGAGGCTGGAACCCGCCAGGTGACGATCGTCCCGCCGCCGCGGCGCGCGCTGACCTCGCAGACGCCCCCCAGCGACTCCGCGCGGGTCTGCATGTTGTCGAGGCCATGCCCGTGCCGAGCGTCCTTCGGGAGCCCCACCCCGTTGTCCGCCACGCGGAGGGTGATCGTTCCCGAGGCGGCGCGGAGGAGGACCTCGACGCTGCTCGCGTTGGCGTGCCGGACCACGTTGGAGAGGGCCTCCCGGAGGGTCTTGAGGAGCTCCTCCTGGGTGGCGGCGTCGGTGGCCGCCTCGAGCGGGCCGTCCATGTGCACCTTCGGCGCGAAGCCGAGGGTGGCCGTCGCCTCGCCCGTCAGGGAGAGCACGCGGGTTCGCAGGCCGTCCTTCTCGGCATCGCGGGCCTCGAGGTCGAAGATGGTGATGCGGATCTCGCGGATGGTCTCATCCAGCTCGTCGACGGCCTGCTGCAGCCGCACGCGAAGGTCGCTCTCCTCCATGCGGCCGACCAGGCTCTGGAGTCCCATCCCGGTGGCGAAGAGCCGCTGGATGACGGTGTCGTGGAGGTCGCGCGCGATCCGCTCCCGTTCGGCCAGCACCGCCACCTGCTCGAGCCGCTGGTGCAGCCGCGCATTCTCGATGGCGACCCCGGCGGCGCCGGCGAGTGCCACCACCATGTCCTCGTCGGACTGCGAGAACTCGGCCGCGCCCTGCTTCTCGGTGAGATAGAGGTTGCCGAAGACCTGATCGCGCACCATGACCGGGACCCCGAGGAACGACGTCATCGGCGGATGGTGGGCGGGGAAGCCGGCGTAGGCGGGGTGGGCCCCGATGTCGGCGATCCGCCGGGGCTTGGGGTCGGTGATCAGCAGGCCGAGGATCCCCAGTCCTTGGGGGAGGTGGCCGATGGCGCGGATGCCCCTGCTGTCGATGCCGTGGGTGACGAACTCGACCAGGCCACGCTTCAGGTCGGGCTGGTCCTGCGCGAGCACGCCCAGGGCCGCGTAGCGGGCCCCGCTGACCGCCGCCGCCGCCTCGACGACCCGCTTCAGGACGTTGGGCAGGCTGAGATCGGCGGAGAGCGCGACCACCGCATCGAGGAGTCGGGAGGTCCGGATCACCTCGGTCATCACGCGAAGTCTAGGGTGACAGAGGTTGGCAGGGGCCGTCGGCCGGGCGCGGGCGGCCCGAACGTCGCCGGTCCGGACACGCCCGACAGCCCTGGGGAGCCTGCGCGGCAGGCTGCGGTCCAGAAGCCACCCCGTTCTCGGTATGGTGTTCGGAGACGAGGGCGACCAGGAGGAGGAGCCGATGACCACCAGCCAGAGACCGCTCCACGACCTCAGCAGGAAGGAGTGCCTCGAGCTGCTCCAGTACCACTCCTTCGTGGGCAGGCTCGGTTTCGTCCTGGACGGTCGGCCGATGGTGCTCCCGGTCAACTACCTGGCCGATGAGGACGCCGTGGTCTTCTGCACGGCCGAGGGCACGGCGCTCGGCGCGGTGGGCCAGGGGCACCAGGTGGTCTTCGAGGTCGACGAGAGCCATCCCCTGGAGCGCTCCGGNNTCCGGATCACCATCGAGGAGGTCACCGGCCGGCGCCTCGGTCAGCGCTGAGTCAGATCGCCGCCAGGAAGAGGAAGCCGAGCGGTCGGGGACCCCTCGTAGGGCCGAAAGTCCCGAAACGAGCGAGGCGACTGCCCCTAGCCTGGGCGGGTTCCTGGCAGGGATGCTGGGGGTCCATGGAACGACGCCTCTTCAGCCTGCGTGAGCTGTCTCGCGCCCGCTGCTTCGACCTGCTCGCCACCCTGGCGGTCGGCAGGGTCGGTGTCAGCGTGCGCGCGCTGCCGGCCATCCTGCCCGTCGCCTATGCCGTGGCCGGGGAGAGTGTGGTCTTCCGGTCCGCACCCGGAGCCAAGCTGGATGCGGCGGTGCATCGCTCGGTCGTCGCCTTCGAGACCGACCGGTACGACCCGGCCGGTGCCTGGGGTTGGAGCGTCCTGGTCCAGGGCGTGGCGTCGGAGATCGGCGGCGCGGCCGAGCTGGCCGAGGCTCGGAGCATGCTGCCCGGCGACTGGCCGCTCCTCACCGAGGACGTGGCGCGCTTCATCTCGATCGAGGCCACCTTCGTGAGCGGCAGGGCCTTCGGGGCGGTCCCCAAGCCCTGACCGGAGGTGGCCTCAGGCGGCGCTCCGCCGGAGCGTCGCCGTCGCCGCGGCGATGAGCGCGACCGCGAAGGCCACCACCACGGCGATGTCGAGCAGGAGGGGGCCGGCGGTGAGCCCGTTGCCCTTCAGCATCACATCGCGCAGCCCGTCGACGCCGTAGGTGAGCGGCAGCAGCCTCGACACCACCTGGAGCCAGCCCGGCTCGGTGGCGACCGGAAAGACGATCCCGCTCAACAGCACCTGGGGGACGATCGCGAGCGGGATGAACTGCACCGCCTGGAACTCCGTGGTCGCGAACATGCTGAGGAAGATGCCGAGGTTCACCGCCACCAGGGTCATCAGCAGAGTGAGCAGGACGATCAATGCCACGTCGCCCTGGTTGTGGACGTGGAGCGCGTAGAGGGTAAAGATCACGACCTCCACCGCCTGTACGGCCGCCACCACCATGAAGCCGCCGATGTAGCCGACCACGATGTCGGCGCGCCGGAGCGGGCTCGCCATCAGCCGTTCCAGGGTTCCCTGGCTGCGCTCCCGGAGGAAGGCGATGATGGTGACGACGAACACCAGGAAGAATACGACCAGCCCGATGAACGCTCCCCCGAAGTAGTCGAGGGTGTCGAGGCCGGGGCCGCCGTGGAGGTAGTCGAGGCTCGGTTCGAGCACCGGCACCCGCACTCCCTCCGCGGCNNGCGGGCTGGGTGCCCTCCAGATGGACCGTCGGAGCGATGACATCGCCGCTCAGCGCGCGCGCCGAGAGATCGGCTGGCAGGACGACGTACGCGGCCACCGTGTCGGCGGCCAGGTCGCTCGCCGCCCGGGCCTCCGTGGTCC
>PLAX01000023.1 GCA_003135255.1 Candidatus Dormiibacterota bacterium | reverse complement strand
TCGTCGCCGCGGTGCTCACCGCCCTCCGCGAGGAGACCGCCCCCTACCAGGTCTACAACGTCGCCACCCTGGACTATGTGACCGTGTCGGAGATCGCCGAGATGGCGGTCCAGGTCGCCGGGCTGCCCGCCGGCTCGGTCGCGTACGAGTTCACAGGGGGCGATCGCGGCTGGAAGGGTGACGTGCCCGTCGTCCGTCTCAACAGCGACCGGATCAGATCGCTGGGCTGGGCAAACCGACTGACGGCAGCCGAGGCTCTGCGCACCTCACTGCAGGAGCTGGGCCACGATCTCGACCGGGCCTCGGCAGTTTGACGGAGGCGTGAGCAAGTGAATATCAGCGAACTCCGCGTCCAGATCTTCGCCGACGGCGCCGACCGCGCCGGGATCGAGGCGCTGGCGCGCAACCCCGTCATCAAGGGCTTCACCACCAACCCCACGCTGATGCGGGCGTCGGGGGTGAGTGACTACGAGGCCTTCGCCCACGACGTGCTGACGCTGGTGTGCGGCCGGCCGATCTCCTTTGAGGTGTTCGCGGACGAGGCCGGCGAGATGATCCGGCAGGGCCGTCGGATCGCGACCTGGGGCGACAACGTCTTCGTGAAGATCCCGGTGACCGACACCCGTGGCACGCCGACCACCGACGTGCTCCGGGCACTCAGCTCCGACGGTGTCCAGCTGAACGTCACGGCGATGACCACCCCCGTGCAGGTGGAGCGCGTCCTCGGGTTCCTCGACCCGGGAGCCCACCACTTCGTCTCGCTCTTCGCGGGGAGGGTCGCCGACACCGGGCGCGATCCTCTCCCCCTGATCCGGCGGTGCCTCGAGGTCCTCGGACCACGGCCTGAGGTGAGGCTGATCTGGGCCAGCCCCCGGGAGATCCTCAACGTCATCCAGGCGGACGAGGTGGGCTGCCACGTNNCTGGAGACGGTGCAGATGTTCCACCGCGACGGGGTCAGCGCGGGATACCAACTGTGAACGTGATGGCCCGAGGTGCCGTGGAACCCGAGCGGGACTCCCTCTGGCGGAGCCTCGGCGAGTCAGCGGAGTACGTCGGTGGCGCGGATGCGCTTGTCGACACGAGCCCGTGATCATCACCCGCACTCCGCTGCGCATCTCGCTGGGCGGTGGCGGGACCGACCTCCCCTCGTACTACTCATGTCACGGGGGCATGGTCGTGTCGGCCGCCATCAACCGCTACATCTACGTGGGGCTCAATCGGACGTTCACCGACGACTACTTCATCAAGTACGCAGAGATGGAACGGCGGAAGTCGGTTGAGGAGATCTCCCACCCCATCATCCGGGAGGCGCTGCGCGTTCATACGATCGGTCCCGCCCTTGAGCTGGTCAGCATGGCGGACATCCCGGCGGGCACGGGCCTCGGATCATCAGGGTCGTTCACGGTCGGATTGTTGCGGGCGATCTACGCGTTCAAACGCGAGCACGTCGCGGCGCACCACCTCGCCGAGGAAGCCTGCGACATCGAAATCACGAGGCTCGGTCGAACCGTGGGCAAGCAGGACCAGTACATCGCGGCTTTCGGCGGCCTGTCGTGCCTGGAGTTCGACACGGAGGGGCGGGTCACCGTCTCCCCGCTCCGGATTCCGGCGGTGGCGCTCCATGATCTCGAAGAGCGCTTGCTTCTCTTCTTCACGGGCTACTCGCGCAGCGCGGAGGGTCAGCTGCGTGAACAGCACGACCGGAGCGCCGCCGGTGACGAAGCGATGCTCGCCAACCTTGACGACGTCGCCGCGATCGGGCACAGGGTGCGTGAGACCTTGGAGGCGGGTGACACGCACGCTTTCGCGGCTCTTCTCCACGAACACTGGCTCGGCAAGCGCCAGCGCTCGTCCGGGATGAGCAGCCCGGCCATCGACCACTGGTACGAGGTGGGCATGGCCAACGGAGCTCTGGGCGGGAAGCTTGTCGGAGCCGGCGGGGGAGGCTTTCTCCTCTTCTACGCCGCCGACACGCAATCGCTGCGTGCGGCCATGGAGCGAGAGGGGCTCGGCGAGGTGCACTTCAGTTTTGACCTCGACGGTTCCACAGTGATCGTGCGGGACTGATGCCCCTGCCCGTCGTCGTTCTCGCCGGTGGTCTCGCGACCCGCATGCGGCCAGCGACAGAATCCGTTCCCAAGGCACTCCTGCCGGTCAACGGGAGCCCCTTCGCCGACATCCAGCTGGCGTGGCTGCGGTCCCTCGGAGTCACCGACGTCGTGTACAGCGTTGGGTACCTGGGGGACTCCATCGTGCGGCACGTCGGCGATGGGGGGCAGTTCGGGTTGCGGGTGCGCTACGCGGCGGATGGCGAGCGGCCCTTGGGGACCGGGGGGGCGCTGCGGGTTGTCATCGACTCCGGTGCCGTCCCGGAGAGCTTCGGCGTCATCAATGGGGACTCGTACCTCTCCCTGGACCTCCCGAGGGTCGAGGCGGCCTTCGCCGAGAGTGGCTGTCCGGCCCTGATGACGGTCATGCACAACCGCAACCGGTGGGAGGCGAGCAACGTCGTGTACCGGGACGGGCGGGTGATCGTCTACGACAAGACCCGCCCCGAGGCCTGGCGTGACCGCATGGAATGGATCGACTATGGGTTCGCGGTCATCTCCCGCCAGGCCATCCTCGATGGTGTGGCGCCGGGAGCCTCGGCAGACCTCTCCGACCTCATGCGCGACCTCAGCCTGTCCGGCCGGCTGGCCGGATTCGAGGTGACGGAGCGCTTCTACGAGATCGGATCGCCCCAGGGTCTGGCCGACCTGGAACGCCATCTCTCCTCGGGGGCCGCCTAGCTCCACGACCGGGCGATATGACGCGGCTGTAACGACGCGTCCACGATCGATCCAATTCGCGCGACCGGTGAGGGTGTCTGCGCTTAGCCTCCACAGAGATCAGGCCATTCACGGGAGGCGGAAAGGTGCGGCGCGGTGGCTTCGCTCAGATCGCGGTGGTGGGCGTGTCGCTGGCGCTTGTGCTGGCCGGTACCCCATCCGGGTCGGCGAGAGCCGCCTCCACGACTCCGACCGCTTCCTTTGTCCTGGATGGGGTCCAGCTGTCGGTGACCGCCGGAGCCCTGGGCGAGCTGAGCACGTTCGATGCCGCGCCCGCCGGGAGCGCCGTCCAATCCGCGTCCGCCACCGCGCAGGACCCGTACCGCGAGCTCAG
>PLAX01000218.1 GCA_003135255.1 Candidatus Dormiibacterota bacterium | reverse complement strand
GGTTATCCGACCCTGAGCTAGTCGCCGAGCAGAACCGTTCAGATCCCGGATATCCCGGGGCCATTGGCGAGCCTGGCCGACGGTGGCAGCCGGGGGGCAAGGGCGTGAGCGGCTTCACACCGAGCTCGGCATGCGCCCACCGGCCGAGTTCGCAGCCGAGTACCCTCACCGGGAGCAGGCGCAGATGGCCGCTTCCCAATAGCCAGAGCATCTATGAGACCCGGTTCAAGATATGCAATCGCAGCCGACACCGAATCGCGTCGAGAGCATCGAGCAGCCGTCGCGCGCCACGCCCGCCGGGCGCCATGCAGGCGCCGACCTCCTTCGCGTCCTAGCAACCATCGCCGTGATCATCATCCATGCCTGCGTCTGGTTCGCATCTGCGTCAACGTTGGATCCCGCCCCCTACCGGGTGTTTGCAACCCTCTCCGATTTCTCGGTTCCGGCATTTGTCGTCCTTGCCGGTTTCCTTCTGGCTCGCAGATACAGAGACACCAGTCCCGGAATATCGTTCGTGTGGCGGCGTGCGCGTAGAACCATTGTTCCGTGGCTGATCTGGGCGCCTATCTTGTTCGGCTTCACGTTGAGCACAGGACAAGTCGCGAGCAAATCTTCTTCGATATGGGAGTGGTGGGCGTTAGGCGCAGGTCATCTCTATTTCTTGCTAATCATACCGCAGCTGTACGCAGTGTTTCGTATATGGCCACGCCGGCACCGCCTGCCCATTGCGTGCGCGGCGCTCGTTGTGCAGGCTTGCCTATCAATCGTTCGACTATATGGACCAACGACCTCCTCTTGGTTTGATGTGGTGACGATTTGGTATGGCTTCCTTCTGTTTCCTTACTGGATTGGGTACTTTGCAATTGGAATTGCTATGGACGAGCTCATCGCAAGGTTGCGGCAACCTGGGGGCGCTTTGTGGCCAGGGCTATTCCTCACTCTGGGTGGCGGATGGTTAGTGCTGACCATGACATACCAGGATGCCCCCAATGCTGCCTACGCGCATGGCACGGGGGCATTCATCACGCCGTTCCTGCCGATCCTGGTAACGGGCCTTGCCATCCTCCTTCTGGCATGCCCTGGTGCAATGGGGCGGGGCTGGGGAGCGTTGCGGCGATGGGTAGGGGTTATCTCCAAGTACTCTCTTGGCATCTACATCGTCCATCCGATCATCCTGTATGCCGTCGCCATGGGGCTGAATCATCTGCTCTTTGTGGACGTCGTGGATGGCCTCATTGGCTTTGTTTCGCTCGTTGGGATAACGCTGGCGCTAAGCATCGTGCTCTCGGCGTTGATCGCGAGGACGCCACTAGCATTTGCGCTGGGAACAGAGCAGCAGTAACTGCGACCGGGTCCATTGCCACTGAAATTGTTGCAACAGTAGTCACATTGTCATGGTCGCGAGCGCATGGTGACCGGCAGCCGGCGCTCGGTAGGATCATCGGAGCCCTCAGCTGCGCCGGACCACCTTGTGGGCGGCCGCCTGCTGGAGCGGCCGGATCACGATCTCGTCCAGGTTGACGTGGGCCGGCCGGGTGACCGCGAAGGCCACCACGTCGGCGACGTCCGCGGCGGTGAGCGCGTTCACGCCCTGGTACACGCCGGCCGCCCGGGTCGCGTCGCCCTCAAAGCGGTTGAGGCTGAAGTCGGTCTCCACCATCCCGGGGGAGACCTCGGTGACCCGGATCGGGCGCCCCGCCAGCTCCAGCCGGAGCGTCTTGCTGATGGCGTGGACCCCGTGTTTGGCGCTGGTGTAGCCGCTCCCGCCCTCGTATACCTCGAGGCCGGCGGTGGAGGAGACGTTCACGATGTGGCCGCGCCCCGAGGCTTCCAGCGCCGGCAGCAGGGCCCGAGTCATCTGCATGAGGCCGAGCACGTTGACCTCCCACATCCAGCGCCAGGTGTCGCTGCGGGCAGCCGCCAGCGGGTCCAGGCCCCGGGCGCCGCCGGCGTTGTTGACCAGCAGCTCCAACCGGTCGATCCCGGCGCAGAAGGCGGCCACGCTGGTCTCGTCGCTGACGTCCAGCACCCTCGGCTCGGCGCCGAGCCGGTCCGCCACCTCCTGCAGCCGGTCCTCGCGCCGGGCCCCGAGGATCAGGCGAAAGCCCTCATCCGCCAGGCGGGTCGCGATCGCCTCGCCGATACCGGCGCTCGCTCCGGTGACGACGGCCAGGGGGCGCAGAACCACCTCGGTCGGCGCAGCATCACTCTGCTCGTTCACGGCTTGCCTCCTGGTCTCACCCGTGCTGGGCGCTGCTGCAAGTCTGTGCTGCGTCGACCTGGTGACGCTGAGCGCTGGCCAGGCCGGTCAGTTCCCCAATCTGCGCTCCCGCGTGGTGCCGTAGCTCCGGTGGCGTCCCATCGCGCGGGCGCCGTACGCCTGAGCGCCGGCCGCCCGTTCCGATCCGTGAGCGGGGCTTGATCGCGAGACCCATCGGCGCTCCCCGCCAACCACGAGGTGAGAAGCGGCCCCGTTCTCGAGGAAGCCGACGAGGGCGGACGCGGTGAGGGAACGGGCAAAGAAGTGTCCCTGCCCCAGATCGCACCCGAAGCCTCGAAGCAGGAGGAGCTGAGCTTGCGTCTCGATGCCCTCGCCCACCACCGTGAGGCCGAGCGCATGGGCGAGGTCGATGATCGCAGCGACGATGGCGCGGCTGCGGGCCTCGACGGCGATGCGCTTCACAAAGCTGCGATCGATCTTGATGAAGTCGAGAGGCAGGGCCTGCAGGTGGGTCAGGGAGGAGAAACCGGTGCCGAAGTCGTCCAGCCCGATGTGCACACCGGTACTGCGGAGCTCGACGAGCGACCTGATCGCGGAGTTCGAGGTCTGCAGCAGCACCTGCTCGGTCACCTCGATCGCGAGGTCGTTCCCCGAGAGCCCCGACGTGGCCAGGCTCGACGCGAAGCGCGCGGGGAAATCGGCGCCGACCAGCTCGCGGGCGGTCACGTTGACCGCGACCCGCTTGAGATCACCGTCGCGGAGGCCCGGGCGCAGGGTGGCCAGCTGGGCAAAGGCGGTGGCGCGCACCCAGTCGTCGATGACGGGCAGGAGCCCGGACTCCTCGGCGACGGACATGTACCGTTCCGGCATCGACTTGCCCCGGTCGATGGCACTGCACCGCAGCAGGGCCTCGGCCTGGACGGCGGTGCCGGCGCAGAGATCGATGATGGGCTGGTACCGGACGCTCAACTGGCCGGCGGACATCGCCTCCCGCAGAATCCGCTCGGTCTCGAGGCGCTGGGTGGCTCGCGCCTGGAGCGCCTCCCCGTAGACCTCGTGGCGATCGCGCCCCCGGTCCTTGGCCCTGTACATGGCCAGGTCGGCCTCGCGCAGCAGGTCGTCGGGCAGGTGGTCCGGTCGTGACGTGGCGGCGACTCCGATGCTCACCGTGGCGACGACCTCTTGGTCGCCCACCCGGTGGGGCTCGCGGAGCGCGGTCACGATGCGGTCGGCGCACGCGGAGAGGTCGGCGAAGGTGGCCAGGGACTGCACCACGACAAACTCGTCGCCGCCGAACCTGGCGATGGTGTCGTCAGGCCGGGCGATGGACAGGAGCCGCTGCGCCGTGCTGATGAGCACCGCGTCACCGGCGTGGTGACCCAGGGTGTCGTTGATGACCTTGAAATGGTCGAGGTCCAGCATGAGCACCCCGACCAGGCCGGCGTTGCGCTTCAGCCGCTTCAAGGCCTGGTTGAGACGGTCGATGAGGAGTGTGCGGTTGGCGAGGCCGGTGACTGTGTCGGTGAGAGCATTGCGCTCCATCTCGTGCTGGGCCTCGACCCGGTCACCGATGTCGTGGAGCGCCAGCTGGGTCTGATCCACCATCCCTGTCGTGGCATTGATGACGGGGCGGCTCCGGCATTCGAGCCATGCGTAGGTGCCGTCCTTGCGCCGGAATCGGAGGCTCACGTTCTCGATCTCGCCCGTGCGCGCCATCCGCCGGCGGGCCGTGCCTGCGATCGTCCGGTCGTCGCGGTGGATCAGCCCGGTCATGGGCCTGCCGATGAGCTCCTCCGGCGCGTAGCCGAGGAGCGGCATCGACGTGGGCGAGATGGAGGTGAAGGCTCCGGCGTCATCGGTGACGGCGAGTGCGTCCGCCGGCGAGAAGAGCAGATCCGCGAAGCGCCCGGCTGCCCTGTCGGACATTCGTCCTCTCGGCATCAGGGTCCCCCAAGGGAAGCACCGGCGAGCCTACCGACCGACTGCACGCCCTCGGTGCTGGAAGGCAGCGCAGACAATTAACTGCAGTTAATCACGGACCCGGGGATTGGTATGTACGCTAACGTACCGTGGGGTGGCCGCACCCGGTCTCACCCGATCTGAACGCGAACGGGCGGGACATTCCTCGGGTGGCTACTCACCGATGCAGGTCTGAGGTTGGCGTCCCCCGGGTGCGCTCAGCCGCCGGTCACCGGAGCGGGCGCGCCGCGGGCGATCGAGGCGTGCATGGCCTCGAGGACGGCCGTGTTGGCCCGCGCGTCGGCCAGCGTGAACGCGAGCGGAGCGCGGCCCCGGATGACGTCGGCCAGGTGCTCCACCTCGAGCCGGTAGGGGTCGACGAAGGGGAAGGTCTCGGTGGTGGGTTCGACGCCGTCCGTGTAGACCTCGTCGCCGCCCTGGTGGAGGATCAGCTTGGTGAACGGCTCCCGCCGGAAGCCGGTCCCGGGCAGCAGCAGCCACCCATCGCTCCCCATCACCTCCACCTGGGCAAACGGGTTGGGGAAGTCGAAGCTGACCCAGAACGGTGCCGTGGTCTGGTGGGGGAAGCGCATCACCCCGGTGACCGTGGTCTCCGTCGCCTGCCCCTCGCGGACCTCGGGGAACCCGAAGACCTCCGTGGGCTCCTGGCCGAGGATGCCGCGGGCCATGTTGCTCGCGTAGCAGCCCATGTCCCAGATGATCCCGCCACCCACCTCGGGGATGAAGCGGATGTTGGCGGTGTCGAGGGGCACCGCGAAGGCGAAGCCGATCCGGACCAAGCGCGGCCGCCCGATCGCGCCGCTCGCGACCAGCTCGACGGCGTGCCGCCAGCGCGGCGCATGGCGGTACATGAAGGCCTCGAGGACGTGGCGGCTGGTGCGTTGCGCCGCCGCGGCGATCATGTCGACGTCGCCCACCGTGAGCGCCAGCGGCTTTTCACAGAGCACGTGCTTGCCCGCCTCGAGGGCCCTGACCGTCCACTCCGCATGGAGATGGTTGGGGAGGGGGACGTAGACGGCGTCGATGGAGGGGTCATCGAGCACTGCCTCGTAGGAGGCGTACGCCGGGCAGCCCCACCGAGCGCCCGCGGCCTCGGCGCGATCGCGCGATCGCGAGGCGATCCCGGCCAGCTCGCAGCCGTCGGCGGCCAGCAGCCCCGGGATCAGGGAGTCGCTGATGGACGCCGTGGAGAGGACCCCCCAGCGGATGGTGTCGTGACTCATCTGATTCCTCCGCGCTCCCCGGGCCCCATCCGGATGCCCGCGCCGTCCGGGCGACGGCCCGAGACCCCGGCCGGACCGTTCGACCCCATGGTAACGGGCCGCTCCGCCTCGGGCGGGCGGAGCCATCCCATCGCATGATGAGATTGATTCGATGTCGGTTGATCCCCTTGTGGCAATCGACGCCCGATGTGCGCTAGACTCCGCCCCGCATCAGGAGCGGTCCGGCGCCCGGCCGGACCCGGCAACCTGGATGGACATCCAAGGTGCCACTCCATTTCGGGGATGTGGCCTCGCGAGAGGCAACCAAGTGTCCGGAGGCGAGCGAGATGGTCGAGGGATTGGCAGGCTCTCAGGTCGTGGGAGCCGGGCTCGAGGTGCCGCTCGTCGGCGGCGGCAGCACCCGCTACATCAATCTCGATTACGCGGCGAGCGCGCCGGCGCTGGTCGAGGTCTGGGATGAGATCCAGGCTCTGATCCCCTGGTACAGCAGCGTCCATCGAGGCGCGGGGTTCCGATCGCAGGTCTCGACGGCCGCGTACGAGGGCGCGCGCGACGCGGTGCGCTCCTTCCTCGGGGGACGGTCCGACGACACCGTGATCTTTACCCGCAACACGACCGACGCCATCAACCTGCTGGCCCGATGTCTGCCCCGCAGGACGACCGTGATCACCACCCTGACCGAGCACCACGCCAACCTCCTCCCCTGGCGGCGATATCACTCAGCAGTCGAATTGCCCGTCCCGGCGAGCCCGGCCGATCTCCTCGCAGACGTCGACGAGACGCTGGCCCGGGCCCCGGAGGAGCAGCCCGTGCTGCTGGCGGTGACCGGTGCCTCGAACGTGACCGGGGAGGTCTGGCCGATCGCCGAGCTGGCCGAGCTCGCCCACCACTACGGCGCGCGCATCCTGGTCGACTGCGCCCAGCTGGCGCCCCACCGCGCCGTGGACATCGCCGAGCTGGACCTGGACTGGGTTGCCCTCTCCGGGCACAAGATGTACGCCCCCTTCGGCAGCGGCGCCCTGGTCGGCCGGACCGACTGGCTGGCCACCAGCGACCCCTATCTCGCCGGGGGTGGCTCGATCGCCTGGGTGAGCGCCCAGGGAGCCGCATGGACCGATCTCCCAGACCGCCACGAGGGCGGCTCTCCCAACGTGGTCGGAGCGTTTGCACTGGCGGCCGCTTGCCGGGCGCTGGCGCGGATCGGCATGGACGCCGTCAGTGCGGAGGAGGCCCGCCTGGGCGACCTACTCCGCGAACGGCTGGCCGGCATCCCGGGGGTGATGACCTACCAGACGTGGCCGGGGTATGCCGAGCGGGTCGGGATCGCCGCCTTCAGTGTCAATGGCCGCGATCACGCCGAAGTCGCGACCATCCTGAGCGCCGAGTACGGGATCGGGGTGCGAAATGGCTCGTTCTGCGCTCACCCCCTGCTCTCCCAGCTCGCCGGCGGGGTGGAGGGATGGCGGCCGGGCTGCGGCAAGGAAGTCCCCGGGGCCATCCGGGCCAGCCTCGGCCTCGGCAACGTCGACGAGGACGTCGATCGGCTCGCCGAGGCGCTGCTCGCGATCACGACCCGGGGGCCACGCTGGAAGTACCGCAAGCTCGCCGACGGCGGGGTGGTGCCCGAGCCCGACGACCGGCGGCTGCCCGCGTTCCTCTCGCCGGGCGCTCCGGCGTTTGAGCACGAGGAGGCGGAGGCGGAGCTGCTGGTCGGCGCCGCCGCGGGCGCTCTGTGAGCGCTCTTCACGGCGATGTCTCCGCAGCCCAAGGGTCCCCCATCCCGGGTGGGGGCGTCAGCGGACACGTGTATCATCGATGCACGATGAGCGCGCAGCCCGGACGTCGCTACCTGCCCACGCGGCGGCTGTACCTCGATTTCGGTGCGCGCAACACCTGCTCCTGTATCTGAGCCTGGATCGGCCCCGGTGCGGCCATTCCAGGCTTGGCGGACCCTGGTCTCGATGCCATGCCGGTGACGGCGTGCATCCCACCGTTCAGCAGGAGCAGAGATGGACTCGTTGACGATCACCGACGGAGGCAGCGTGGGCGCGGCAGCTCACGATCCTGCCGCAGGGCCGCGGGCTGCGCGCCGTGACCTGGGGATCGCGGTCAGCGAGCGGCCGGACGTGACGGACTCGACCGACCGCGATCGCGAGCTGGTCCGCGACCTGCTCGAGCATCGCCGGACGCACGGGGCGCGGCTGCCCTCGCGGCGGCGAGTCGAGACGTTCGTCGACTCCGCGGTGGGGCTGCTCTTCCCCCAGCACTCCGCCGATGGGAGCGCGACCGAGGAGCAGCTCCTCGCCAGGATCTCTCTTCTCCGCGCCGAGCTCGGCAGCATGCTGCACACGGTGCTGCCCCGGCAGCGCTCCGCGGAGGTCGTCGACGAGCTCATCCACGCACTGCCGGCCATCTCGGAACGGCTGCGCGGCGACGCCGTGGCCATCGTCGCCGGCGATCCCGCCGCGGAGTCGCTCGACGAGGTGGTGGCCGCCTACCCGGGATTCTTCGCCATCGCGGTGCATCGCATCGCTCACGAGCTGAATCGGCTGCGCGTGCCCACCCTGCCCCGCCTGCTGGCGGAGGTGGCGCATGCCCGTACCGGCATCGACATCCATCCCGGGGCCACCATCGGCCGGGCCTTCTGCATCGACCACGGCACCGGCATCGTCATCGGCGAGACCGCGATCATCGGCGACGAGGTCAAGCTCTACCAGGGCGTGACCCTCGGCGCCCTGAGCGTTACCAAGGCCCTCGCCGGGTCCAAACGCCACCCCACCATCGAGGACCGCGTGGTCCTCTACGCCAATGCCACCGTTCTCGGTGGCGACATCGTGGTCGGCCACGACAGCGTGATCGGGGGCAACGTCTGGCTCACCACCAGCGTGGCACCTCGTTCGTTTGTGTATCACACCAGCCAGATCCGGGTGCGGAGCGTCCTGGACGCTCTCGGCAACTCGGACTATTCAATCTGATAAGAGGAATCTGCCCCATGCCGTACGACAGCATTCTCGAGACCATCGGAAATACGCCGCACGTGCGGATCAACCGGCTCTTCGACCCCCGGGTCACGGTCTGGGCCAAGCAGGAGAGGGTAAATCCGGGCGGCAGCATCAAGGATCGCATCGCCCTCGGCATGATCGAGGACGCCGAGAAGGCGGGCATCATCGGTCCCGGATCCGTGCTCATCGAGCCCACCTCCGGGAACACCGGTATCGGGCTCGCTCTGGTCGCCGCGGTCAAGGGATACCGCCTGATCATCGTGCTGCCGGAGTCGTTCTCCGTCGAGCGCCGCCGCCTGATCAAGGCGTACGGGGCCGAGCTGGACCTGACGCCTCGTGAGCTGGGGATGAAGGGTGCCATCGCGCGCGCCCAGGAGCTGCAGAAGGAGACTCCGAATTCTTGGATCCCGCAGCAGTTCGAGAACAAGGCCAACGTCGAGGCCCACAAGCGCACCACCGCCGTTGAGATCGCCGAGGACTTCCCCGAGGGTCTCGACTACATCATCACCGGGGTCGGAACCGGGGGCCACATCACGGCCATCGCCGAGGTGCTCAAGCCCAAGTGGAGCCAGCTCAAGGTCTTCGCGGTCGAGCCGACCCTCTCGCCGGTGCTCTCCGGGGGGACGCACTCGCCGCACACCATCCAGGGCATCGGCGCCGGCTTCATCCCCGGCGTGCTCCGCCTCGACCTGCTCGACGGCGTGATCCAGGTCGACCCCAAGGATGCCGCCGAGTACGCGCGTCGCGCCGCCCGGGAGGAGGGGATCCTGCTCGGGGTGTCGTCGGG
The DNA here is from genome assembly GCA_003135255.1 of Candidatus Dormiibacterota bacterium. Classification (GTDB taxonomy): domain Bacteria; phylum Chloroflexota; class Dormibacteria; order Aeolococcales; family Aeolococcaceae; genus Changshengia. The sequence goes on along the minus strand of PLAX01000218.1, from coordinate 5,313 downwards.
TGCCTCGCTGGCGGCGGTCGCTCAGAAGATCCCCGAGGTCAAGGACGGAGCCAAGATCCTCACCGTCACCTACGACACCGGCGAGCGCTACCTCTCCGTCGAGGGGCTCTTCCCGGCCTGATCCGGCCTGCGTGGGTCGACCCCCCCCTGCCGGGGGTCGGCCCACGCGCCGGGGGCACTCGGCTCAGGTGGAGACGGCGCCGGGCCGGCGTCAGCATCGCCCGGCGGGATCACGCTCGGGGTTGGGCCTCCGCCGCCTGCAACCGCTCGCGTGAGCCGGTCTCGTCCATGATCGCCCGCAGCTCGCCCATCGCCTTCTCGGAGGGGTAGAGGCTGCCCACGCCCAGCTCGTCGCGCATCTCGTCGAGGTGCTCGACGAGGTTCCACCAGCGATCACCCCAGGCGTCGGCGATGGCGTCGAGGAGCTGGCGCGGCCAGCCCCCGAGCCCGGTCGCGTAGAACTCCTCGGTCCAGGCGGTGAACAGCGCGACGTGTTTGAGCCCGTACCCGGACTCGACCTGCATGCCGCGGATGATCTGGTTGATGACCGCCACCGAGTTGCCCCGTGGGCAGCGGCTCTGGCAGGTGTAGCAGTAGCAGCAGAGCCACACCGAGTCGTCCGTGAGCAGGGTCGGATCCCCGAGCAGGGCGCGGCGCGAGATCTCGCGCGGCGAGAAGTCTCCGAAGCGGGCGGCGGGGCACCCCGAGGTGCAGATGCCGCATTGCAGGCAGGAGAGCAGCCCTCCGGCGTGATGCTGCATGCGCGGGTCGCTCAGGATGCGGGCCAGCAGCCCGGAGTCGTCGCCGGCCGGCGAGGCGAAGGCGTTGGCGGCCAGCGTCGCGTACGGGTTGGAGGGTTGGTCGGCGCTGGTGCCGGAAACGGCGGCCCCCACCTCCTGGGCCGCAGCCGCCTGGTCGAGCTCCGCCCTCTCGGGAAGCCCGATCATCCGGCCGCGCTCCCATCCGCCACCGCCACGCTCACGCGCTCGCGGGCGCCGATGCGCTCCAGGAGCGGCTCGAGATTCTGCGAGTGCGCCTCGACGCCGCAGACCTTGTCGGGGTCCGCGCCCAGCGCCAGGGCCAGCAGCTGCTGCACGTGGAGGTGGACAAACGGATAGTCCTCGCCGGCCGTCTGGGAGATCACGTCGTGGAAGCGGTCGAATTGGATGTGGCAGTTGGGACACATGTGGACGCAGACGTCGACGCCCTGCTCGGCGAGGCGCCGGAGCTTCTCCCGGGTCACCGCCATCGACATCCCCGGGTTGACGAACCGCTGGCGGAATCCGGCTCCGCAGTGGGTCCCCTTCTCCGGGTAGTACCCCGTCTTCTCGACACCCGTCGGCTCGAGGAGGTCCTCGGGCAGCATCAGGTCCTCACCGTCGCCGAGGACCTCGTCGGGGAACACCTTGCAGTAGTGGCAGGCCGGGTGGGTCGCCACCTTGAGCCCCGAGAGGCGCCGGCGGACCAGCCCACGGATGGAGGGGTGACGGCTCCAGAGAACCTCGAGCACGTGGTGGTGCCGCACCGTCGAGGCGACGGCGTCGTCGTACTCGCGGCCGACCTTCTTGAGGACGTCGTTGGTCCGGCGGCGCTGCTCGGGCTCCTCCAGGACGTCGCGGGCCTTCTTGTTGATGGCGTAGCACGTCGAGCAGAGGTAGGCCTGGATGGGGTGGCCCGCCTCCACCGCCACGCAGGCGTTCCGCGCCGCCACCGCGACGGTGGTGGGGAAGGAGACCACGTCGGTGTAGTAGCCGAGGCCGGTGCAGCAGGTCTGGTCCGAGTTGACGATGTACTCGACATCCAGCTGCTCGAAGAGCCACTTGGTGGCGGCTTCGACGCCCGGGTACTGGGTCGAGACCAGGCAGCTCCGGAAGAGCTCAACCCGGCCGGTGATGGGGGCGATGTCAGGTGTGGTGGTCGGCACGGTCTGATCACTTTAGGGGAACAGAAGCGCGCGCGGCAACTCTAGGGGCCGAAGGCCCCATCGGTGGTCGGGTACTGCGACCCCTGGTGCGCAGCGGTACGAGGTCCAGTTCCCCTGACCTAACCGCGAGGACCTCAGTCCGGCGGGGGCACGTACCTCGCCGTGGCCACCCGGCCCTCCTGGATGTCCAGCACCCAGGTGGACGCCTTCTGCATCCGGGGACTGGAGCCCAGCGCGATCCCGCGCTCGGAGAGCTCGAAGAGGATGCCGCTCACCACGTCGCCGTGGCTGCACGCCGCCACGGAGCCGCCCACCAGCAGCGCCGTCAGCGCCTTCTCGGGATCCGCCCCCTCCTCGAGCCAGCCGGCCGTCTCCGTGAGCAGGCCGAGCCTGGCGCCCAGCGGGACAAACGTCTCGACGCAGCGCAGATACGCGCTGCTCACCAGGCGCTCGACGGGGTTGCGGGCGAGGAGGGCGGCGAGCAGCTCGGACTGGGCCCGGCCCCGGGCGCTGAGCGGCCGGTCGCGGTCCGGCCCGGTCCATTCCGCCCGCTCGCCGGCATCGGCGTGACGGACCAGGAGGATCCGCCCCGACCGCGAGCGCGCCGCGGCGGCGTTCGCCGCCGGTGGCCGGCCGGCCCGCGCCTTGGCGGTCACGTCCGATTCCCCGTGTCCGTCACATCCACTCCCCCATGACGGTCACATCCAGCCCCACCCCTTCTTGCGGTCGAGCGCCGCCCATGGCTCACGCCAGGTCTCCCGACCGGCCTCGGCTCGCTCCCGTTCGATCGCGTAGAGGACGCCGGCGGCGAACGCCGTCTCCGGGTCGGCGGCCCGTCCCACCGCCTCCTGCAGCCAGTTGCCCGCCACCACCGCGTCGTGCTGATCGCCGAGCGTGTCCTGGAGGGTGCCGAGCCGCACTCCGATGCGCGCCGGACCGTCCCCGAGCAGGGGAACCAGGGCGAGGACCGCATAGCGGCACTTCTTGGCGGCGATGCGCAGCTGGTGGAGATCAACGTCGCTCGGGTGGGCGTCGAGCCGGCGGGCCCGCCGCGCGAGCTTGCGCCAGCTGGCCCCCATCAGGGGCAGGAGGACGGCGGGCGCCGGTTGGTCGGCCGTCTCCGGGAGCAGGGCCGGATGGGAGGCCGCGGCGAGCAGGCGCTCCAGCAGCTCGCCGTGCTCGTGGGATTCGACGACGGAGATCAGGACGTCGCGAACCAGCACCCGCTCGCCGACCAGGCGGCTCAGCAGCCGCTCGGTCGCCTCGCCCTCGACACCCCGTGCCGCCGCGCTGGCGCGCAGCCGCATCAGCAGGACCTCGGTGTCGCGGACGGCGCCCAGGTCCGTTCCCAGCGTCCCCAGCTCGGCGCGGAGCTCGGCCGTCCACGCGGGCTCGAGCACCGGGGCAAACGTCTGCAGCGCGGAGCGGTAGCGGCGGCACGCGACCCGGGCCTGGTGCACCCCCTCGGGGTCGCTCCCCTCGAGGACGATTGCCTCATTGCGGATCAATCTGGCCGCGTTGTCGCGCAGCGCCGCGGTCACCGCCTGGGCGACGCTGCTGTCGCGATCGAGCGGCGTCTCCCGCCACCCCGGCGCGGCCTCGGGGCCGACCAGCTCGGCGAGGAGCGGCAGCGTGGTGGTGTCCACGACCCCGGCCTTGCGGAGCGCCGCCAGCGCCTGGCGGGTGCCGGTGAGCGGGCCGTGGCTGCGCAGGCTGACCCGGCGGGCGTGCGCCACCGCGCGGCGCTCGACCAGCAGGCTCACCACCTGGTGGATGGCCCAGAGCTCGCCGACCTGGCGCTCGGTCTCCAGATGTCGCAGTCGTGCGACCTGCCGAAGTTCGGCTCCCCGAAGGTAGGGGCTGAGCAGGCGGAGCGCCTCCGCCGGCGGCGAGGCCGGGCTCCCCTCGAGGTCGACGAACATGCGGCGGAATCCGGGGCCCTCGGGCCAGTCGGCGAGGGTCACGCGCCAGCCGCGGCCGTGCCGGTAGCGGAGCCCGGCATCCCAGGCGGCGAGCCGGAAGTCCGGGGTGTCCCAGTGGATGGTCTCGAAGCGCTCGATCCGCGTCGTGGCCGTCCGTCCCCACCTCAGCTGACGGAGCCGGAACGCGATGCCCACCGGGAGGTCGACCTGGCACCGCTCGACCGGCAGGGCCGGGCTCAGCTCTTCCCCTCGGCTCGGCGCAGCGCGATCTCCTGCAGCCGGATCTGGGTGTCGACGCCGGCGCCCTTCGACACCCTCCGCCACTCGCCGTCGGAGCCCAGCTCCCAGGCGAGGGTGTCGTCGCTCAGGTTGATGTCCAGGACCTGGTCGAGGCGGGCCCGCAGCTCGGGAGCGCGGATGGGGACCGCGGCCTCCACGCGCCGGTCCAGGTTGCGCGGCATCAGGTCCGCCGAGCTGATGTAGTAGTCGCTGTCCTTCCCGTCGCGGCCAAAGCGGAGGATGCGGGAGTGCTCCAGGTAGCGGCCGACGAGCGACCGGACCCGGATGTTGTCGGTCAGCCCGGGGACCCCCGGGCGCAGGCAGCAGATGCTGCGCACGATGAGGTCGATCTGCACTCCGGCCTGTGAGGCGAGGCAGAGTGCCGCGATCATCTCCGGATCGACCAGATTGTTGACCTTGATGACGATCCGGCCTGCCTCGCCGCGCTCGGTCTCGCGCCGGACCAGGCGCAGCAATGCGGGGCGCATCGAGTCGGGGGCGACCAGGAGCTTGCGGTACCGTGCCTGCCGGCTGTAGCCGGTGAGGCTGTTGAAGAGCTCGCCCACGTCGGCGCCCAGGGCGGGGTCGGAGGTGAGCAGGCCCATGTCCTCGTAGACGCGCGCGGTGTCGCGGTTGTAGTTGCCGGTGCCGATGTGGCAGTAGCGGCGGATGCCGCCGGGCTCCTCGCGGACCACCAGGGTCACCTTGGCGTGAGTCTTGAGACCGACCGTGCCATAGACCACGTGCACGCCGGCGTCCTCCAGGACCTCGGCCCAGTTGATGTTGTTCTGCTCGTCGAAGCGGGCGGTGAGCTCGACCATTGCCACCACCTGCTTGCCGGCCTCGGCCGCGCGCGTGAGCGAGCGCATGATGGGGCTCACCGGTCCCGAGGTCCGGTAGAGGGTCTGCTTGATGGCGAGCACCGCGGGGTCCTCGGCGGCCTGCGCGATGAACGCCTCGACGGTGTGCTCGAAGCTGTCGTAGGGGTGATGGACCAGGAGCTGGTCCTCGCGCAGGACCCGGAAGAGGTCGCCGTCGCCTCCCAGGTCGTGGGCGAAGCGCGGCGGCGTCACCGGCACCCAGGAGCGGAACTTGAGTTCGGGACGGTCCAGCTTGCAGACGTCGAAGAGACCGCCGAGGTCGAGTGGTGCGGAGATCGTGTAGATGTCCTGGTGCTGGATCTCCAGC
>PLAX01000163.1 GCA_003135255.1 Candidatus Dormiibacterota bacterium | reverse complement strand
TCGACACCATCTACGCCGAGGGACAGCGGCGCTATGTGGAGTCGCTCTCGGCCTACGCGCGCCAGTTCCTGGGCCAGATGGAAAAGCCGGATGTCGACCACATCGACGGCCTCTCCCCGGCCATCTCCATCGATCAGAAGGGGACCAGCAAGAACCCCCGCTCCACGGTCGGCACGGTCACGGAGATCTACGACTACCTCCGGCTGGTGTACGCCCGGATCGGCCACCCCCANNACCCGGCTGATGGTGGCGGCGCCGATGGTGCAGGGGCGCAAGGGTGAGCACCGCGAGATCTTCGCCGAGGCTCGCCGTAAGGGCTATGCCCGGGCGCGGGTGGACGGTGAGGTCCGCGACCTCGGCGACCCCATCGTCCTCGACAAGAAGTTCAAGCACGACATCGAGATCGTCGTCGACCGCGTCGTGATCGGTCCCGAGCTGCGCAGCCGGCTCAGCGACTCGCTGGAGCAGACGGCCAAGCTGAGCGACGGCCTGATCCTGCTGATCCCGGCCGACCAGCCCGGGAGCCGGGGAGAGGAGGGGACCGAGGGTGCCGCAGGAGCAGCCGCGCCCGAGGCCGAGCCCGGCTTGCCCGGGCCCGCGGCGGCCGGCACTGACGGCATAGGGGTCACGACCGCGGCTGTGACGGGCGACTCGGCGGCTGCGTCCGAGACCGTAGATGACGGGGCCCCCGAGGCGCCCGACGGCACCTCCCCCCGGACCGTGGCCGTCGGCGAGATGCTCTTTTCCCAGGACTACGCCTGCGTCTACTGCGGCATCTCCATGGAGGAGCCCGCTCCCCGCAACTTCTCCTTCAACAACCCGCACGGCGCCTGCCCCACCTGCACCGGGCTCGGGCTGCGCATGGAGGTCGACCGCGACGCGGTGGTGCGCGACCCGTCGCTCTCCATCGACGATGGGGCGCTCTCCGGCTGGACAAAGGGCCCGTCCCAGATGTGGCTCCTCGACGTCCTCCAGAACGTCTGCCGCCACTACAGGATCCCCACCGACGTCCCCTTCCGCGACCTTTCGGCCCGTGAACAGCGGGTCATCCTCTACGGCCTCCCCAAGGACGAGACCGTCCGGATGCGCTACGTCTCCCACACCGGTCGCACCCACGCCTACGACGCGTCTTACGAGGGCGTGATCCCCAACCTCGAGCGCCGCTACCGCGAGACCGAGTCGGAGTGGGTCAAGCAGGAGATCGAGCGGCTGATGATGCAGAAGCCCTGCCCCGCGTGCGGCGGCAAGCGGCTCAAGCCGGAGTTTCTCGCCGTCACCGTCGACGGGATGAGCATCATGGACTTCACCGCTCTCACGGTGGTGATGGCGCTTCGCCGCAGCGAGAACCTCAGGCTCACCGAGCGCGAGATGCAGATCGCGGGCAGGGCGTTCAAGGAGATCCGCGAGCGGCTCGGCTTCCTCCGCGACGTCGGGCTCGATTATCTGAGCCTCGACCGGGCCTCGGCGTCGCTCTCCGGCGGCGAGAGTCAGCGCATCCGGCTCGCGACCCAGATCGGAAGCAAGCTGATGGGCGTCCTCTACATCCTCGACGAGCCGTCCATCGGTCTCCATCAGCGGGACAATCACAAGCTGCTCGCCACCCTCACGACACTCCGTGATCTGGGCAACACCCTGATCGTCGTCGAGCACGACGAGGAGACCATCCGGAGTGCGGACTTCATCGTCGACATCGGTCCCGGAGCCGGGGAGCGCGGCGGGGAGGTGATCGTCGCCGGCACCCTCGCGGACGTGCTCGCGTCAGAACGCAGCGTCACCGGCCAGTACCTCCGCGGCGAGCTCCGCATCCCCATCCCGCCGCTGCGCCGCTCCACCGACGGCCGGGCTCTCACCGTCACCGGTGCCACCGAGAACAATCTCAAGTCGTTGACCGTGCAGTTCCCCCTCGGCCTCTTCATCTGCGTCACCGGAGTCAGTGGCAGCGGCAAGTCGACGCTCGTCAACGACATCCTCTACCGCCGCCTCGCTCAGGCCCTCTACCGGGCCAAGGAGCGCCCCGGCAAGCACGAGAAGGTCGAGGGCATCCAGCACATCGACAAGGTCATCGACGTCGACCAGTCGCCGATCGGCCGGACCCCGCGCAGCAACCCGGCCACCTACGTGGGCGTCTTCACCGACATCCGCGACCTCTTCGCCAAGCTGCCCGAGGCCAAGATACGCGGCTACAAGCCGGGTCGCTTCTCCTTCAACGTCTCCGGCGGGCGGTGCGAGGCCTGCTCGGGCGACGGGATGATCAAGATCGAGATGCACTTCCTGCCCGACATCTACGTCGCCTGCGACGTCTGCAAGGGACGTCGCTACACCCGCGAGGCGCTGGAGGTGAAGTTCCGCGGCCAGTCGATTGCCGACGTCCTGGAGATGACCGTCGACGATGCCGCCGAGCTCTTTGCCAACCAGCCCCGCATCGTCCGCCGCCTCCGCACCCTGCAGGATGTCGGGCTCGGCTACATCCGGCTGGGCCAGCCCGCCACCCAGCTCTCCGGCGGCGAGGCGCAGCGGGTCAAGCTCTCCACCGAGCTCTCGCGGCGCGACACCGGGCGCACCCTCTACATCCTCGACGAGCCCACCACCGGGTTGCACTTCGCGGACGTGGAGAAGCTCCTTACCGTCCTCCACCGCCTGGTCGACGCGGGCAACACCGTCATCGTCATCGAGCACAACCTGGACGTGGTCAAGACCGCCGACTGGATCATCGACCTGGGCCCGGACGGCGGGGACGCCGGGGGCGAGGTGGTCGCGGCCGGTACCCCGGAGATGATCGCGGGCGAGCCCCGGAGCGCCACGGGTGTCTATCTCCGCCCGATCATCGGCGCCGCCGGCAACGGGAGACCGTCCCACCGGCCGGAGCGGCCGGCCGCGGTCGTCGCCCCCCCGGCCGCCACCACCCTTCCCGGGTCCCGCGCGCGTCCCCGGCGGGCGGGGGCGCCCTTCCGCTGATCCCATCCGGCCTCAGCGCCGGCGGGGACGGGGAAGGCAGGGCGGAAGCGCCGGGAGGGGTCCGCGGAGCGGGGGGCAACCTCTCGACCTGGCGGGACTCCCTGTCGTGGTCGAATTGCGCTATTTTTCACCCATGATCGAGTTGCAGGGTGGTGAGGACCGTCGGCAACGGCTCCGTCGCCTTGACGACTGCCTGACCCTCCTGGAGCAGGCCCACGAGATGGAGATCACGGTCGTCACCGAGAGGATGGCCGACGCCCTGGCCGACCGGGTGCCGACCGTCCACGGTGGGATGCTGGTCGCCGACGCCATCGAGGAGGTCCTGCGCGAGCAGGAGCCCTACATGGTCCAGGTCCGCCCCGAGGTGTCGCGGCGGATCCGGCGGCGTCGCGACCCGTTCGACGTCCGTCTCCTGCTCCAGCGGCGCTAGCCGCCGGACGGCGACAGCTCACGACCGGGTCGACCGGGGAGGGGAGGCCCTGGCGCGACCGCCGGGGTCAAGTCGAGTACCATCGGCCGGGCGGTGAGCACCTTCAACTTCGACCCTGAGTTGCTGTTCCGGCGGCGCCGGCCCCGGGTGGTCCGGAGCCCTCGCTACACCCGGTTCCGGAAGATCGCGCTGATCGTCATCGCCGTGATCGTCGTCCTGGTGATCGTGGCCCTCGCGCTGGCGCAGCTCCGGGTCAACTACCTCTACCTCTCCAGCCTCGGCCACACCAACGTCTTCTGGACCCCGCTGATCGCCCAGGTCGTCCTCTTCCTGATCGGGCTCGTCATCACCGGCGGCCTGGTCGGGGCCAGCGTGCCGTTCTGGGCGCGCGCCGTCCGCGGCATCGATGCCCTGTCCGGACGGATCACCTTCTGGACCGGGATCGCCATCGCCGTCCTGGCCGGCATCGGCGGGGGTGCCCACCTCGCCGGCTCGTGGCAGGACGTCCTCCTCTTCATCCACGGCCACGCCTTCGGCGCCACCGACCCGGTCTTCCACATGGACTACGGCTTCTTCGTCTTCACCCTCCCGGTGATCGACTCCTTCTCGGCGCTGCTGTGGGGGGGCGCGGTCATCGGCCTCCTCGGCGCGATCGCGGTGGTCTGCGTCGCCCTGATGGTGATCCACGCCCCCGACGAGCTGGACGTCCAGCTCCACCCGGTCAAGGGGATGAGCGCCGACGACGCGCTCAGGATCGGCACACGGCACGCGGGGGTGGCGCTGATCGGCATCTTCATCATGGCCGGGCTGGGGGCGCACTTCGGCGTCTACCACCTGGCCACCGAGCAGAACTCCCAATACGCGTTCGTCGGTCCCAATGCCACCGACCTGAACGTGCTCATTCCTGTGCTCAGTGCCCTCCAGTGGATCGCGCTGGTCTTCGCGGTGGCGATCGGCGCCATCCTGGTTCGGCGGAGCCGGCGGCGGCCCACCTGGGGGACGGTCGCCTGGATGGGCGGGCTGCTCGGGGGCTGGCTGGTTGTGGCGGGAGCGCTCACCATCATTCCCGAGGCGGTCTACACGGCCACCGCCGTCAACCCCAACGCCGAGCAGGCTCAGGCTAAGTCGATCGACAACTACCTGACCTCGAGCCGCTACGCCTGGGGCCTGGAGACCACCGGCAGTCAGGCGTCCGTCGTCGACCAGCCCTTCAAGACGGTGGTCAGCCCGACCCTCACGGGCGATCTCGCTGCCGACCCCGGGACGCTGGCCAATATCCGCGTCCAGGATCCCACCCAGCTTCCGGCCGTCCTCAACCAGGTCGATCGCACCCGCAGCTATCAGACCTTCGACAACGTCACCATCGACCGCTACCCCAACGCCAGCGGGCAGGAGACCGAGGTGATGATCGGGGCCCGCGAGATCGCCGAGGGCGACATCCCCAACTCCAACTTCGTCAACGACACCTTCGTCTACACCCACGGCTATGGCATCACCGCGGTCTCCGTCAGCCAGGTCGGAGCCGAGGGCGAGCCCGACATCCTGGACGGCAAGGAGCCGCTCCAGCAGGTCGACTCCACCGCCCCTCCGGCACTGAGCTTCGGCGCCACCGGCGGCGCCACCGCCGGCAACCCGGAGATCTACTGCGGTGAGCAGACCACCCAGCCGGTGGTGGTCAACACCAACCAGCTCGAATTCAATTACCCGTCGACGCCGGACGCCTACATCCACGCCGGCACCGGCATGGCCGGCTTCACGATCAACAACCCGATCGACAAGCTGGCCACCTCGATCACCGAGTTCGGGGGCCTCAACCTCTTCCTGAGCACCCTCCCGAACAGCCAGAGCGTGGTCCTGATCAACCGGACCATCGACCAGAGGATCCAGAGCATCGCGCCGTTCCTGACCGTCGACTCCGACCCCTACATCGTGGCCGACCCGCAGACGGATGATCTGATGTGGATCGCCGACGCGTACGTCGAGACCGGCAGCTTCCCGGAGTCCGACAACGTCAGCGGGATCTCCTACCAGCGCAACGCCGTCAAGGCGGTGATCGACGCCCGCACCTGCGCCGTCACCCTCTACGCGGTCGACATGAACGAGCCCCTCACCGCCGCCTGGAGCGGCATCTACCCCGGGCTGCTCCACCCGATCAGTCAGATGCCCTCCGTCCTGGTCCAGCACCTGCGCTACCCGGAGAACCTCTTCAGCAACCAGGTCAAGGTCTACGCCCAGGTGCACGTGGATGACACGCTGCCGGTCAGCAACCCCCAGGTGGCGGCCGACTTCTTCGCCAAGAACGACTTCTACAGCCCGTCCCAGGGGCTCCAGCCCGACGGCACCGTGGTCACGACCACACCTCAGTACGTCGAGCTGACCCTGCCCGGCAACCCCACCCCCCAATTCGTCCTGATGCAGACGTTCAGCCCTTATCAGAGTGGGAGTGGCGGGCAGGCGAGCAACATGACCGCGTGGCTGGCGGCGGAGTCCGACTACACGACGACGGACCATCCGCCTCTGGTGGCCGTCCCCCTGGGCAACAACACCAACGTGCGCGGCCCCTACCAGTTCGACAACAACTCCAACACCGACCCGACCATCAGTGAGGAACGCACGCTGGTGGGGCAGTCGGGTTCCCAGGTCTACCTGGGCAACGTCATCGTGCTGCCCTTCAACGACGACTCGTTCCTCTTCGTGCGCCCCTTCTACGTGCTGCCCAACCAGGCGAGCGGGGTGAGCTTCCCGCAGCTCCGCTTCGTCATCGTCGGCACGCAGAACAGCGTCGCCATGGGGACGAGTCTGTCCAGCGCGATCGCGACCCTGTACAACGTCACCACCCTGCCGACAGGCCTGGCTCCTCCCGGAACGACCGCGGCCGCCTCACCCGAGGCGACGCCCGTGGCCTCGCCAGGTGCCTCGCCGACCCCGACGGCGAGCCCGTCGGTGTCCCCGCCTGCCGGCGGCTACACCTCCCAGGAGCTGGCGATCATCAGCGACCTGGTCACCCAGGAGGCCAACCTCAAGGCCGACTACGCGAGCGGCAACCTGAGCGCGGCCGGTCAGGCGCAGGCGGCGATCAACTCCGACATCAGCCAGCTCGAGCTGCTGCTCGCGGCCGGCGGGGTGAGCCTCCCGACGCCGTCGGGCACCCCCGCCGCGTCGCCGACGCCGTCACCCTAGCCCCTGCCAGGCGCAGCCGGGCCGGGGAGGTTCGCGGCAGGGGCCGCCATTGAGGGCGCCTCGAGGCGGGGTCGAGGCGCGCCGCGCGCGCGCAGGATGCGTAGGGTGGCGAATGGCCGCCCTCCGGTGGCGTACCCTGCGGGGTCGATGGAAGAGACCGCACCGGAATCCCCGCCCGTCCAGCCGCTGATCCGTCCCGGCCCCCGGGTGCGGGTGCTCGCGGCCGGGATTCTGGTCGCCCTCGTCGGGGCACTGTGTGGGGGAGCGGCCGCCTGGTCGATCTACCAGCACTACGGCCCGGTCCAGCGCATCGTCTACCAGCAGATCACCGGGTCGACGAGCACCCGGCCCCAGACCATCGGCCAGCTCGCCCAGGCGAACGCGGCGTCGGTGGTCACCATTGCCACGCAGCCGGTGACCGCCGCCGAGCTGGCGGACGGGACAGCCAGCCTCGTCGATGGCGTCGTGGTCAGGTCGGATGGATTGATCCTCACCAGCGCTCACGCCGTCGAGGGCGCCAGCCAGCTCCGGGTGGGGCTCGCCGACGGCCAGGGCTACGATGCCGTGGTCGCGGGCGTGGACGCCACCCACGGCCTGGTGGTGCTGAGCGTGACCGGTGCCACCAATCTCAATCTCGACGCGATCCCGCTCGCCGCCTCCGCTCCGGCGGTCGGCGATCAGGCGATCGCTCTCAGCCGCCCGGCCTCCGGGGGACTGGACGTGGGCGTGGGCGATGTGAGTGCGGTGGGGGTGACGGTGACCACCGCCACCGCCACCGGCCAGACGACCCTGCAGGGGGCGATCAGCATCGGTGCCATCAGCGAGCCCGGGGCCGACGGGGCGCCGGTGCTCAACGCCGCCGGGGACCTGATCGGCGTCGTCGACACGATCATCCAGGCTCCATCCCCGCCCGATGTCACCGCCCTCTCGCTGAGCGCGGCCGCGACCCTGATCGCGAGCGTCTCCGGGGGGGCGGTGCAGACCCCGGGCACCTTCGGGGTCGTCTCCAGCTACCTCGACCCGGCTCGCGCCGCCGCGGCCGGCACCATCCCCGGCGCCCTCATCAACTCCGTCGACGCCGGCGGCCCGGCTGCGGCTGCCGGGCTCCAGGCGGGCGACATCGTCACCTCGGTGAATGGGATCGCCATGGACGCCACCCATCCCTTCGATCCCGCCTCCCTCGGACTCAGCCCCGGCGACACCGCCGAGGTCACCGTGGTCAGGGGGACGACCACCCAGACCATCGCGGTCCAGGTGGGGGGCCCGGTCAGCTCGCCGTCGCCCGCGTCGTCCTGAGCAGGACCGCGATCGGCCGGCGGCCCACGCCCCCGGCCCCCCCGGCCGGCCCGTCCTGACCCCGATCCCGGCTAAGATCGCTCGGACCGTGGAGATCACCTATCTCGGACTTTCCTGCCTCCGCCTGCGCGGCCGCGACGTCGTGGTGCTCATCGACCCGCCCGCGACCACGCTGCCCGGCCTCGGCCGTTCGCAGCCCGACATCATCGTGCGCACCGACGGCGAGACCGTCCCTGACCGGCTGCGCTTGCGCGAGGGCCAGCCGCAGGAGGTGGCCGGGCCCGGGGAGTTCGAGGTTCGTGGCGTGACCATCCACGGGCTGGTCTCCGGCGAGACGACGATCATGCGCATCGAGGTCGACGAGGTCTGCGTCGTCACCCTGGGCAGGCTCGACCGCCAGCTCACCGAGGACGAGGTGGACGAGTTGGGCCGGGTGGATGTGCTCGCCGTCCCCGTCGGCGGCGTGGATGCGCTCGCCGCCGTGGCCGCCACCAAGGTCGTGAACGCCATCGCTCCGTCCATCGTTGTGCCGGTCCGCTACCGCAGCAGTGGAGTGGAGGGTAGTGGCGACTACGATCTCGTTGACAGGTTCGCCAAGGAGATGGGGCTCACCGAGGAGACCCTGCCGACCCAGCCCAAGCTCAGCCTCACCGGGGCGATGGGGACGGCGGAGGAGACCCGGGTGGTGATCCTCGAACCGCGGGGTGCCGGCTGAGCAGGCGGCGGGCGGCGCGGCCCAGCCGCTCCGATGCGGAGTGGAGGCTTCCAGTCGTCAACAGCGTGTCGCGCCCAATCAGTAACTGGTAACATCGGAAAAACCACGGCACCGGGAGGTCCTCCACGATGGCCAAGTTCGTGTTCGTGACCGGCGGTGTCGTCTCCTCGCTGGGCAAGGGCATCACCGCCGCCTCCATCGGCACGATCCTCAAGGCTCGGGGGCTTCATGTCGGGATGCAGAAGCTCGACCCGTACCTGAACGTCGATCCCGGCACCATGTCGCCGTATCAGCACGGCGAGGTCTTCGTCACCGACGATGGGGCTGAGACCGACCTCGACCTCGGCCATTACGAGCGCTTCGTCGATGTCGCCCTCTCCCAGGCGAGCAACGTCACCACCGGTCGCATCTACGCGAGTGTGATCGCCAAAGAACGGCGTGGCGATTACCTTGGGGGCACCGTCCAGGTCATTCCCCACATCACCAACGAGATCAAGCAGCGCGTTCTCCGGGTCGCCGAAAACGAGCTTCCTGAACCGGATGTCGTGATCGTCGAGGTCGGCGGGACCGTGGGCGACATCGAGTCGCTGCCCTTTCTGGAGGCGATCCGCCAGTTCAAGAACGACATCGGCCGCAGCAATGTCTGCTACGTGCACCTGACCCTCGTCCCCTACATCGCGGCCAGCGAGGAGTTCAAGAGCAAGCCGACCCAGCATTCGGTGAACGAGCTCCGTTCCATCGGCATCCAGCCGGACGTCATCGTCGCGCGCAGCGACCGTCTGATCGGTGAAGGGCAGAAGGAGAAGATCGCGCTCTTCGGCGATGTTCCTCTGCGGGCGGTCATCAATGTTCCCGACGCGCGCTCCATCTACGAGGTGCCGCTGATGCTCGAGGCGGCCGGGCTGGGCGATTACATCGTCGAGCTGCTGGGCATCTCGGCCGGGCCGCCTGATCTCGACGACTGGCGCCGGATGGTGGCCCGCATCCAGGCCCCCAAGCCGGCGGTGAGCGTCGCCCTGGTCGGCAAGTACGTGGCCATGCCCGACGCCTACATCAGCGTCGCCGAGGCGCTCCGCCACGCTGCGGTGCACTGCGGCGTCGACCTGCACCTGGAGTGGGTCAACGCCGAGGAGATGACCCCGGAGAGGTTGGAGGGTGTCGACGGCGTGGTGGTGCCCGGCGGATTCGGCCACCGGGGGATCGAGGGCAAGGTGCTCGCATCCCGATTCGCGCGCCGCCACCAGGTGCCCTATCTCGGCCTCTGTCTGGGCATGCAGTGCGCCACCATCGACATCGCGCGCGAGGCGCTGGGCACCGAGGACGCCAACTCCACCGAGTTCAACGCCTTCACCGCGAACCCCGTCATCGACCTGCTCCCCGAGCAGCGTGACATCGAGAACAAGGGCGGGACCATGCGCCTGGGCGTCTACCCCTGCAAGCTGCAGCCGGGCACCCACGCCGCGGTCGCCTACGGCGAGTCGGTCGTGTACGAGCGCCATCGCCATCGCTTTGAGTTCAACAATCAATACCGGGAGCGCCTGGCCGAATTCGGCGTCGTCTACAGCGGGACCTCACCGAACGGACGCCTGGTCGAGATCATCGAGCTGCGCGACCATCCGTTCTTCGTCGGGTCGCAGTTCCACCCCGAGTTCCGCTCGCGGCCGGGCCGGCCCCACCCGCTCTTCCGGGAGTTCATGGCCGCGGTCTGCCGCCGGGCCGGCGTCGACACCGAGGCGACGCGTGCGGAGGCCGCCGGGGCCGCCGCCGCTCCGGCGCCGGTCGCCGACGAGATCCCGGGATCCGTCCGGGGCGTCCTCTCGTCGCGCGTCGACCCGGCCATGGAGGCGGCTGAGCCCTGACCCCAGCAGAGCGTCGGGCGGCCACGGTTTCGCCGGCACGGTTGAGCCGCGAACGTCACCGTGGACTCGAGCTCCTGCGCGCCACCGAGGCCGCCGCCCTGGCCGTCGGCCACTGGCTCGGCCGCGGTGACAAGACGAGCACGCGCGATGTCGGGGAGCGCGCCATGGAGGAGGCCCTCCTCGGCATGCCCTTCGACGGGCACATCGTCATCGATGCCGGCGGCGTGGCCGACCCCCTCAGCCCGGGGCGGCGCATCGGGGTCGGGCGCGACCCGGTGGACCTGGCGATCGACTCGGTCGACGGCGTGAGCCTGGTCGCCAAGGGGCTCTCGCAGGCACTCTCGATCGCCGCGGCCGCCGAGCCGGGCGGGATCGCCACGCCGCCCCCCTGCGCCTACATGCACAAGTTGGCGGTGGGGCCCGGGGCGCGGGGTGCCATCGACATCGGCGACACCCCCGAGAACAACCTGCGCCGCATCGCTTTCGCCATGGACGTGCATGTCCCGGACCTGACCGTCATGCTGCTCGATCGCCCCCGTCACCAGAGCCTCATCGAGCGGGTGCGCGTGCTGGGCAGCCGGCTCGTGCTCATCAGCGACGGCGACATCGCTGCGGCGCTGATGACGGCCTGGCCGGGCAGCGGCATCGACGTCTTCATCGGGTCCGGGGGCACCGCCGAGGCGGTCCTCGCCGCGTGCGCCCTGCGCTGCCTCGGTGGCGAGATGCAGTGCCGGCCCTGGATGCGCAACCAGGAGGAGTCGGCGGCGCTCCGTGCCGCCGGGTTCGATCCGGAGGCGAAGTTCGGCATCGCCGACCTGGTTCCGGGCAAGGATGTCGCGGTCGCGGTCACCGGGGTGACCGGTGGCGGCCTGGTGCGCGGCGTCCAGTACCACAACTGGTGGGCGGAGACCCACAGCCTGGTGATGCGGGCGCAGAGCGGCACGGTGCGCGACATCCGGACCAAGCACCACGTGGCCCTCGACCCGCGGGAAGCTCGCCGCCTGGTCTGAGGTGCGGCGCCCAGGCCGTCGATCTGGACGCCGAAGCCGGGCCCAGCTCCGCGGCCCGGCGGGGGCCGCATGGCTGCTTTCAGCTGCGCTTAGGCGCGGCGCCGCGCCGTCCGCCAGACGCTCCACGGGAGCAGGGCGAGGATCGCTGTGGGCAGCAGCCACCAACTCGGGAACGTCGTCCGGCTGATCGCTGCGGTCACGGCCACCGCCATGGCCAGCCCGAGCGCCCCCCTCCAGTCGTCGCCGATGACGAGGTCGTACACGAACGCGGCCGGAGCGCGCAACCTCCGGCGCATCAGCTCGCCTGCTGGGCGGGCGACGCGGCCGCGGTCCGGCGATCCCGGGAGCCCTTCTGCCGGCGCAGCCCGGCCACGAGCAGCAGGCCGAGGAGCGCGATACCAGGCAGCAGCACGAGCAGCGCCGCGTCCGAACCCGGCCAGCGCGCCCCCGCCCCCTCTGCCGCCCAGAAGGCACCGAACCCGGTGAGCATGACCCCGACCAGGAACTTCAGGGCGTTCTCGGGCACCCGGGCGAGCGGTGCCCGCACCGCAAAGCCGGCCGCGCCCACCACCAGGATCGCGGCCCCGGCGGCGGCCGAGGCCAGCGGGATGGCGTGCTGGTTGCTCCCGAAGGTGAGCACGATGAATGCCACCTCCGTCCCCTCGAGGAGCACACCCTGGAAGGCGAGCGTGAACCCGTACCAGTCCGGGACGGTGCCTCTCCGGTGAGAGGCGGCCCGCTGCGCTGCCGCCAGCTTCCTCTGGAAGATCGCCTCCTCGTCGTGCAGGGCGGTCACGCCGCCCGCGCGCAGCACCGCTTTGCGCAGCCACTGCACGCCGAACACGAGCAGGACCGTGCCGATGACGAGGCGCAGGGCATTCGTCGGGATCGCGGTGAGTGCGGGCCCGAGCGCGGCCACCACGACGGCGAGGACGGCGNNCCGCCGCCACGGCGCCGTACCCGGCTGACCTCCACCCGCGGGCGAGGCCGGCCGCCAGGACGATCGTGGTCGCCTCGACCGCCTCCACGGCGCAGGCGAGGAACACCGCGATGAACAGCGCTCCCGCGCCCATCGGCTCTCCTTGCGTGACGTCACCGGCAATGATGGCGTGATCGCGCCGGGGCGCGCGGCAGCCCCTTTTCGCCCGGAGCACGTGGGGCCGCCAGGACGTTCCATCCGGTGCCCCCATGTATCGTCGGCTTCACATGCCCGCCGCCGCCCGTCCGACCGCCGATCTGGGCGACCTGCTGGCTTGCGTTCCGGAGCCGGATGCGGCCCTGCTCACCCGCGCCCACGCGATCGCCGAGCGCGCCCATGCAGGGCAGCCCCGGCGCCAGGGGACCCCGTACATCGACCACCTGGTGGAGGTGGCGCTCATCCTGCGCGAGCAGCTGGGGGTCACCGATCCGGCGATCCTCGCGGCTGGGCTGCTGCACGATGCGGTCGAGGACTCGGAGCTCACCGTCGACGGCCTGGTGGACTTCCCGGAGCGCACCCGGCAGCTCGTCGCCCTGCTCACCGACCCAGCACCCGCGATGACCGGTGCGATGCGGCGCGCCCACTACCGCGAGATCTGGAAGGACCCCGACGCCACCCTGCTCAAGGCGGCGGACCGCCTCTCCAACATCCGCGACGTCGTCGCCCTGGGGGAGCCGGAGTTCACGCGGCGCTACATCCGCAAGACCAATCGCGACATCCTCGGCAAGGGCTCGCCGCTCGCTGCCCACCCGGTCGCCGCGCCGCTCCTCCGGGCGGCGCTGGAGGACGCCGGCCGCGGCCTTCCCGGCTGAGCCGCCGGGTTTGACACGGTCGCTCCCCGCCTGCGAGCATGCCTCCTATGAAATTTGGCCACCGCAAGTCCCCCGAGCCCGAGCCCATCCCGGTCCCCACGCCCAGCTACGATCCGGCCTCCGGTAGCGCCTTCTCACCCGGCTACCCCCAGGGCACCCCCTTTGGCCAGTCCGCGGGTTCCCCGCCGGCTGCGGCGGATGCCATGCCTCCGGGCTTCGCCCCGGCTGCTCCGGACGCCATGCCTCCGGGCTTCACCCCGGCGGCGGCGGGCGCCATGCCTCCCGGCTTCCCCCCGGCCGGCCCCGGCGCGCTGCCTCCGGGCTTCCCCTCGGCCTCCCCCGGCGCGATGCCGCCAGGCTTCCCCCCGGCGGGCGTGATGCCTCCGGGCTTCCCTGCGGCATACGGCGGTGGCATGCCCGTCGGCTTTCCCGGTGCTCCCGGCTTTCCCGGCGCCTCCGGCTTCCCCGGCGTCCCCGGCGTCCCCAGCCTCCCCCAGTTCACCGCCGCCATGCAGAACCCACGGGTTCTGGACGCACTGGTGAGGTCCGGCAAGTTCAGGAACCATGAGGAGGCGCAGGCCTGGGTCAGCCAGATGGTGGCGAGGGCCACCCAGAGTGCGGGCCAGCAGGCCGCGCTCGGCGGGATGCAGCCCGGCTGGGGCACTGGACAGCAGATGCCCGGAACGGGGCAGACCTTCCAGGANNCCGCCGGGGTGTTTGACTCTTTCTGCTTGCCATGTAACTATGTAATGCATGCGATTCGAGCACCAACACCCCCACCACCAGACCGAGCCCACCCCTGCCCCTGCGCTCACCGACGAGGAACTGCAAGGCTGGTTCGCCGGCCGGCTTCCCGAGGGGCTCTTCACCGGCGCCCCGATCATCAGCGGCGACCGTGACGAGATCCTCGTCGTCGGCGAGATCCCCGATGTCGAGCTGGCTCCGGAGACCGGAGACTCCGCCCGGGCCACGGCGCGCGCCGCGCGCATCGAGCGCTTCCGAGCAGACACCAAGCAGGCGCGGATCGCGGTCGCCCGGGACGCCGAGCGCCTCTTCGGTCGCACCATCTCCTGGGGCGCCCGCTGCGGGGACGTGACCCAGCACTTCACGACCCTGGGCGTCCCCGTGATGACCCGGCTGCGGCTCGCCGATCGCCGCGTCCTCGACACCCTGATCGACGCAGGCGTCGCGCGGAGCCGGAGCGAGGCTCTGGCCTGGTGCGTCCGCCTGGTGGCCCGCCACCAAGGCGAGTGGATCGACAGCCTCCGCGAGGCGCTGGTGCACGTCGAGAGGGTGCGCAGCGAAGGGCCGGACGCCTGAGGTTCGCGACTCCGATCTCAGCGCTCCCACGGGCGGCCTGATCCGCTCGTCGGAGGCCGGTCGGGCCTCACCGGCCCGGTGTGTCTGCACGGCCCGGTGTCTGCCCGGCCCCCTCGCCCTGCTGTGGCCCCGGCCGCTCAGGGCAGGGGCACCGGCTCCAAACCGACCGGGAGGGGGGAGACCCCGGGCGCGGAGGGTGCTGAGCCGCTGTGCAGCCGGATGAGCGCGGCCAGGGCGAGAAGGCCGCTCAGGCCTCGCGGCACCGCGACGTCCCGTCCCTCCCAGCCGGTGGCGAACTTCGCCTTGAAATGGGAGAGCCCTCGGTAGCTATAGCCCCAGCAGCCGTGCTCATAGAGGTAGGCGCGGATCTCGCGCGCCAGGCGGCCGTCCGGAGCGTCACCGAGGGTTTCGCGGAAGGGCACCGAGCCCAGCGACACCCGGGTCCTGCCGTCGATCCGGCTCCGCTCGATCGCGGTGACGATGCAGAGGTCGACGGCGCCCGCCGCGGCGTCGGGACGGCGCCGGATGAGGTCGAGGGCCATCCCGCCGTCGCCCATCTCGATCCACGAGCAGAAGGCATGCACCCGTCCGTTCCGATCGCGGGCGACGGTGTAGCGAGTGCTGCCGTCGACGTCACGCAGGCGCCCCAGGGAGAATCCCATCTCCCGGCCGCCCCGCACCTGGAGCCAGTCGCGTGACACCTGCTCCAGCTCGGTCCACAGCCCTCCTGGCGGGTGTGGATCCCAGACCGTGACGACCTCTAGGCCCGCGCGCCGCGCCCGGGCGACCTCGTGCCGGGCATCCGCCCGCGCCGGCGAGCCCAGGTCGAACCGGTCGACCTCCACCACCGCCTCCTCGCCGAACTTGATGAGGCGGAAGCCCGAGGTGCGGTACCCGTCCCGGAGGGCGGCGTCCGTCTGGAAGAAGCAGGGGACCCAGCGCCTCCCGGCGCACATGTCGAGGAACCCGGTCACCGCGATCCGGCGGAGACCCGGAGCGACCAGGGGATCCCCCACCGCCGCCGCGGCTCCCCAGCGCTCCTGGAACCCGACGACCCCGCCGCCGGCATGGAGGACGCTCTTGGCTCGGTCCCCCGCAAAGCAGGAGATGTGGGTCCTGCCGTAGAGGAGGCGGAGCCGCTCCATCTCACCGGGGATCCTGGTCTCGCCCACCGCACCGCGGGTCGCGAGCGCGAAACCGACCTCGAATCCGATCGCTGCGGCGAGAGCGACCAGGCCCAGCCAGTCGGCGAGCGGGCTCCTCGGCACCACGAGGCTGAACGCGCCGGCCAGGAAGGCGAAGGTCGCGGCTGCGACCACCGGCCGCGAGTGCCGGACGCCCCCCCCGAGGGCGGCCAGCAGTCCCAGGGCGATGACCACCGGTCCCAGCACATGTCCAAGCAAGAACGCTCCCTGGCCCGGGACGGCATGCTGGGCGAGCCCCGCGACGAACGTCACCGCAGGCATCATAGATCCCCCTCTGGACTCACGCCGCCGGCCGCCGCCACCGCCGGCGTCGTCTGCGGCGGGCTGACTGGCGTCAACCACGGTTCAGGGCCCCACAGCTGTCCGAGCCAGGTGAAGCTCTGGACCATCTCGGGCGTCCAGGACACCCAGCCGTGCCCACCCGGCACCGTCTGGAAGTCGAGGTCCGGCCAACCCAGCGCGGTCATGGTGGCGGCGAACTTCACGGTGTCAGGCTTGAAGACGGAGTCCGTGCTCCCCGCGCCCAGGTAGAGAGGCATGCGCTCTGCGACCGGCAGGCTCGAGGCGGTGTAGAGCGGGCTGTTGGCCTTCCACGCCGACCCGAAGGTCGCCACACGGCCGACGAAGTACCCGGAGTAACTGCCCGCCCAGCTGAACACCGTCGGATTCTGGAAGGCGATGTTCACGGCTCCGTAGCCGCCGCTGCTCAGCCCGGCGATGCCGCGGTAGGCGGCTCCGAGGGTGCGGTACTGGCCGTTGATGGTCGGGACGACCTGGTTGACGATCCAGGACTCGATGTCTCCGGACGAGCTGTCCCCCCACTCGGTGTCCGTGCTCTGGGCCGTGTTCCCGTTGGGAAGGACCACGATCGTCGGAGGCATGGTGCCCGCCCCGATCATCTGATCGAGGACGGCGGCGAGTTGAGCGCCGTTGAGCCAGTCTGCCGGCTGCCCGGGTGTGCCGTGCAGCAGATAGACGACCGGGAGGCTCAGTTCGGGGACCGCGTCGTAGACGCCGGGGACGTACACGTCGACCTGGCGGTTGGCGATGGTGAGGTACGAGACCTCCCCCGAGAGCTGGCGGAGGATTGAGATGTCGGGCGTGGGGTCGGGCACGACGACGGAGGGCTCGGCCGAGGCCGTCGGGGTCGGGGTGCTCGGAAGGACGGCCGTCGGTTCCGAATAGGTGCGGAGGGCGCTGAGCGGGCCATCCTGGAGGGCGGTCACCGCCGCCCCCGACGCAAAGACGACCAGCGCGATCGCCACCGGGATCGCCGGCCAGAAACGGCGCCGGCGAAAGAAGGAGGGGAGGTGGGTGGCGTCCCGGGCCAGGCCCACCCCGAGAGCGGCACCCACGACCACGCTGATCACCGCGAGGAGGAGCATGCCGAGGGGCTGGAGTATCCAGCCGGGGATGTTCTGCTGGTACTTGATCCCCGCGACGGCCGGTTGGTGGGCGGCCCGCACCAGGAAGGGCACGATCTGGATGCCCACGAACCCGACCAGGCCACCGGCCCTGGTCGGCGCCGGGCGGCGCGACGCGGCTCCGACCACGGCGGTTGCCAGGATCACCAGGACCATGGCGGTGAGCAGGTAGGCGCGCTCGTCGTCCATTCCCTGGGCTTCGAAGTACTGGGCCAGACCGTTGCCCAGGAGCCACGCCGAGGATGGCGCAGAGGGCGGCCGAGCCGGCGGCGACCGTGATCCACAGGTGGCGGCCGGCGAGGCGGATGGGCGCCGGCAGGCGGCTCGGGGTGTCCTCCGCGACGACGCCCCCGCCGGATTTCACGGTGACCTCGCTCGCCGGCTCGGCAGCCGTGTCGGTGGCAGCCGTCTCCGCAGCCTTTCGGTGGCCTGGGCGCGCGGGTTCGACTGGCGGGCGGCGGATTCGCATTGACCGACTGTGCCCCTATCCCTCGTTATCCAGCGACGTCGGACGGGCGGTCCGCCCTCCCTGTGTATATACGTTGGGGGCGGAGCCGCCGTTACGGTACGCGAAGCGATGGGGGGCTGTGCCGCGTTCGGTTAACAGGAGGTTGTCGCCTGCCCGCCTTCCTGCGCCGGGCCGGCTCCCGGCGTTCCCCGACACCCCCCGGGCCCGCGGCCTCCCGACTGCCCCCATCCGGTCTGCGGCGACCCTGTCCCCGCTGCTGCGCCGGGGCCGACCCGGACACAATGGGTCCGTGCGCCTCTGTGTTGCCCATCCCGACGGCTCGCTCGACGTGCGCGAGGGGCTCCGGCCCGCCGCCAGGTCGGGCCACACCCTGGTTCCCCTGGAGGATTCGGACGTCATCCCACTTCCGGAGGGCGCCACCATCGCCCACCTCCCGGGACGGCGCGCCCAGGGCGTGGACCGCCACGGGAGGTTCACTGCGCTGGACGACCGGTGGGTGCCGGTTGCCGCGATCCTCCCCGTCGGGCACCTGAGGACCCTGCTGCCGGCGTCCCAGCCCGTCGCGGGCAGCCGCCGCCTCCCCCTCTTCGGCTACACCGCGGTCGCGGAACGGGACGGCGAGCTGGTGGTCGCCGCCATCTCGACCGACGCATTCGCGTGGTGGCAGCCGAGCCGTCACACCGCGGCGGGTCTCCCCGAGGCGGTCAACGCGGCCCGAAGCGCCCTCCCCGGCAACCGGCTGGTTGAGCATCTGGCCCGCTGCGCGCTCGAGTACCGCTGCTACACCGCCCAGAACACCTTCCTCCGCCGCTACGAGGCCGCCCTGCCGGCGTCACCCGCCTGCAACGCCGACTGCCTCGGCTGCATCTCCCTGCAGAGCGACGGCGCCGTGCCCTCGCCGCAGGAGCGGATGGGTTTCGCGCCGACGCCGGCGGAGCTCGCCGGGCTCGCCGACCACTTCCTGGGGGGAGAGGAGGCGGCGATCGTCTCCTTTGGACAGGGGTGTGAGGGGGAGGCGCTCACCCGGGGTCGAGCCCTGGTGGAGGCCACCGCGGCCATCCGCGAGCGCCATTCCACCGCGACCATCCATGTCAACACCAACGGCAGCCGGCCCCGGGTGCTGGAGCGGATGGTCACGGCCGGCTGCGACAGCGTCCGGATCAGCGCCATCTCCTTCACCGATCCGATCTTCCGGGCCTACTACCGCCCCGTCGGGTACGGGCTCGACGAGGTGCTCGAGTGCGGCCGGATCGTGAAGCGGGCGGGAGGCCAGGTCTGTCTCAATCTGCTCGCCTTCCCCGGTATCACCGACACCCCGCGGGAGCTGGAGGCGACCATCGCCGCCTGCACCGAGATGGGGGTCGACCAGATCCAGTGGCGGAGCCTCAACGTCGATCACGACTGGCTCATCGAGGAGCTGTCGGAGATGGAGCCGGGAATCGGGATGGGGGCGGCCCTGGAGACCGTCCGGCGCCGGCTCCCCGAGGTGGCCCACGGCAACTTCACCCGACCGGTCGCCCATCCCGGCTGATCGGGGCCGGAGCGAAGCCCCACCCCACGCCCC
The DNA here is from genome assembly GCA_003135255.1 of Candidatus Dormiibacterota bacterium. GTDB lineage: Bacteria > Chloroflexota > Dormibacteria > Aeolococcales > Aeolococcaceae > Changshengia. The sequence continues at coordinate 3,180 of PLAX01000163.1, read as the reverse complement.
GTTTCGCTCCATGGCCCCCGTGGTATCCTCGGTGCGTTCCGTTCCCCTCAGTACGAGCCTGTCCATGAAAGCTGCCCTGCACCCCCAGTTCCACACCGACGCCACCGTGACCTGCGTCTGCGGCAACACGTTCCTGACGGGCTCGACCCTCCCGGAGCTCAAGACCGAGGTCTGCTCGCTCTGCCACCCGTTCTTCACCGGGACGCAGCGGATCGTGGACACCGGCGGCCAGGTGGAGCGCTTCCGGCGCCGGGCCGCCGCTCGCACCGCCGCCCGCTAGGGCACCTCCCGGCGAGGTCAGCCTCGCCCAGGCCAGGATCGGTGATCAACCCCTGAGGTCGGTCGCGGCCAGGTTCGTCGCCCCTCACCGTCGCGCGCTCTCCGTTGGTCGGATCCCCTCGGTCGTGACCGCTTCGCGACCCTGAAACTTCCCATACGCTGCTAGCGTGGCCTCCGCCCGACCACAGGATGCCCCGATTTCGACGCCGTCTGGCGCGCGCTCTCTGAATACAGCCCGGGTGCTCGCCCTCGTCGAGGCCGGACTGCTCGTTGCAGCTTGGCTTTGGGTTGGTGACGTGGGGGTCAGCTTCCTTGTCTGGTTTCAGGCTGGCCAAGGCGACTGGACACAGCTGCTCTCGTTCCTTCTCGTTTTCGCTGCCGTGATCGCCGTGTTGGTCGTCGCGGGCCTGAAGCTGCCCCGACGACGGTGGGCGCGCTGGGTTGTGGGGACGCTCCAAGCGATTTCGATTCCGGTCCTGGTGCTCTTGGGAGCGGCGCAGCCGCCGGGGTTTTGGGCAGTGGCCCTGGTTCTGGCGTCGCTGCTTCCCCTCTCCATCCTGGGCCTCCTCTGGCAGTCCACCTCTCGACGCACGGCGCCGTCACCAGCTGCAGCCTTCATCCCACCCTCTGGGCCGGTGTCGCCGCCGCAGCCTCGCTGACGCCCCTCCGACGGCGCCAACCTGGCCTGTCGGGAGTTTCTTCCTCCAGGATGAGGTGCGCGAGTTCCGCCGTCCCCACGTGGGGACGCCGCGCCGGGCGACGCGCGACCCCATCGACCTGGTGCTCGAATGTGCTTGGGATCGAACCGGCCTGCCGGTGGACTGGCCACCCTCTGTCGGGGCCTTTAGGACAGAAGTGTCCTTAAGGGGTGCACGGGTGGTGGGGTACACAGCCTGCGCCGTTCGACGCATGCAGCACTTTCCTCATCCGAACCCGCCCGGATGACCTCCCAGGGCGTTCCTCCGGCGCCTCCGCCTCCGATTGGCACGCCCGCTCCGATCGCCGAGTACGATGGATGCCATGAAGCGCGGCCCCTCCGTCGGCGACATCCTCCGCACCGCAGCCCTCAACGCCGCCGCGGCGCCGCCCGCCACCTTCTTCTACGGCGGGCAGGCCGTCATCGAGGGTGTCCTCATGCGCGGCCCGCGCCAGTACGCGGTGGCCGCGCGCCGGCCCGATGGCAGCATCACCGTGCTCTCGGAACGGCTGCGCTCCCGTGTCTACACCGGCCGGCCGTGGTCGCTCCCCTTCTTCCGTGGTACGGCCGCGCTCTGGGAGATGCTCGCCCTCGGCATGCGGGCGCTCCAGTGGTCCGCCAACGTCCAGCTCGGTGAGGATGCGGAGATCAGCCCGGGTGCCATGCGGACCACCATCGGTATCTCCGTCGTCTTCGGGCTCGGCCTCTTCATCGGCCTGCCCCTCCTCGCCTCGTCGCTCCTCCACCACGGAGCTCCCCAATCGGTGGGCTCGGTGCTCATCGAGGGGGTGGCCCGCGCCGTCATCCTGCTCGGGTACCTCTTCCTGATCGGCCTGGGCAAGAACGTCCGGCGCGTCTTCGAGTACCACGGAGCCGAGCACAAGGCGATCAACTGCCTGGAGTCCGGCGCGCCCGTGGAGGTCGAGAACGTGCGCCGCGCCAGCCGGCTCCACCCCCGCTGTGGCACCGGCTTCCTGGTGGTGGTGGCGCTGGTCAGCGTGATCGTCTTCACCCCTCTCGGCTGGCTCTTCTGGCCGGTGCGGATCGCCTGCCAGATCGCCCTCATCCCGGTGGTCGCCGGGGTCTCGTACGAGACGATCCGGGGCCTGGCCAGGATCCGCGACACGCGCTTCGGGCGCATCGCCCTGGTCCCGGTCCTCGCCGCCCAGCGGCTCTCCACCCGGGAGCCCGACGACTCTCAGATCGAGGTGGCGATCGCCGCCCTGGCCGCCGCGCGTGCCGGCGACACCGGTGGGGTCGGCGAGAACTACGCCACCGTCCCGTGAGCGGCGTCGGGTGACCACCCGCCCGAGGGTCGCCTGGGCCACAATCCCCTGAGCCGTGGAAAGCCTGGAAGAGCGGGTCGCCGCCATCATCGAGCACTACCGGGAGCTGGAGGCCGAGCTTTCCGATCCCGAGATCTACCTTGACCAGCTGCGGGTCCAGCGGCTCTCCCAGGAGCGGGCCCGGATCAGCGAGGTGGTCGAGAACTCCCGCCGCTGGCGGGCCGCGGTGAGCGCGGCCGACGCGGCCGCCGAGGCGCTGCACGGCGAGCACGACCCGGAGATGGTCGCCCTCTTTCAGGATGAGGAGCGCATCCAGCGCCACACCGCCGAGGCCGCCGAGGCCGTGCTCCGCCGCCTGCTCGTGCCCCGCGACCCCAACGACGACCGCGATGTCATCGTCGAGATCCGGGCCGGGACCGGTGGCGACGAGGCGGGGCTCTTCGCGGCCGACCTGCTCCGGATGTACGGCCGCTACGCGGAGCGGCGACGGTGGTCGGTGGAGCTGATCAGCGAGAGTCCCTCGGGGGCGCGCGGGCTCAAATCCGTGGTGGTCGAGGTGCACGGTCATGGCGCCTACTCCCGGCTCAAGTTCGAGTCCGGCGTGCACCGGGTCCAGCGGGTGCCCGAGACCGAGGCCAAGGGCCGCATCCACACCTCGGCGGCGAGCGTGGTCGTGCTCCCCGAGGCCGACGAAGTTGAGGTCACCATTGACGAGAACGATCTCAAGGTCGACATCTACATGAGCACCGGCCACGGCGGCCAGAGCGTCAACACCACGTACTCGGCGGTCCGGATCACCCACCTTCCGAGCGGATTGGTGGTCACTTGCCAGGACGAGAAGTCGCAGATCAAGAACCGGGCCAAGGCGCTCCGCGAGCTGCGCGCCCGCCTCTACGACATCGCCCAGGCGGAGCGCGA
>PLAX01000053.1 GCA_003135255.1 Candidatus Dormiibacterota bacterium | reverse complement strand
CGCACCCGTGGCGGCCACGTCCCCTTCGAGGTTGATCCGGATGTGCTCCGCCTTCCGGTCGACGATGCCGGGCGGATCCGCCTCATCGGCGGGGAGAGGGGAGGCGCTGCCCTGGGTCATGGCCGGCCGGCGCCCAGAACTGCCTTGCCGAAGCTGGGCCCACGCCGGCGGGGGCTGCCTCTGGCGGAGGTCACGGGAGGGCTCCCGTCACCCGGTCCGGTGGGCGACGAAACGCGCGATCGCCGCGAAGTCATCCACCCACCGCGCCTCCAATCCGGAGCTGGCGACCGCGGACATCGATGCGTTCACCGTCTGGGTCGCCGCCACCGCCGTGGCGGCGGGCTCGCCGAGCGAGCTCAGGATCTCGCGGATCTGGTCCTCGCCGTCGTCCGCCTCGGGGTCGGCGTAGAGCTGGCAGAGCCGGCGCTGCTCCGCGTACGAAGCCCGGGAGAAGGCGCTCACCACCGGGTAGGTCAGCTTGCGCCGGGCCAGGTCGGAGGTGCGCCCCTTGCCCGTCCGATCGGGGTCGCCGAAGCTCCCCAGCCAGTCGTCCCGGATCTGGAAGGTCTCGCCGAGCAGGCGCCCGGCGTTGCGGAGCTTGGTCACCGTCCGCGGCGAGGCGCCGGCAAGGATGGCCCCCATCTCCATGCACGCCCCGAGCAGTGCCCCCGTCTTGGCCGTGATCAGCCGGACGTAGGTCGCGCGGGGGGTGTCCGGCCGGCCCTCCAGGGCGAGGTCGAGGCTCTGCCCCTCGATGACCTCGAGCACCGCCTGGCTGAGACCGCGAGCGGCGCGCATCCGCCGGTCGGAGCGGGGGCCGGGGGCCAGCAGCGCCATGAAGGCGGTGGCGAAGAGGCCGTCGCCGGCATTGATCCCCTGGGCCTCCCCCCAGATCGCCCACACCGTCGGCCGGTGCCGCCGGGTGGCATCGCCGTCCTGGATGTCGTCGTGGACCAGGGTGAAGTTGTGGATCAGCTCCACGGCCGCCGCGGCCGGGACCGCCCAGTCGACATCGCCGCCGCACGCCTCGCAGGCCCAGAGGGTGAGCGCCGCCCGGAACAGCTTGCCCCCGCCGCCTCCGGTCGGTGTCCCGTCGGGGGAGACCCAACCGAGGTGGTACGCGCACATCTTCCCGAGTGGAGAGCTGGTGGCGGGCAGCGCCCAGCGCAGGGCGTCCTCGACCAGCGGGAGATGGCGGCTCAGTGAGAGAGGCAGCGCAGGCTGGGCTTGGTCAGGTCCGAAGGCGACCGGCTCGCCCTCCGCGACGGCGCCCGCGGCGGAGAACTGGGCGTCGGCGATCACGGACATGCGTCTCCTCCACGTCCCCTGAAAGTTCTCTGATGGTAACTATCCGCGCCCGCACCGGGCAAGCGCGGGCCGGGCCGATGAGCCCCAATCTGTCACCGTGCCGCGCCGGATGCCTGGCGCGTCAGGGTCGGGAGTCATCCGATTGCGCGGGCCATCGGGCCCACATGAGGGGGTCGTGAGCTTCCCTGACCCGATGTGTACCATTGACCTCGTGACAAGGATCGAGGCTGACGGAGGTCTGAGCCCTCAGGTTCGGGAGGTGCTGGGGGCGTACCTCGGGGCCAGCCTGCTGGCCGACGGGTTCCAGACCGAGCTGTGGCGCGAGGCCAGGCTGACCCTCGCCCAGCTCGCCGTCCTGCGCAGCCTGCGGGACGGCGGCCCCCAGACCGCCGGGCACCTCGCCGAGGCCGCCGGACTCTCCGCCGCCTCGGCGACCCGACTCTTTGACCGTCTGGAGGACCGGGGCCTGGTCCGCCGTCACCGCGGGCACGACGACCGCCGCTGCGTCGAGATCCACCTCACCCCGCGAGGGCGCCAGTTTGTCGGCGCGGTCCGCGTGCTCCGGGACAGCCCGTTGCGGCGAGCGGTCGAGGCCATGACCGAGGCTGAGCAGAGGACGCTGGCTGCGGGCCTGCGCCGGCTCGCCGAGCAGGCTCGCCGGCTGGAGCGGCTCTCCCCGCGGGTGGCCTTGCCATGAGCCTGAGGCGCCGTCTGGTCCCCCTGGTCGTCGGGCTGGCCGGCCTTGCCGGGCTCCTCCTCGTGATCCAGCCGTCGCGCGTGCTCGCGGCGCTGCACGGTACCGACCTCGGTCTGGTCGGAGCCGCGATGCTCCTGACCGTCGCCTTCTATGCCCTCCAGGGGGTGCGCTGGCATTTCCTGCTGCGGGCGGCCGGAGTGCGGCTGCACCTCCACGAGTCGGTGCTCATCAACCTCGCGGGTCAGACCGTCACGGCGGTCATCCCCCTCGGCGATCTCACCCGCGCCCTCTTCGCGACCCAGGCGACGGGTGTCCCTTTTGGCGCCACGGCCGCCACGGTGACCGTCCAGGATCTGACCTTCACCTCGTTGCTGGTGCTCGCCGCCACGCCGGCCCTCCTGGGCATCCCCGGGGGTTGGCTCGTCTCCGCGATCGTGCTCGGAGGCATTGCGGCGACCCTCCTGATCCTCGTGGTGCCGGGCGTGTACCGGCCGATCCGGAGGCTTCTCGGTGCCGTCCCCCTCCTCCGGGAGAGTGTCGAGCAGGTGGACACCCTGCGCCGGGAGAGCGTCGTGCTGCTGACCCGGCCGCTGGCTCTGGCCAGCGGGATCATCGACCTGGCCAGGGTCGCTCTTGCCGCCGGGGCGCTCGAGCTCCTCCTCCGCGCCATGAACATCCAGCGCGGGTACTGGGTGGCCCTGCTGGTCGTGGCGGTCGCCTACGTGGGCGGCGCTCTCAGCTTCCTGCCCGGCGGGATCGGCGCCAACGAGGCCAGCCTGATCGGGGTGCTGGTGGGATTCGGGGTCCCGGCCGGCCAGGCCGCGGCGGTCGCACTGCTGGAGCGGCTCCTGCTCACCGGGGTGCCTTCCGTCATCGGTGTGCTCGCCTACGTCGCCATCCACCGGCGCCTCCATCTCGGCAGCCTGGTGGCCTCTCCCCGCACCGTCCTGACCTCCGCCTCCACCTCCACCTCAGCCGCCCCCGCCACCTGCGAGGTGGCCGCCTGAGCGTGCCCCGTCCCAGCCCGCCGTCGCGGCGAGGCCGGCGCACCGCACTCACCGCCCTGCCCGAGGCCGGCTCCGGCTCGGCTGCCGAGCCTGCTCCCGCCGCTGCCCCTGGCCGGCGGCGCCGCTTCCGCCCCAGCCAGCTCATCCCCACCGCGGTGGGGGTGGGTGCGATCGTGGCCCTGGTCGTGGCCAGCAATCCCGGGGGGCTGGGCCGGGCCATCGCCCGATTCGACGTGGTGCTGATCCCGGTGATCCTGGCCCTCTCCGCCACCTTCTACATCCTCCAGGGGCTGCGCTGGTACTTCCTCCTCCGCGACATCGGGGCTCACATCAGCGTGGGCGACAGCATCCTGCTCAACATCGCCGGACAGTCGACCGGGATGCTGCCGCTCGGCGAGCTGACCCGGGCGATCTTCGCCAGCGAGGCGTCCAGTGACGTCGAGTTCGGCGAGGTGGTCGCCACGGTGACCGTGCAGGAGCTGATCTTCATGCTCATCCTCATCCTCATCGCGGTGCCCGGAGTGCTCTCCATCCACCGCGCTCTCCCCGGCCTGATCGTGGCCCTCTGCGGGATCGCCCTCGTCATGGTGGTGCTGCTGGTCCCAGCCTGCTTCCACCTCGTGCACCGCCTGGTCGAGCGCACCCCGGTGCTGCGCCGCTTCACCGGTCAGGTCGACCACCTCCGCCAGGACACCGTCGTGCTGCTCCACCAGCCCAAGACCCTCGGCTGGTCGGTGCTCAGCGTGGCCGGGGCGGGGGTGGGCATCACCGTCTTCTGGCTGGTCGTCTATGGTTTGGGCGGCACCGACCTGAGCTGGCCGATGGCCTCCTTTGTCCTCGCGGCCTCCTATGTCGCCGGCGCCGTCAGCCTGATCCCCGGGGGGATCGGGGCCGCCGAGGCGAGCGTGGTCGGGCTGCTGGTCCTGGCCGGCGTCGACCCGGCCACGGCCACCGCGGCCGCCCTCCTCCAGCGGATCGCCGACAAGGGATTCGCGACCCTGATGGGCTTCATCGCCTACGCCTTCGCGCGCCGCCGGTTCCATCTCAGCGGCCTGACCGCGCTCCGTCCCGGCCAGCCCGTACCGCCGGTGCCCCCGACCTTGGAACCGGTCGGCGTCTGAGGGTCGCGCCGCCCCGGGCCTGGCCGGATCGGGCGCGAAGCACAAACCCCCGCCCGGGCAGCTGTGGTCGGAGCTCGAAACCGTCAGGTTCTCTCCGGCCCATGATGAGCGCTTGGCCGTTCTGCCGTTTCCGCGTGGGATCAGAGCTGTCGGACGCATGTGACCCGATCTGACGTGTGTATCACCCCATTGGGTGATACCGATCGCCCCATCGAGGCGTACATTGAACGGCGCATGAGTTGGCACCGAGGTCGGCGGTTGACCGACCGGGGCGCCGTGGTTTCGAGTGGGTGGNNGGCCTAGATACCGGCGCTGTCAGAAAGGAGGGTGTCATGTCCGTGGAACCGTCTAAGCGAGGCGGCAAAGTTCGGCGAGCGTGGGTCGGCAGACTGCCTGGCCGGCTCTGGCTCCTCGTGGGGCTGGCCGCGATCGGCGCCGCCGCCTGCGGCAGCAGCAGCTCGTCCAGCAGCTCGTCCAGCAGCTCGTCCAGCAGCTCGTCGGGCGGGTCGTCCGCGGCGTTCAATCCGACCAACTTCAACACGTCGACGGTGTCGTGGCTGGCGGCCAACCAGAACGCCACCGGGACGCCACCCTCCACGCCCACCGGGACCCTGACCATGGCTGGCGACACTGACGTCGCCGGCATGCTCATCCCCCAGGCCGAGTACGACACCATCGGCTACACCGTGCTGCTGGCGATGGACCGCACCGTGGTCGGCTATCCTCCGTCCGCAAACTTCAGCACCGCGACCTCGGTCGTGGCCGACGCCGCCAGCTCCTACACCGTCAGCTCCGACGGGCTGACCTACACGTTCAAGATCCGGTCCGGGATGAGGTGGGCGGTCACCGACCCGACCACCGGGTCGCCGGTCACCTCTGACAACGGGACCACGGTGACCTCCCAGGACTTCGTGCGCGGTCTGCAGGAAGAGTGCAGCCCGGCGATCGCGGGTTATGGCAACCCGAGCTACTACACCGCGACCATCAAGGGTTACTCGGACTTCTGCAACAGCTTCGAGTCCCAGTCCGCCACCGACACCGCCGCTCAGCTGGCCGCCTTCATGAGCGCCAACCCGATCTCCGGGCTCTCGACGCCGGACAGCTCCACCCTGGTCGTCACCCTTGCCACCCCAGCCTCCGACTTCCTGAACATCATGGCGATGTTCTTCGCCGCCGCGGCACCGCCCTCCTCGGTCGACTACGTGCCGCTCACCGCCGGCAACCCGATCTGGTCCGACGGCCCCTACGAGGTCCAGAGTTACGCGTCGGGCACCAAGCTCGTGCTGGTTCCGAACCCCTACTGGGGCGCCACCTCCGGGACCAACACCACCGCCACCAGCTGGAGCAATGACCCGACCCGGCACCGTTACGTCGCTGAGATCAGCATCGACGAGAGCCTGAGCTCGGCCGCCTCCGCCGACGAGGTCCAGGAGGAGATCGAGGCCGGGACCCTGGACCTGGAGTGGGACACCACGGTGCCCTCCTCGTCCCTGCCCACGCTCGCCAACCACAGCAACTCGGAGTTCGGCTCCTTCCCGTCGCCGGGCACCACCAATCCCTATCTGGTCTTCAACGTCCAGAAGTCCGGCCCGCTCGAGAACGTCAAGGTCCGGCAGGCTCTCGAGTACGCCATCGACAAGGTGGCGATGAACAAGATCTACGGCGGCGCCGCCACCAACGAGCCGCTGGACCAGGTGTTCAGCCCGGGCTCCGAGGGCTACATCGCCGGCTACGATCCCTACCCCACCGCCAACGACGAGGGCAACGCCGCCACCTGCAAGTCGAAGCTCAAGGCGGCCGGGTACCCGAACGGCTTCTCCCTGAGCGACGCCTACCGCACCAGTGGCAACCACCCGGCCGTCTTCGAAGAGGTCCAGAAGGACTTCAAGGCCTGCGGTGTCACCGTGACCGGGATTCCGATCTCGAAGGGCTACTACACCTCATCGGGCATCCTTGACGCCTCAGCCACCCAGGCCGCCAAAGCGCAATGGGACATCAGCGAGCCGGGCTGGGTGCCCGACTGGTTCGGCCCTGCCAACGCCCGTTCGATCCTCCCCGACCTGTTCAAACCCGGAGGCGGCGCCGACTGGGGCTTCTTCGACAACTCGGCCGTCGACAGCCTGACCACTCAGGCTGAGACGGCTACCACCCTGTCCCAGGCCACCAGCTACTGGCAGCAGGCCAACAAGGCGGTGATGGCGCAGGCGCCGTTCATCCCCTTCCAGACCCAGCTGACCAACGTCATGCGCGCGGCCTCGGTTCACAACGCGATCTTCTGCCCCTTCACGGCGCAGTACGAAATCGACCAGATCTGGCTGAGCTGAGCCGATAGGACCAAGCGGTGACGGTGCCCGCCGGGGAGAACCCGGCGGGCACTCACCGATGTACCTTTCTCCGCTTGTGAGCCTGCTGACCGTCGAGAACCTCACCGTCTCCTTCCCAACCTCCGATGGGGTGGTGAGGGCGGTCCGCGGGCTGTCCTTCGAGGTGGAGGCCGGGCACACCCTGGGGATCGTCGGTGAGACCGGGTCCGGCAAGAGCGTGACCGCGCTCAGCCTGCTCGGCCTGAACCCCGGTGCCGACATCAGCGGTTCGGCGACCTTCGGGGGCCGCGACGTGCTGACCATGAATCAGGATCAGTTCCGGCGGGTTCGGGGCGCCGAGATCGCCATGATCTTCCAGGACCCGCTGAGCAGCCTCCACCCCTTCTACCGCGTCGGCTGGCAGATCTGCGAGGCAATCCAGACCCACTCCCGCGTGAGCCGCGCCGAGGCCAAGCGGCGCGCCATCGATCTGCTCCGGATGGTGAACATCCCCCAGCCCGAGCGCCGGGTTCAGGCCTTCCCCCACGAGCTTTCCGGAGGGATGCGGCAGCGAGCGATGATCGCCATGGCCCTGGCGCTCCGGCCCAAGCTGCTGATCGCGGACGAGCCCACCACCGCTCTGGATGCCACCGTCCAGGCCCAGCTCATGGAGCTGCTCACCGGCATGCAGCGCGAGCTGGGCATGGCCATGATCATCATCACCCACGACTTGGGCCTGGTCGCCTCGTCGGCCGACCGCGTGCTGGTGATGTACGCTGGCCGGGCGGTGGAGGGCGCCGATTCGCGCACCATCTTCTACTCGCCCCACCACCCCTACAGCCGCGGGCTGCTCGCGTCCATCCCCGGGGCGACCGGCGCCGGAGGCCGGCTGGTGCCCATCGTGGGCAACCCGCCCAGCCTGATCCGGATCCCAAGCGGCTGCGCCTTCCATCCCCGCTGCCCCTTCGCCATGGACGCCTGCGTCCGTGAGCAGCCCGAGCTGGTCCCGGTGAGCGAGGGTGCGGGGCACGTGTCGGCGTGCTGGCTCCCCGCCCACGCGGTGGGACTGAGCCCGGCGGTGGACCAGGTCCGGACGCGCTACGCGACGAGCCGGCGGGGCCAGGCCGTCCTCGGCCTCCCCGGCGTCGCGGCCGCCCTCAAGGGTGACGCGGTTCATGCCTGACCCGCGCTCCGCCGCATCCTCGGGAGTGGAGGCGGAGCCCTCGCCGGCGCCGCGGCCCGCCGCCGAGCCGCTGCTGCGCGTCGAGAACGTGGTCAAGCGCTTTCCGATCAGCCGCGGGATCATCTTCAAGCGGCAGATCGGGCAGGTTCACGCCGTCGAGGGGGTGAGCCTCGAAGTGCCGCGCGGGGAAACGCTGGGACTGGTCGGCGAGACCGGCTGCGGCAAGTCGACGCTCGCCCGCTGCATCACCCGGCTGTACCCCCTCACCTCGGGGCGGGTGGTGCTGGACGGGACCGACATCAGCACCCTTTCCCGTAGGCAGCTCCGGCGTCACCGGCGCCAGATGCAGATGATCTTCCAGGATCCCTACGGATCCCTCAACCCCCGGCGCCGGGTGGGCTCCATCATCGGCGACCCCCTGGCCATCCACCACGTGGCCGACGGCGCCGGGCGCAAGCGGCAGGTCCAGGAGCTGATGGAGGTGGTCGGGCTCAACCCGGAGCACTACAACCGCTTCCCCTCGGAATTCTCGGGCGGCCAGCGCCAGCGGATCGGGGTTGCCCGCGCGCTGGCCCTCCGGCCGTCGCTGATCGTCTGCGACGAGCCGGTGTCGGCCCTGGACGTCTCGGTCCAGGCCCAGATCATCAACCTCCTCGAGGACCTGCAGGGCGAGTTCGGCCTCACCTACCTCTTCATCGCCCACGACCTCGCCGTCGTCGAGCACGTGAGCGACCGGGTGGCCGTCATGTACCTGGGGAAGATCGTCGAGATGGCCGCGGTTCGGGATCTCTTCAGCTCGCCGCGCCATCCCTACACCGTGGCGCTGCTCTCGGCGTCGATGATCGCCGACCCGGATCGCGCCCGCTCGACGCACCGCGTCGTCCTCGCCGGCGACGTCCCGTCGCCGATCAACCCGCCGTCGGGCTGCCTCTTCCACACCCGCTGCCCCAAGGCGCAGCCGATCTGCTCGGTCGAGGCGCCCGCGCTCACGGTCCAGGCCGGCGACCTCGCCGGACATGTCACCGCCTGCCACTTCCCGGTCGCGCCCGGGGAGCAGATGCGCGGGGCGGAGGCAGAAGTGCGCCAGGCGGCGGCCGACTTCGCGGCGGCCCCGCTCGGCGAGGCCGTGGAGGGCGCCGGATGAGCCTGACGCCGCTCGAAACCGGCCTCCCCCCCCTCGAGGAGGCGTCGGAGGTGGCCGAGCTGGGAAGTGCCCGCGCCATCGAGGGGCGCAGCCCGCTGTGGCTAGCCCTGGCCCGGCTGCGCACCGACCGGATGGCCTTCCTCGCCGCCGGCGCCATCATCCTGATGGCCCTGCTCGCGATCTTCGCTCCTCTCATCTCGGCCGCGACCGGGCACGACCCCCTCAACCCCAACCTGCTCACGGGGACCAACTCGTTCGGCCAGCCCCTGGGGCCGGGGCAGGGTGGGTACATCCTGGGCACCGACAACGTCGGCCGCGACATCCTGGTGCGGATCGCCTACGGCGCCCGGATCTCGCTGCTCGTGGGGGTGCTGTCCACGGTCATCGCCAGCGTGGCTGGGACCATCATCGGCGTGATCGCCGGCTACTACGGCGGCTGGATCGACGCCGTCCTGGCCCGGCTGATGGACACCGTCCTCTCCTTCCCCTACGTGCTCCTGGCCATCGTCCTGGCCTCCGTGTACGGTCCCAGCCTTTCCCTCACCATCGGGGTCATCGCCTTCTTCTCCTGGGCGGCTATCGGCAGGATCGTGCGCGGCCAGACCCTCTCCCTCCGGGAGAAGGAGTACGTGGAGGCCGCCCGCTCCCTGGGCGCGGGCAACCTGCGGATCATGTTCGTCGAGATCCTCCCCAACCTGGTGGCCCCGGTCATCGTCCTGGGCACGCTGCTCGTCCCCACCGCGATCGTCTTCGAGGCCACCCTCGACTATCTCGGCGTCGGCGTGGGACCGCCCACTCCCACCTGGGGCAACATGCTCGCCGACGCCCAGGGGAGCGGCTTCCAGGACTGGTGGTTCTGGATCTTCCCCTCGCTCACCCTGCTGATCACGACGCTCGGGTTCAACCTGCTCGGGGACTCGGTGCGCGATGCCCTCGACCCCCGCACCGAGCGGATCTTCGCCATGCGCCGCAAAAGTGGGAGAGGCGGCGCCGACGGCGCGGATCAGGAGGCCGAGGAGCGGCTCCTGGGTGAGGCGCAGCCGGGATGATCCGCTACATCATCCGCCGGGTCATCCAGGGGGTGTTCACCCTCTGGGCGATCGTCTCCCTCGTCTTCCTGCTCTTCTTCGTTGGTCAGAACGACCCTGCTCGGGCCCTGGCCGGCAAGGCGGCGACGGTGAAGCAGGTGCAGAGCATCCGAGTGGCCCTGGGGCTCAACCATCCCGTCTGGCAGCAGTACCTGATCTACCTGAACCGGCTGATCCACCTCAACCTCGGCACGTCCTACAAGCTCCGCGAGTCGGTGACCGCCCTGATCGGCCAGTGGGTGCCCATCGACATCGCCCTGGCGGTGGGCGCCGGCATCATCTGGCTCGTCCTCGGCCTCAGCATCGGCATCCTTGCGGCCCGCCGCCCGCGCAGCGTCTGGGATCGGAGCGCGACCGTCTTCGTCCTCACCGGGCTCTCCACCCCCACCTTCATCCTCGGCCTCCTGCTCCTCTACATCTTCTTCTACATCCTCACCACCCACGGCATCTCGATCTTCCCCGGGGCGGGGACCTGGACACCCTTGCATGTCAACCCGCTGCAGTGGCTCCGCGACCTGATCCTGCCCTGGATCACGCTCGCCCTGATCACGGCCGCCACCTACGCCCGATTGTCGCGCAGCTCTCTGCTCGACACCCTGGGCGAGGACTACATCCGCACCGCGCGGGCCAAGGGGCTGTCCGAGCGGCGGGTGATGTACCGCCACGCGCTGCGCGCCGCCATCACCCCCATCGTCACCCAGTTCGGCATCGACCTGGCCACCGTTCTCGGCGGTGCCATCATCACCGAGACCGTCTTCGGCCTGCCAGGGCTGGGGCAGAACGTGGTGCTGGCGATCTCGCGCGAGGACCTGCCGGTGATCCAGGGGATCGTGCTGGTGGCCGCCGCCTTCATCGTGGCCGCCAACATCGTCGTCGACGTCCTCTATGCCGTCATCGACCCCCGGGTGAGGCTGTCGTAGGCGCGCGTCAGACCGGGGGGAGGCGGAGCAGGAAGGTGCTGCCCTCCCTGTGACGGCTCATCACCAGCGTGGGATCACCGCCCCTCCTCCGAGGCTGCTCGCGCCCGGCCACCTCCGCGGGGGCTGCCCGCGGGAATCGTCGGTATCCGGTCCACACTGCACCGCCGACGGGTTGTGCGCCGCGTCCAAGCCGGCCCCCTGGCTGTTGGCCCCGGCGCCCAAAGCCGGGCCGCCGTCGCGCCGCGCATGCTGGGGCCGTGGCTGGCGAGCCGTGTTTCCGTGCGGACGAGGATGGTTGAGTGGGTTGGCGCTGACCTGCGTATCACCCCACTGGGTGATCACGGTGACGGTGTTGAGGCGTACATTGGGCACCGCATGAGTTGGCGCGGAGGGTCGATCGTGTCCGGCGGTGGCGAGGTTGCGGCGACCGCGCCTGCTCCCATGCGCGGGGTGGGGTGCCAGGACGCG
>PLAX01000045.1 GCA_003135255.1 Candidatus Dormiibacterota bacterium | reverse complement strand
CGGTCGCGCTCTGGTTCGCGGCCGCCCTCCCCGAACGGGTCCTCGGCTGCGTCTGCGTCGACGGCGGCGCCGGGTCGATGAAGGAGCACTTCCCGACCTGGGCCGAGGCCGAGGAGCGCCTCCGCCCGCCGCGGATCTCCGGCATCACCGAGGACGCGGTGCGGGAGTGGGCAAAGAGCGGGCCGCTCGCGGAGGGCGGGGATGCCGCGGCGGGGGCGGATATCCTGCTCGGCAACTTCGAGGCGGTAGGGGACGGCACGGTCCGGCCCCGGCTGCCGATGACCCAGCACATGGAGATCGCTCGTCACCTGTACGAGCTGGACTCCTTTGAGCTGATGGCGAGGATCGAGTGTCCGGTGCTCTTCGTGCCGGCGCTCGGCGGTCCCTGGCCCGCGGAGGAGAAGGCGCGGTCGCTGCAGCGCGCCCAGGACGTGCTCGGCTCGCGCGCGCAGAGTGTGTGGGTGGACGGCGGCCACGATCTTCCGGTGCAGCGACCCGCCGAGGTGGCGAAGGCGATGGCGGGCTTCGCGGGGGCCCTGGCCGCTGGATAGGGTGCGGGCGGCACCGGCCACCTGTGACGATTTGCACGGCACGGTAGCGATCCAGCGACCACCCCCCGTTCCCCCGCCTCCGTCCGATAGCTTCGGTCGGTGAGTGATCGAGTATTGCAGTGCGTCGTCCTGGGGGCCGGGCCCGCGGGGCTGACCGCCGCCTTCGAACTCACCAAGCAGGGCCAGCGTCCCGTGGTGATCGAGGCGGACCCCGAGTATGTCGGCGGCATCGCGCGCACCGTTCAGTACCGAGGCTACCGCATCGACGTCGGCGGCCACCGCTTCTTCACCAAGAACCCGGAGATCGAGACACTCTGGCGGGAGATGCTGCCCGCGACGGAATGGCTCACGTGCAATCGGATCACGCGAATCTACTACCGCGGCCATTTCTTCGACTACCCGGTCCGACCCTTCCAGGCGCTGGTCAAGCTGGGGCCGTTCACGGCCGCCCGCTGCATCGGCAGCTTCGTGTGGGCGAAGCTGCGCCCAGTCCGCACGCCGCGCAATGTCGAGGATTGGATGGTCGGACAGTTCGGCCGCCGGCTCTTCGAGATCTTCTTCAAGACCTACACCGAGAAGGTGTGGGGAATGAAGACGTCTGAGATCTCGGCGGACTGGGCGGCACAGAGGATCCGCGGGCTGAGCCTCTGGAGCACGCTCACCTCGGCCCTGCTCCCCAAACGCCGGGGCAGGCGCGTGATCACCACCCTCATCGACAGCTTCAGCTACCCGCGCCGCGGTCCGGGCCAGCTCTGGGAGAACGTCGCGCGTACCGTCAACGAACGCGGCGGCGAAGTCCGCATGGGCGAGCGGGTAACCGCAATCAGCCGCACTGGGAGGGGCTGGACGGTGTCCACCCGCGACCGGACCGGCGAGACCTTCACCCACCACGCCCTCCACGTGATCTCCAGCATCCCGATGGGCGAGCTCATCGCATGCCTCGAGCCTGCAGCGCCACCGGAGATCCTGGCGGCAGCGGCGCGGCTGCACTACCGGGACTTCCTGAACGTGGCCCTCGTCATCGACCGGCCTCATCTCCTCAAGGACAACTGGATCTACATCCACGACCCCAACGTCAGGGTAGGCAGGGTCCAGAACTCCAAGGCCTGGTCGGAGGCGATGGTGCCGGATCAGGCCACCTGCTGCCTGGGATTGGAGTACTTCTGCACCGCCGGTGACGATCTCTGGCAGTCCTCTGACGCCGCCCTCATCGAGCTCGCCACCCGCGAGATCAGCAAGCTCGGCCTCTGCCCGGCATCGGCGGTGAGAAGCGGATGCGTCGTCCGGCAAGCGAAGGCCTATCCCGTCTACGACGACGGGTACGCCGAGACGGTGGCGACGATCCGGACATGGCTGGAGCGCTCGGCACCCGGCATCCACTGCGCCGGCCGCAATGCCATGCACAAGTACAACAACATGGATCATTCAATGATGACCGGGCTGATCGTGGCCCGCAGGGCCGCCGGCGTCTCCGCCCAGGATCCCTGGAAGGTCAACGGCGAGGCCGAGTACCATGAGGTCGTCACCGAGACGGTGCCCGGGCCTGGCGGCCGGTACCCGCAGCCCGCGGTGCTTTAGGGGGGCGACGGTGGCAGCCGCCACTCCGCTCCGGGCACGGCCGGTGGGAGACGCCCACGCCACCAGACGACCCGGCCCCCGATTCTGCCTGGTCTCCTGCATCTGCGTGGCCGGAACCGTGCTCGATCTCTACCTCGCCTCCATGGCTCGCTCCTTCGGCAGCGACGACGTCATCCTCTCCAACGCGCTGCTCACCTGGCGGCCCTTCTCGGGCCATGTGCTGTACGTGGCGACGGACAACTTCCTCCTCAAGGCGCCATTCCTCGCCCTGGGCGATCTGTTCCCACCCGGTAAATGGACCCTCTTCGTCGAGGCGTCGGCATTCGCCGCCCTGAACATGGTCCTGGTCTGCTGGGTGGCCGACCGGCTGATCCACCGGCTGGGGCGCGACTGGGACCTCTACTCGGCCCTCGCCCTGATCTGGGCCAGCCTGATCGGCTTCTACGTCGCCCAGAACCTGCTCAACATCATCGATCGCAATGTGGAGATCGGCGTCGCCCTCGTCTTCCTGTTCTACGTCTTCCGGGTCTGCGCTGGCGAGATCGACTTCAGCCGCCCCTGGCGCTGGGCGGTCTTCGGGCTGATCGTGGGTCTGCTCACCCTCAACGACCCCTACTTCCTGTACTTCACCGTGCTCCCCACCGTCGTGCTGGTGGGATGCTGTCTCATCGGCCGGTGGGTTCCCGTCCGCACCGGGGCCCAGCTGGCCATCGGCTTCGCGCTGGGAGCGCCCGTTTTCCTCCTGTCGCGGGCCCTGGCCACGGCCATGGGCATCTCGATCCATGAGAGCGTCGCCGGGCTGGCGCCCCTGAGCGACCTGCTCAGCGAGGTCTCGGTGTCGATCCGCAGCCTGCTCCTCAACGTCAACGGCGACGTCGCCGACGGGGGCGTCCTCGGTCTCCCCGGGCCCCTCGCCCTGGTGGGATTCGCCCTGGTGCTGATCGGCATGGCCGCCGGCCTCGCCGCACTCCTCGGAAACTGGCGCAAGCGACCGTCGAGCCTGCGGGTGCTGATGGCGGTCATCTGCTTCAACCTGGTCGCGATGCTGGCCATCTACACGGTGAGCAGCCAGGTCACCGGGCTGCCGACCTACCACTACCTGATCCCGGCGGTCTTCCTGCTCGCCGTGCTGTTCGCGATCTGGATCCCCACCCTGGGGACGGCCGGGCGCCGCAGTCTCGGCGTCCTGCTGGCGGCCGCCGTAGCCGTCAACCTGGGTTCCAGCATCAGCATGGCCGCGACCGGGCTCTCGACAACAGAATGGGGCGCCATCCGCACCTACGAGAAGGACATCCCGGGCAACCAGCAGAACTACGCGCTCGTCGCCCAGCTGGAGAGCCGGCACCTCGATCTCGGGTTTAGCGACTACAACAGCGCCAACATCACATCCTACCTCTCAGGAGACAAGGTAGAGGTGCTGCCGGTGCTATGCGTAGACGAGCACACGGCCCCCTATTACTACGGCATCGATACTGGACTGTACAGCCAACCGGCGCGGACCAGCTACTACGTGTTCGACAGCGAGACGGACCTTTACAGCGCCGAAACGTGCGGAGCCGGGTCACTCGTGAAGCAGTTCGGAAGTCCGATGTCGAGCTTCACCGTGGGAGGGACCTACACGGTCTGGGTGTTCAACTACGACATCGATGCGCGGATGACCCAGTACCCGGCCGTGGTTGGGTGAGAGGGCGGAAAGGCCTGAGCCGCCCGCGCCAGGGACCAGCGGCTAGGCTGGCGCGCCGACCGGGCAACTCCCGACACACAGCGGAGGCCCCAACTTCAGCTCGCCGTCGAAGATGTAGACGGTGGCCAGTCCCACCCGCAGCACCTCGGCGGGCGTGCCGTAGGTGCGAGAGGGCGCCGTGTCTAGGGTCATCGAAGTGCGGCTGGAGCTGACAATCACAGCCACGGGTAGTCGTGGCGGCTGGGTAAACCACTCGCCGGAAGCATTGAAGAGTTGCGGGCACAGGTGCGCCCGGTCACTGCCACAACCGCCCACCGGCAGGATCGTTATGCGGCCGCCGGTGTCATAGGTCACCACGTTCGCGTACCAGTAGTCCCCGTAGCCGAACGAGACGTGGTTCGCACTGAGCACCTTCACCAGGCTGCTGATAGCCGACGATGACGGCATCGGGGCGGAGGAGAAGTCGATCAGGTTCGCCGAGTCTCCGAGGGCGAGGAGTAGCACCCCCGTCACCAGGACGATGCGCTCGAGCCGGGTGCGGGTGAGGGCCAGCGGTGCCACGGCCGCGAAAGCCAGAAGCACGGAGAGCAGGTAGCGCACGGAGCTGGTGTCGTCGGGAGTATTGGTGGCCAGAAACAGCACCACGTTGCTGAAGGCCGAGAGCATCCAGAATACGCAGAAGGCGATGCGGGTTCTGTCCCGCGGCTCACTTCCCGTCTTGTGGATGGCGGAACTCATTACCCTGACCAGCGCCCCCGCGATGAGCAGGCAGACCAGCATCCCCAGAACGAATATCCACGACGAGAGGTAGGCATTCCAGCTGTACGAGAGGAAGCCACCGAGGCTGGCAAGCACGTCATCCCCGAAGATGGTGACATCGCGAATGGCGATTGCCTGGTTGGCCCCGGTCCAGGTCGGCAGCACGTAGCGCAGGGTGAGTCCCTGAGCCAGTCGGTTCGTCGCCACGTAGCTGAGCCCGGAAACAAGGGCGACGCCCAAGGTGAAGAAGCACAGGGTGCGCGAGCGCCCGTCTCGCCATGTCGCCCACAGGAAGATGCCCGTGCCGGCGAGGGGCAGGAGCGCCACCACTCCCAGCAGCGGGTCCGAGGCGGTGCCCATCCCTCCCGCGATCCCCAGGAGCACCGCCCCCGTTACCAGGGACCGCGGCTGCCGCCCGCGGTCGGATCGGGGCAGCAGAATCCAAATCAGCGAGGCCGCGAAGAGGACCGTGGTGAGGGTGGTCAGGAACCGCCCCGAGGTGTCGCTCTCCGTGTAGAGAAGGGCCGACGGGGCCAGCAGGCCGAGCACAAATGTGGTCAGTGCCTGGGGCCGGCTGCCGATCCGGCTCACGGCGTAGGCGAGCAGTCCCAGGGAAACAATCCAGACCGCGTAGGGAAGTACCCAGTAGATCTGCGTCGAGCCAGGCAGGTGGTCGACAATGAAGTCCACGAGGTACACGTTGTAGAGTTGGTGATTGCTGAGATAGAACGTGCCTCTCCCGGTTGAGAAAAGCATCCGCGAGACCATGAGCGGGCTGACCGTGTCGCTGTTGACACCGGTCAGAGCGCGGAAGCTGGCGAGCCTGGCCGCCAGCACGGCCGCGTAGCCGGCCCCGGCCGCGGCGGTCAGCCACACCGCGGGGCTCCTCGCCACGGCCGCCAGCGCGGCTGAGAATCTGGCGCTCCTGCGTCGTGGCCGATGAAGGCGGACCGACCGTCGCCCGGTGATCGGGGACGCGGAGGGAGCCTCCGGGCTCCCGGCGCTCATCCCGCGATGCCCCCACCGACACCCACCGTCAGCTGCGGTGTCGCCAGGAGGATGTCGGGATCAGTGCTCGTCAGCTCGATCTGGAAGGGATAGCCCGCGCTCGGCAGCGGCGTCTGCCCGGTCGCCTCCACCGTGTAGGAAGCGTGTGCTCCCGCGCTCAGCACGGCCGGTCCTGCCGTGACCCTCATCAGCTGCTCTGCCGTGCCATCCAGAGCCAGCAGGAAGTGCACGTCGACGGGCTCGGTGCCGGTGTTGGCCACCGTCATATCGGTGACCAACAGAGAGCTGCTCACGTGTCCGTGCTGCACCGTCATGGTCAGTGGAGGCCGATCGATCAGGGCACCGAGGAGAAGGACCACGGAAACAGCCGCCAGCGCGCCGCCGCCCGCCGTCAGACCGAGGGCGGTCCGCCGACCCCATGCCTTCCAAGGTGTCGCCGTGACCGAGGTGGCGGTGACGAGCAGGATGGGGATCAGGAAGATGAAGTAGGATTCCAGGCTTCGGGACTCGAAGAGCACTCCGCAGAGCGGCAGGAGCGGGAAGAGCAACTTCAGGCGCTCGTACTTTCGAACGAAGATGACCAGGGTCGCGAGCGTCAGGAGAGCCCCGGCGAACCCGAAGAGCCCCATGTCGCCCCCACCGAGACCGTAGGCACTGACCAGCTCAGCCGGTCCGATCCCCAAGGGCACCAGTGCGGAGCGGAGCGGCAAGAGAACAGCCGTGAGCCATGCGCCCGGGTTCCAGGCGATGAACGCCAGATTGGGGACCAGAAAGGCGGCTCCGCAGAGGAGCGCGTAGCGGGTGCCGGCGGCAAACCAGGAGCGGCCGCGCAGCTGAGACTCGATGGCCACGCCGGTGACCAGGAAGGGGACCAGCAACCACGGTGTCTGCTTGACGCAGCAGGCGATGCCGAGGGCGATCGGCCCGATCCATCGAGCTGGAGAGCTCTCGTCCGGGTCCCCGAAGCGATCCCAGCGCCACACCGCGATCAGCACGAACGGCAGGTAGAGTGGGTCGGTGGCACCTCCGGCAACAAAGATGAGAGGGATCGGCAGCATCAGCAGCAAGGGCACGTAGGGGCGCAGGGCGGGACCCGCCATCCGCCAGAGGAGCACGCCGCCAATCACCCAGAAGAGCGCATCCGTGACCAGCCCGCCGTCGGTCCCCGCACCGAGCAAGAGACTGGCCGGTACGTAGAACAGTACCGAGAGAGCGGGGTAGGACATGGAGCTCACCATCTGGCCAGAGAGCGTGAGCGTCCCCCAGCCGACCCCGAACTGCCGGAGGCTGTACGCGAAGCTGGCGCCGTACGGGTTGGTGCCGTGCAGCAGGAGCGACGCGGCTGTCTGGTTGAACGCCAGCTCGTCGCTCCCGTACCCGTGCCCCGAGCTCTGAACCACGATCTGAAGGGCGACCTGGCCCAGGCAGGCGACCAAGATGAAGCGATCGACGCGCGCCTCGGCCTCGCGTCCTCGCACCATGATCGCGGCGCCCATGATGCAGAGGCTGCCGGCCGCCGAAATGGCCGCCAGTGCCGCGCCGAGGGGCACCACGCCGGATACGTTGATCCATGCCTGCGCCCAGTACATCCAGAGTGCACCGGTCAGCAAACGGACCACCTGACGGAGGTCGAGCCCGAACGTGGCTCTCACCGTCTCCGTGCTCGGTTGAGCGGAGGAGGTGAGGCTGGCATCCGCTCGGCCGCTGACCGAGACCCCACGATGCGAGACGGACAATTGGTGCTCCTGGGAGGACAGGCGGCAGCACGTGGCGAGTGGTGAAGGTGCCAAACGTACGCGCTGGCTCCGGCACCGCACGCCACATGCCTGTACCAGCCCGGTAGCCGCTCCGTCACAGCGCCTACGGAGGTCTGCCGCTACCTCCTCCGCGGGCGCGGACCGGCAAATTGGAGACCGCCGGGAGGCGCCGCCGGGACCGCATCGTGGTGCTGTACGGCCCCAGACCGCGGATTCGAGGGCCCCGTGTTGCCCGATCGTCACCGCCACGTCGGCGTTGCCAGGTACGCTGCAACCCGATGCCACCCGCGCATGCCCGACGCCACCGCCCCCCCAGCGTGAGCGCGGTGCTCCCCGCATACAACGAGGAGGCCGTGGTCGCCGAGACTCTCCGGCGCACCCATGCGGCGCTCGCCGCGCTCGAGCTTCCCGGGTTCGAGGTGATCGTCGTCGACGACGGCAGCACCGACCAGACTCGGGCCCGGTCGGAGGAGATCGCGTCGGAGCTGCCCGGCGTGAAGGTGGTCTCGCATCGGAAGAATCGCGGCTACGGCGCGGCCCTCCGCACCGGCTTCGAGGCCGCCGCCTCGGCAGCCATCTTCGTGATGGACAGCGACGGGCAGTTCGACCCCTCCGACCTCCGGCTGCTGCTGGACCATTGGAGCCCGAAGACGGTGGTCTGCGGTTGTCGCGTGGAGCGCCGCGATCCGCTGATCCGACGTCTGAACCACTGGACCTTCTTCCGGCTCGTGGAGGCTGCGTACGGGCCGACGGCGCGCGACACGAACTGCGGTTTCAAGCTCTTCCCGCGGGCCATCGGCCAGGGGCTCGGATTCGACGGCGCACTGGTCAGCACCGAGCTCCTGGTTCGAGCCCGAATCAAGGGCTTCGAGATCGTCGACATCCCCGTGCCCCACTACCGGCGGCTGACGGGGCGGCCCACCGGAGCGCGCCCGGCAGTGGTCGTGCGCGCCTTCGGCGAGCTGTGGCGATTGCGCCGGGAGCTGCGCCGCCAGCAGCCGGCACAACCGGCGACCGAGGCCCCGGCTTGGCACGCGGCGCAACCCAGCAGGACGCCATAGGAGCGGCTCGCCATCGTGAGCCCGAGAGCGCGGGGCCCGTTCTCCAGCGTGTGCCGCGGGCGTGATCGCCATCACCGGCAGGTCAGGGTTCAGGAAACGCCCGGAGAGGGGTTCCGAGCACCGTATCGTTGGCGCACCGTGATGATCAGGCGATCAGGGCCGCGCGTGGCCGCCGCTGCCAGCCTCGCACTCGTGCTCGCCTACCTCGTCCTCTGGCTCGGGGTCGGGACCTTCCAGATCGGCCGCAGCGACTTCACCTCCACGTATGTCGGGGCGACCCTGCTGCGAGAGGGCCATGGGACGTCGATGTACAACGAGGCGCTGCAGGCTCCTCTCCACGCCTCTCTGATCGCACCCGATCGGGAGGGCAACCTCCCCTTCGTCAACGCGCCGCTCGCAGCCGCGGTCGCGCTCCCGGTCAGCCTGCTCAGCCTCCAGGCCGCGTACCGGATCTGGTCGCTCNNCACCCTGCCGCCGCTCACCCTGGTCGCGGTCGGGCTGGGCGCGCTCGCCTGCCTGGGCACTTTGGCCACCCTCCTCCTCGGTCAGTGGGACGGGCTCTCCGCCCTTGGGCTCGCCATCGCNNCTGATCGCCAAGCCGCACCTCGCGCTCGGGCTCGCCGCCTTCGTGATCGGGATGCGCGACCGGCGCCTGCTCCTCGGCGCGGCCGGCGGGGTGGTCGCCTCGCTGCTGCTCTCTCTCCTGGTGGCGAGCCCGGCCGGGATCGCCGGCTTCGTCGGCGCCGCGATCCACTCCACGACGCGCTGGCAGCTCGCCAACATGGTCAGCCTGGTCGGGATCTCCGGTTCCATCGCCGGCAACGGCACCGCGTCCCACATCCTGGCGGCGGTGGGGTCGCTGGTCGCCATGGCCCTCGCCGCGGCCCTCGGCTCNNGACCTCGCCCTGCTCGTCCCCGCCCTGGCGTGGTCCTTGACGGCGCTGGCGGCGCGGCCCGGAGGTGCCCGCCGCCTGGGTGCCGGGGTCGTGGCGGCATGGATCGCCATCAGCGTGGCGGCCTTCGTGGACATCGCCAGCAATGCCGCCAAACCGTGGGGGGTCCTGACACCCTGGGTGTTGATCGGCGCCGCGGCCCTCGCCATCGCCACCTGCTACCGCCAGGGAGCTCCGCCTCCCTCCGAGATCGTGGACGGGGTCACGCCGGAGATGGGGCCCCCGGCTGAGCTCGGCCCCGATGTCCGGCCGTTGTCCGTCCACCCCACGTAGCTTCTGGATCGTCGCTCCGGGAGGGCTGGGGGGCTGCGGGGAGGAGGTGCGAGGAGGACGGGTCGTGGCCGAGATCGATTTCGCCGACGGTTTCGATACCCCGGAGCCACTGGCGTGGGGGCTCACGCCGATTCAGCTCGGAACCGTGGCGGCGGGCGCCGTCCTCGCCTACCTCGCTCTCCACTCCCCCCTCAACCGGCTGGTCGCCGTCCCGCTGGCGGTGCTCGCGGTGGGGGCGGGACTGACGCTCGCGCTGGCCCGGCGCGAGGGCCGGACCCTGATCTCCTGGGCGGCGCCGGCGCTGCGGTTCTGGGGCCGACCGCGACGCGGCCTCCTAGTCGTGGCCCAGGCACCCGACCCGCCGGGCCCGGAGGGGGCACCCGCCTCCACCCGCCGGCAAGTGCCGCCGATCCTCGACCGGGAGGACCGACTCCGGCCCTCCCCTGCCCGGCTGCGGTGGGACAGCGGAAACGAGGCGGAGACGTCCCATCGCATGCCCCTCGTGCTCCTCCCGGAGCCGCTCACCCCGTTGGGGGAGCGCGAATCCGAGGCGGTCCCCGCCGGGAATCGTCCCCTCCCGATCCTGGGCGTTGCCGACACGGCGCTGCTCGAGGTGCCGGTCCGGGGTGCCGGGCCCGAGGTGACGGGCGGTAGCGGGTCCCCGAGGGCCGACGATCCCGGGTGGGTCGGGACGGGTCCGCCGCCGGCTCCCCGGNNGTCGCCCTGGTCGACCTCGACCTCGCGAGCCCCCGCGCGGGCCTCCGTCTCGGTGTGCCCGCTCCAACCGAGTGGGGCCTGGCGGAGGGCGGACCCGTGGCGGCGGAGGTCGTGAGGCTGCTGTCCATCCATCGAAGCGGCCTGCTGGTGCTCCCGGGGCCCGCCCGCCTGCTCCCGGCCGGCTGTTGCGATCGGACCGACATGGTCCACCGGCTGGCCGCCGCCGTCGATGACCTGGAGCGGCGGGGCTGCGACACCATCGTTCTGGACGTCGCCGGCGACCTCAGCGCCCTCACCCGGTGGGCGCTGCAGAGCGCCCACGACATCTTCGTCGTCCTCACCCCGACCGCGGGCGGGGTGCACGACGCGTACCGGAGCACGGAGGCGCTGCGGCGGCTCGGCCTTCGCCACCGACTCCGCTACGTGGTCAACCGGGGCAGCGGCATCCCTGCTCTCGCCGAGGCGTTGCTCGACCTGGGTGGCACCGTGGTCGCGGAGGTCCCCGACGACCCCGAGCTCGGACGCGCCGAGATGGATCATCGCCTGCTGGGCCTGGAGGGTTCGGGACCGACGGCGGCGGCACTTCGGGCACTGGCGGCCATCGTCGACCCACGCTTCGCGGCCTCCGGGCGCGTCACCCCCACGCCCACCGCTCGCAGGTTGCTGCGGCGTCGGGCGGGTTAGTGCCGCCCTTGCCACGGCCTGGAGGCCTCGCTCCGGGGCTGCGCGTCCGCATCGAGGGCGATCGGGTGGTCACCCCGGACGGTCTGCTGCTCGGCGTCCTCCTCTGCGAGGAGGTGGACCTCCTCGCCTTCGAACCGTGGCGCCGGGAGGCGGCCGTCGATGCCCTGGAGGGGCTGCTGCGCAGTCTCTCCGCCGAGCTGGTTCTGACCGTGCACGCGCGCCGCCATCGCCTGGCCACGGGGGGGTCCGGAGCGGGGGCCGGTGCTCTGACCGGCGCGCTCGACCTCCACTGGCGGGAGCGGCTGGCCGCAACCCCGACGCTTCACCGCCAGGTGGCGGCGTCGATCCGCCACCGCGATCCCGCTGGCCTGGAACGCGAGCTGGGCTCCGTGAGCACCAGCCTGGCCGCGGCCGGCATCCCCGCCCGGCGGCTCGGGGGCGCCGATCTGCGCAGGCACCTCAGCGACGGAGGTCTCGACCTGACCCGCCTCGCCTGGGTCGACCAGCCCCAGCAGGCCTGGATCGGAGAGCGCGTGGCCCGAGCGGCGGTCCTCGACCGGCTTCCCGGCGGCTCGGTCGAGGCCGGCTGGATGGCGACGCTCATCCACTGCCCGGTCGAATGCGACATCGCCCTCCACCTCACCCCCACCTCCGGCCGCCTCGCGACCGGGCTGCTCAGCCGCCGGATGCGACATCTGGGAGCGCACCAGCTCCTCGAGGCCGAGCGCGGCCTGGTACCCGACGCAGGCGTCGCGACCGGTCTCGAGGCCGCTCGTCGCCTCCGGGATCGGCTCGCGCGCAACGCCGGGCGACCGCTCCGCCTCTGGCTGACCGCGGTCGCCTTCGGAGACGACCCCGACGCCCTGGAGCTGGGGTGGAGGCAGCTCCGCGGCTCCTTCAGCGCCACTCTCGGCGGGTACCGCCCCGGCCACTTCGAGCACCTCGGCAGTGCCCTGGCGGCGTCGGGCCTCGGTCCTCCACCCGGCCCCGGCAAGCTGGTCGACTCCCGCGCCGCGGCGAGCTGCATCCCCTGGCTGCAGGCCTGCATCGACGACGCAGACGGGTACCGAATCGGGCGGATGACCGAAAGCGGTCTGCCGGTGAGCGTCGCCCCGTTCGACGAGGCCCACCACGCCAACGCCAACATCGGGATCTTCGCCGCCTCCGGACAGGGCAAGAGCTTCCTGATCGGCGGTTTGGTGATCGAGGCCCGCCGCCACGGGGTGGAGGCCATCGTGGTCGACCCCGAGGGCGAGTACCGGGGGCTGGTCGAGCGCCTCGGTGGGGAGTGGCTCGACCTCGTCACCGAGGCGGCCATCAACCCCTTTGACCTGGGGGAGGATGCCGATGCCGCGGCAGTGGTGGTCGACGTCTGCTCGGTGCTCTGCGAGGGGATGAGCGAGCTCGAACGGGCTGCGGTCGAGGCGGCCGCGCGGACGGCGCAGGCGGGCGCCCGCGCGGCCGGCGAGCGCGCCCGGCTACGGCAGTGCCTCGACGAACTGGGTCGAACTGCCCCCCGGGTGGCCCGCGTGCTGCGGCGCTTCCTGGATGGCGGGCTGGCCGGCTTCCTCGATCGCCCCACCGCGGCGGCCTGGACCCGCCCGCTCGTCGGCGTGGGGCATCGCGAGGTCCGCGAGGAGCTGGTACCGGTCACCACGCTCCTGCTGGGGCGGCTGCTCTGGGAGCTGGTCCGGCGGTCGCCCCGACCTCGCCACATCATCCTCGACGAGGTGGGGATGCTCACCTCGCACCCCGCCCTGCGCCTGCTCCTCTCCCAGCTCGCCCGGCGCTCCCGGAAGCACGGCAGCTCCCTGGTGGTGGCGACCCAGAACGTCCAGGACCTGCTGGGCAGCGAGGAGGGGACGGTGGTCGCCAGCAACTGCTCGGTGGTGCTTTGCGGAGGCCACCGCGCCGTCGAGGTCGCGGCCATGGACCGTGCCTTTGGCCTCACCGAGGACCAGCGGCGCCGGCTTGAGCGGGCCCCCCGCGGCGAGTTCCTGCTGGTGTCCGGCGACCGGAGGGGGATGATCCAGGTCGACCTCCCGGAGGTCTATCGCGCCATGATCTGTGGGTGAACACCGGACCCTTGGCGACGGCGCAAGATAGGGGCCCGCGGCCCAAAACCCCCTTGACACCGCGGACGGGCGGTACCAAGATGTGGGGGCTCCAGCCCGGGCGGACCCCAACATGTGGGATACTGTGGGGGACAGAGTACTCGGTGTGGCCGGGTCCGCCCGCCTGGAGCCGTCCTTCGTGGACGTGGGTTCCATCGCCGCGCCAGACAACTCAGCTAAGAGGACCACGCAGTGAGCACTTCCGCTTCCCCACCGCCGTCGGACCCGTCCGCTGCTCCGGCCGCGATGGGCGGTGAGAACCGGCGCGGCTCCCGCCGCAACGGCAACGGAAAGCTGGAGGTGAGCACCAGCGGCCTGCGGATCGACCGCCGCTTCACCAAGGCCGGGATCCACCCCTACGACGAGGTGTGCTGGGAGCAGCGCACCGCCGCCATCGCCAACGAGAAGGGCGAGCTGGTCTTCGAGCAGAAGGACTGCGAGGTGCCCGCCTTCTGGTCCCAGATGGCGACCAACGTGGTGGTCTCCAAGTACTTCCGCGGCCCCCTGGGGACGCCGCGGCGGGAGGTGAGCGTCCGCCAGCTGATCTCCCGGGTGGTCGACACCATCACCGGCTGGGGGCGCGAGGGCGGC
This sequence comes from Candidatus Dormiibacterota bacterium, assembly GCA_003135255.1. GTDB lineage: Bacteria > Chloroflexota > Dormibacteria > Aeolococcales > Aeolococcaceae > Changshengia. Next base: position 778 of record PLAX01000045.1, on the reverse strand, counting down.
TACTTCGCGACCGATGCCGACGCCGAGGCCTTCTCCGACGAGCTGTGCCACCTCATCCTCCACCAGAAGATGAGCTTCAACAGCCCGGTGTGGTTCAACCTCGGGGTTCCCGGCAGGACCCAGCAGGCCTCGGCGTGCTTCATCCAAAGTGTCGACGACTCCATGGAGTCCATCCTCAACCTGGCCAAGAGCGAGGGCATGCTCTTCAAGGGGGGCAGCGGCACCGGGTCCAACCTCTCCGCCATCCGCTCCTCCCAGGAGCAGCTGGCCGGCGGCGGCACCGCGAGCGGCCCGGTCTCCTTCATGAAGGGCTTCGATGCCTTCGCCGGGGTGATCAAGTCCGGCGGCACCACCCGCCGCGCGGCCAAGATGGTCATCCTCAACGCCGACCATCCGGACGTCGAGAGCTTCATCACCTGCAAGGTGACCGAGGAGCGCAAGGCGTGGGCGCTGATCGACGCCGGCTACGACGGCGCGTTCACCGGTGAGGCCTACGGCTCGGTCTTCTTCCAGAACTCCAACAACTCGGTGCGGGTCACCGACGAGTTCATGCGGGCGGTCGACGAGGATCGGGACTGGCAGCTCCGTGCGGTCACCGACCCGAGTCGCATTCTCAAGACGGTCAAGGCGCGCGCGCTGCTCCGCCTCATGGCCGAGTCGGCCTGGCAGTGTGGCGACCCCGGGATCCAGTACGACACCACCATCAACGACTGGCACACGTCGTCGAACAGCGGGCGCATCAATGCGAGCAACCCATGCTTCCCGGGCGAAACCCGGG
>PLAX01000192.1 GCA_003135255.1 Candidatus Dormiibacterota bacterium | reverse complement strand
GCCCACGGCGTCGAGCTGCGCGTCGGCGAGCGGTGTGGTCGGGACTACACGGTGGACTCCCTGCTCGCCTCGGGGTACGGGGCGGTCCTGCTCGCGCTGGGTCTGCCCCGAGCCCGGCTGCTTCCACTCGAGGGTCGGGATCTGCCCGGGGTGATCGGGGGCCTGGACCTGCTGAGGTCGCGGGCGCTGGGCGACCCCGTCGCCGTGGGACGGCGCGTGGTCGTGGTCGGAGGTGGCGACGTCGCCGTCGATGCGGCGCGCACCGCGCTGCGGCTGGGCGCCACACGGGTGACCATGGCCTGCATCGAGGACCGCGCGACCCTCCCCGCACAGCCGGGTGAGCTGGCCGAGGCGATCGCCGAGGGGGTCGAGCTGGCACCATCGCTGATGCCGGTCGCGCTTCTCGGAGACGGGGCGCTCAGCTCGGTCCGCTTCCAACCCTGCACGCTGGCGGAGCCCGACGCACGGGGCTGGCGACCGCCGCAGCCCTCGGAAGGGGAGCCGGTGGAGATGGAGGCGGACACCGTCGTCTTCTGCGTGGGGCAGGCGCTGGGCGAGGACGCCCTCGCCGGTGCCGCCGGTGTGGCCGTCGCGGGCGGCCAGATCGTGGTCGACCGGGAGACGATGATGACCGCTCGCCGCGGGGTCTTCGCCGCCGGGGACGCGGCCGCCGGCGGCGGGCTGATCGCCATCCAGGCGATCGCGGCCGGTGCCCGCGCCGCTCGGGGCATCCACAACCACCTGCGGGGCGAGGAGCTGCTCGACGTCTGGCCGGTGGAGCGGGACCGTGCGGAGGTCCCGGACCTGGAGCTCAGCCGGCGCAGGAGCCGGCCGCGCCAGGAGATGCGGGTGCTCGCGCCCGAGGAGCGCAGGACGAGCTGGCAGGAGGTGCGTCTGGGCTTCACCGAGGAGGAGGCGCTGGCCGAGGCGAGGCGCTGCCTCTCCTGCGGCGGCTGCTCGGAGTGCCGCTCCTGCGAGCAGGCCTGCCCGGCCGGTGCCATCGACCTCACCCAGAAGCCGTGGGAGGAGGAGCTGACGGTCGGGGCCCTGGTCGTCGCCACCGGCCATCAGGAGTTCGACGCGCGGCGCAAGCCGCCGCTCGGCTACGGCCGCTACGCCAACGTGCTCACCCAGAGCCAGCTCGCCCGCCTGCTCTCGGCGTCGGGACCGACCGGCGGCGAGCTTCGCCGTCCCTCGGACGGACAGGTGCCGAAGCGCGTCTTCATGCTCCAATGCGTCGGCTCGCGCGACTCCACATCGCGGGGCAACGAGCACTGCTCGGCGATCTGCTGCCTCTTCGCCACCCTCCACGCCTCGCTCATCCGGGAGTCGTATCCCGGCACCCAGGTGACCATTGCCTACACCGATCTGCGGATGCCCGGGAAGGGGCATGAGGAGTACCTGAAGCTGGTCGCCGAGCGCGGTGTGCGGTACGTGCGCAGCCGGGTCGGCGAGCTGGCCGAGGAGCAGGACAAGAGCCTCCGGGTGCGCTGGGAGGACACCGTCACCGGCGGCAAGCACGAGGAGCTCTTTGATCTCGTCGTCCTCTCCGCCGGCCTCGAGGCGTCGGCGGGCACCACCCAGATCGCCCGGGTGGTCGGTCTGCAGCAGGGTGCGGCGGGCTTCCTCAAGGAGTACCACCCCAAGCTCCGGCCCGTGGACTCGCAGCGCGCCGGGATCTTCATCGCCGGCACTGCCCAGGGGCCCAAGGGCATCCCGGAGACCATCGCGCAGGCCAAGGCGGCGGCTGCCCGGGTGACCTCGATGCTCCAGGGCGGGATGGCGGCCACCCCCGTCGAAGTCGCCTTCTCCGAGCCCGGTCTGTGCATCGGCTGCGGCGTCTGCGTGAGCGTCTGTCCCCAGGGTGCCGTGCGTCTCGTCGACGGAGAGAGGGCGCACGCGCTGGTCGACCAGGCGAGCTGCCGGGGCTGCGGCATCTGCGCCGCCGAGTGCCCGTCGGGCGCGATGACGGTGGGAGGCTTCTCCGACGCCGAGCTCCTCGCCGAGGCGACGGTGTGAACGTGCCGGCGGTCGCCACCCCGGAGGCCCGCTTCCCTCAGCACCGCGTGCCCGAGATCAGCGCATCCGGAGTCCCCGTTTCCGAGGTGATCGCGGATTCGGCGGACGGCGAGCGCAGCATCGTCGCCTTCCTCTGCCGCGAGTGCGCCTACAGCGCCGCCGACGCCGCGGGCAATGCGCGCACTTCGCTGCCGCCCACGATCCGCACCATCATGGTCCCCTGCACCGGGCGCGTCTCGCCGCTGCACCTGCTGGCTGCCCTCGCCGAGGGTGCCGATGGTGTCTACGTCGGTGGCTGTCTGGAGGGGCAGTGCCACTATCGCGAGGGCAACTTCCACGCCCTCGACAGGGTTGCCTTCGTGCGGAGGCTGCTCGAGTCGGTCGGGGTCGAGCCCGAGCGCGCCGCCATGTTCACCATGAGCGCTGCGGACACGCCCCGCTTCGTCGCCACCGCTCGCGGGATGGACGCGACCATCTCGCGCCTGCCCCGCCTTCCGAGGTCATGACGGCATGCCTCTGAGCGCACGCGGCAGGCAGGTCGCCGGCGAGCTCCGGGGAGCGACATCCGGGGTCAGCGCCGGAGTGCTGGGCTGCGAGGTCGTCCGTCACGATGAGCTGTGCGTCGGCTGCGGGCGCTGCGTGAGCGCATGTCCCACCGGGGCGATGCGGCAGGACGACTGGTTTGACCCGGCCCAGCTCTTCTCCGCGCCCGCCGGGACGGGTCGTGGCGCTCTGGCGGCGGCGCTCCGCCGGATCGCGCGCCATGAGCCGAGCGGCCCGTTCCGCGTCCCCGATCGCATCCGCACCTTCCGCGGCATCCTCTTCAGCGCCGACCTCTGCGCGGGCTGTGGGGCCTGCGTCCGTGCCTGTCCCACAGGGGCTGTCGAGGCGTTGCCCGTGCCCGTGGGAGACGTGGAGGTGGCGCCTCGGGGCCTGGCCCCGGCGGGGGCGGGTAGGTGACCACAGCAGTCGAGGCTGGCGTAGCGGGGGCGGGAGGTGGGACCGGCGACGCCGTCACGACGGGCGCCGGCACTCGTGCGCTCCTCTGCGAGTGCGCCGGCACCATGGCGCGCAATCTCGACTTCGACGTCCTCGAGCGGGGACTCTCCGCCCCAGCGGTGACGGTCGAGCGGCGTGCCATGTGGTGCGGCCGGGAGGCGAGGGGACGCCTCGTCGAGCTGCTGGAGCTCGGTGACGCGGCCGGCCGTCTCCTCCTCGTCGGCTGCTCCTCCGACTTCGCGGCGCGGCGCCTGCAGGGGTTGACAGACCGTGGCCTCCGACTCGAGTCGGCCGACATTCGCGAGGGGTGCTCGTGGGTGCATGGCGACGCCCGCGAGGCCGTCACCGACAAGGCGCTCCGGATCGCCCGGGCGGCGATTCACTTCCCGGCGCGCCAGGAGCGGAGGGTCGCGCCCCGGCCGAGCGCCAACCGGGTCGCGGTCGTCGGCGGGGGAGTCGCGGGCGCGCAGGCGGCGGTCGAGCTGGCCCGGATGGGGCATCCTGTCGACCTCCTGGAGCGCCGGCCCTTCATCGGAGGCCGTGCCACCGCCATCGGCGCCGTCTTCCCCACCGGCGATTGCGGTCCCTGCCTGCCGGCGACCGCGGCCCAGTCAGGGGTCCGGAAGTGCCTCTACCGCAACGTCGCGATCGACCATCCGAACCTCCGCATCCGGCGGCGGACCACGGTCCAGTCGGTGTCCGGCAGGGCCGGGGACTTCACGGTCCAGGTGCGCAGCCTTCCCGAGATGGTGGGCGGAGAGTGCATCGACTGCGGGCTCTGCGAGGAGGCCTGCCCCGTCCCGGGCCTGGGCGGCCGGCCCACGGCCATCGCCGGCGAGGTGTACGACGGGAGGGTGCTGCGCTCCATCGACCTCGACACCTGCACCTTCTGTGGCGCCTGCGCCCAGGTGTGCCCCGTCGACGCCATCGACCTGACCCCGGCGGCCGAGCTGGAGGAGCTCCACGTGGGGGCGGTGGTCATCGCCACCGGCTGCGAGCCGGCACCCGGGCATCTGGTGACCCACCTCGGCTACGGCCGGTCACACGTCATGACCCAGGTCGAGCTCGCCGAGAAGCTGGACAGCTGGCAGGAGCAGTCGTGGCAGGGGCGGGCACCGGCGCGCCACCTCGTGATGATCCAATGCGCCGGGTCGCGGGACCAGCGCCGCCTCCCGTACTGCTCCCGTCTCTGCTGCATGATCGCGATCAAGCACGCCATCCGTCTGCGCGAGCTCTTCCCTGAGATGCGGGTGACCATCTGCTTCCAGGAGCTGCGCACCCCCGGGGCCCGTGACGAAACCTGGTATCTGGCCGCACGGCGCGCCGGGGTCGAGTTTGTCCGGGGCTCACCCGCGGCGGTGCAGATGGACGGCGATGGCCGGCCGGTGATCGAGCTGGAGGACATCGGAGCCTCGGAGCTGCGCCGCCTGCGCCCCGACCTGGTCGTGCTCTCGACCGGGCTCGTGCCCGCCGAGGAGTCGGCGGAGGTCGCCCGCCTGGTCGGCGCGCCGCTCGACGGCGACGGGTTCATAGCCCAGCTCGACGCCAAGAACCGGACCACCGAGACGCGCGCCGACGGCGTGTTCGTCTGCGGCTCCGCGTCCGGCCCCAAGACCATCGCCGAGTGCATCACCGATGCCGCCGCCGCCGCCGCCCGGGTGCACGACTACCTGACGTCGGGTGGCCGCCAGGATGTGTGCCCGGCGACCGTCGACGCCGCCCGCTGCGTCGGCTGTGGCGCCTGCGTGGATGCGTGTCCCTTCGGCGCCCTCGGGCTCGTCGACCGGGAGGCTGCGACGCTGCGCCCGGCCAACGTGCGCCCGGACGCCCAGGTCGCCGTGGTGGATGCAGATGTCTGTCGCGGCTGCGGCATCTGCGCCGCCAGCTGTCCGGAGCTCGCGATCACCCACTCCCTGGACGATGAGACCCTCCTCTCCCGGCTGCGGATGGTCGTCGGTGGAGTGGAGAGCCCCGTGGTCGGCTTCACCTGCGCCGAGTGTGCGGCTGCCACCTTCAATCTGAGCGGCCAGCGCCGCGATCGGTACCCGGAGCGGGTGCGCCTGATCGAGCTGCCCTGCCTCGGCCGGATCAGTGCCCTCCATCTCGTCGAGGCGGCCCGCCTCGGTGCGGCCGGCGTATTCCTCGCCGGCTGTGTGGAGGGGCGCTGTCACTACCAGCGGGGCGACGCCAGCGCGGCGGAGCAGGCGGCCCTCGCCGGGGATCTGGTGACCCAGATGGGGCGCACCATGCCCATCGAGCAGTGGCATCTCTGCGCGGTGGACCACAACGGGATCGGTCACCGGCTGCGGAGCTTCTGCGACCGGGTCGATGAGGCGCAGGCTGCTGCCGCCGCCCAACTCGCCACCGCCGATGGCGCGCGAGAGCTGGTCTCGCCGGCGGGGGAGCGGTGATGGCTCCGGTGGCAGAGCAGAGCCGGGCGGCCGTGGAGGCGCTGGCGGAGCGCTGCCGGTCGTGCTACCAGTGCGGTCGCTGCCGGAGTGCCTGCCCCCAGGGCCTGGACCTGGCGGATGGGCCGCGAGCCGTGGTCCGGCTCGCCATCGCGCAGGACACCGAGCGCCTCCTCGCCTGCGAGGACGTCTGGCGCTGCAGCGAGTGCGGGGCATGCACGGAGGCGTGCCCCATGGGGGTGGACGTCGCGGGCGTGCTCGCCGAGGTGCGCGCGATGCAGCGGGCGGGTGATGGAGCGCGCTGTCCGGAGCGCACCGGCGCCGACCTGGCCGCGCATCAGCTCAAGCGCCGCCCGACGCTCAACAGCCTGACCCTCGGGCTGCGCATGGCCGTGCGCGGCTTCCTGCCCCGGGGCCGGCTCACCACGATGTCACTCGGTGCGCGCGCTCTCCGCGCGCAGGTGAGACGGCCGTCGCGCCCGGTCGCGTCCGCCGACGATCTCAAGGTCTTCTACCCGGGCTGCGCGCTGCGGATGGACCGGGAGGCGTACGCGGCCACCCGCACCCTCGCGATCGGATCCGGGATGCGACTCGCCGAGCCCGACGAGGCCCGCTGCTGCGGGCACCCGGCGCGCGACCCGGCGGTGGCGCCGCCGCCCTTCACCGGGACCATGCTCACCGCCTGCCCGGCCTGCGAGCGGACGCTCGCCGCGGCCGGCACGCCGACCGCCCCGGTGTGGGGCGTGCTGGTGGAGCGGGCCCGCCGCGGTGAGTACCAGCTCGAGGCCCGGAGCGCCCGGTTCGTGCCCTACGTGGGGTGCCTCTCCGACCGCGACGCCACCCTTGCGGTCATGGCCGAGGCGGCGGAGCTGGCCGGCACCGAGCCGCTGCTGGCGCATTCGTCGCTGCATGCGACCTGTTGCGGTGCCCTGGGGGGCGCCTACCGCGGTCCGACGCGGGGGGTGACCGAGCTGGTCCGCTTCGCCGCGGAGCGGCACGCTCCGATCGTGACCCCCTGCCTGCTCTGCCGCGACAACGTGCGCCTGGCCGCGCGGCACGAGCGCGCCGATGTCGACGTCCACTTCTGGCCGGAGTTTTTCCGGGCGACGCCGGCCGCTGCGGTGGGCGCCTCCAGGGAGGCTGAGGAGAGAGCATGAGCTCGAGTGGTGGAGGGACGGCGAACCCGGTGAGCGAGAACGGTCACGTGAATCCGGTCAGCGAAAACGGTCCCCTGAACCCCTACGCGACCATCGCCCGCAGCGTCTTCATCGAAGAGCCGCCGGTCCCCGACCTGGTCCAGCGCATCCTCTCCGACCCGCGCATGCACGATCACACCGGGGGCTTTCTCTCCTGCCTCCAGTGTGGCATCTGCACCTCGGGATGCCCGGCGGCGCGCTTTGCCGACTACTCGCCGCGGGAGATCTCGCGGCGTGCCCGCGACGGTGATCCGACCCTGCTCGAGGACGACTCCGTCTGGCTCTGCTTCTACTGCTACACCTGCCAGAGCCGCTGCCCGAGGGGCAACTCGGTCGCGGTCATCAACCAGGTGATCCGGGGCATGCAGGTGGAGGCGGGCCGTGGGGTGCGACACGTCGAGATGTTCGCCGACTGGGCGGTGCAGTTCTACGAGAAGGGGATGGGGGGTACCCCGCCCGAGTTTCTCCCGCATCTCGCCGAGGCTTTCGGTCCGAGATGGCGGGAGTTCATCGATCACCGCGAGGAGATTCGCGCTCAGCTCGGGCTCGGCAGCATGTATCCGTCGGAGCACGCCGCCGGCGAGATGCGCGTGCTGATGGACGCCACCGGCTTCTCGGACCGGCTGGCCGCCATGGGGGCTCCGGTGGGACCCGGCGCGGTTGTCGCGAAGGGCGTCGCGCCGGTCAGCGACTGAGCGGTCGCGTCACCGGCGACCGGCTAGTGCAATGTCTCATGGGAACGTTGACGGTGTAGCGTGACCAGGATCTCGTCAGTGGTCTTGACCCAGACGAAGGGGTTGCAGTCGTCGTTCCAGTGATCAAGGAAGCGCTGGATGGCCTCGACGAGAGTTACAGAGAGGAACCAGCAAGGCTCTGGCCCACTGTAGGATGTCGGAGTGCGCTGGGATGATTTCGCGCAACAGTGCCCGGAGCTCGCCAAGCTCGGTGAGGACCGACTCCGTCAGCGGGAACTATGCCTCGTGGGTACCCTCCGGCACAACGGCTACCCGCGCATCAGCCCGGTCGAGCCGGAGTTCGTCGACGGTGACCTGATATTGCAAATGATGTGGCACTCCCCCAAGGCACTCGACCTGCTGCGAGATCCACGCTGCGTGGTACACAGTGTCGTGTCCGACCGTAGCGGCACCGAAGGGGACTTCAAGCTTTACGGCAGGGCTGTGGACATCCAGGATCCAGTGCGGCGTGCCCGCTACCGCGCGACGGTGAAGGCGCGAATCGATTGGGAACCATCGGAGCCGCGGTACCACTGCTTCGCCATCGACATCGAATCGGCAGGCTTCAGGGTCTTCGGGGACGAGGAGTACGGTCTCGCGTGGGAACCCACCAGCGGGCTCAGACGCTGGACCCCATCGGGCGGGTGAAGTCGGGGACCGCCTCATAAGCGTCGGGCACCCCGTACGCCCTGTTCTGGGGCCCTTGTCAGGTACCCGGGTCTCGGTCCTGGTCGAGGCCGACCAACACTTCCTCGACGGCAGCAATAACCACTGCAAGCTCCTTGGCCGGCCCAAGATCACTGAAGAGGCCCCCCCCGACCACTTATACCGTCAACGTTCCCATGAGACAGTGCACTAGTCCTTCTCCGCCAGGAGCTGGGCGTGCGCCTTCTTGAGGTCGGCGATCGCCGCCGGGTCGAGCTTGGGGAACTGGGGGTCGATAGCGGCCAGGGCGTCGACCACCACCGCTGAGACCGCCACCCGGGCAAACCACTTGTGGTCGGCGGAGACCACGTGCCAGGGGGCGTGCTCCGTGCTGGTGTGCGAGAGAACCTCCGAGTAGGCGTGCTGGTACTCGTCCCAGTGGCCGCGCTCGACGAGGTCGGCCGACGAGAACTTCCAGTTCTTGGTGGGGTCGTCGATCCGCGCCAGCAGGCGCTTGCGCTGCTCACCGGGGGAGAGGTTGAGGAAGATCTTGACCACGCGGATGCCGTTGGCCGTGAGGTGGGCCTCCCACTCGTTGATCGCCCGGAAGCGCCGCTCCCAGACGTCGCTTCCCCGGGCCTCAGCCGGAAGGTGCTGCCGCTCGAGGTTCTCGGGATGCACCCGGACCACCAACACCTCCTCGTAGTGGGAGCGGTTGTAGATGCCGATGACCCCGCGCGGCGGGAGGTCACGGGTGTAGCGCCAGAGGAAGTCGTGGTTGAGCTCGTCAGGGGAGGGGACCTTGAAGCTGCGCACCCACACGCCCTGCGGGTTGACGCCGCTCATGACGTGCTTGACCGCGCCGTCCTTGCCGGCGGCATCGAGTGCCTGCAGCACTACCAGCAGGCCGTAGGTGTCCTGGGCCGCGAGGCGCGCCTGGTACTCGCTGAGCAGTTGCACCCCAGCCGCCAGGGACGACGCCGCGTCCGCCTCGTGCACCCAGGCCGCGGTGTGCCCCGGGTCGAAGCCATGGGGCAGCTTCACCTTCGTCTCCGGAGGGACACGAAGCTGGCGCGCCAGGCGGCGCAGGGTTGCAAGCTCGTCAGTCGCCACTGTCCATCCTCCGGCTGTCGATGTCCGCCGATTTTGCGCCGTCGGGCTGCGGCTCGGCCAGCCCACTCTCCTCCAAGAAGCGCACCTGCTCCGCGTGCATCGCGGCCGGGAGCGCGTGGAACCACCCGTGGGCGTCGGCCTCAGCGCTCACCGCCAGGGTGCCGGCGTGCCGGGTGACCAGAAACACGATGCCCACCGGGCTGTCCAACCCCTTCTCCCAGTGGCTCGGGTACTCGATGTAGCCGAGCATCCGGCTCTCCAGGACCTCGATCCCCAGCTCCCGGTGCGCGACCCTGTCGACCGCTGCGGTGAGCCGCTCCCCGAAGCGAACGGTGCCGCCCGGGATGTGCCACATCCCCCGGCACGGCTCGATCGCCCGGCGGGTGAGCAGCAGGCCCTGGTCGCTGGTCACGGCGACCTCGACGGTGAGACGGGGGACCCTGTGGTAGATCTCCCGGAACTCCGTCTCGGAGAGGGGGTGCTGGTCTGCCATCCCGCGATCGTAGCCGTCCCCGTGCGCCTCCAGCCGCGGGCGCGCGCGTCGCCCGGACCTACCCGAGCAGAATGCCCAGCACCGCCGCGGTGTCCGCGAGATTCTCCAGCACCGCGTCGGCGTCCAGTCCGCGGACGGCGTCGAAGCCATCGCGGCCCGTGCCCGCGAGGAGGCAGCGCACCCCGGCCGCGCGGGCGCAGGCCAGGTCGCGCGCGGTGTCGCCGATGACCCACACCTGCTCGGGCTCGTACGTCTCACCGCACAGCTCACGCACCCGGTCGAGCGCGATCGGGACCAGCAGCTCCCGCTCCGCGCTGTCGTCGCCGTAGGCTCCGGCCGGAAGGTCGAAGTAGCCCTCGAGGCCGAAGGCGCCGACCTTCACGGCGGCGTTCACCGCCACGTTGCCGGTGAGGAGCGTCTGGCGGACGCCGTCCCTGCCGGCCAGCTCGTCGAGGAGGCGCCGGATCCCCGGATGGACCTGCCCCTCCCGTCCCATCCGCTCCCTCCAGCCGGTCAGCGCCCGCGTCGCCTCGGCGAGCGCCACCGGCACTAGCCTGTCGAGATCGGCGGGCTCCACCCCGGCGCCCAGCAGCATCTCGCCGACGATCTGCGGATCGGTCTTGCCCCCCATGGGGAGGTGGGGGAGGGCCGTCAATCCTGCGGCCAGGCGCGCTCCGCTCTCCAGCGCCTCGCGTCCAGCCGGTCCGCACGACACCAGGGTGCCGTCGACGTCCCAGAGGATGAGGCGGCGAGCCGCCCGCTCCTGATCTCGCGCTGTCACCTCTCCGGCGAGGGCTCCACAGCCTGGACGGGGGAGGGGGCCAGCACCTGGCGCACCCCGCGGGCGATCTCCAGGTCCTCGCGTGCCTCGATCACCAGGGTCCTGACCTGGGCCCCGTCGGCCCCGATCTCCCGATCCCCGGCGCCGCCCTCGTTGGCCTCGCGGTCGAGGGCGATGCCCAGGAAGCCCAGCTCCGCGGCACACCGCTCCCGGATCGGGGCGGCGTGCTCGCCGACCCCTCCGGTGAAGACCAGGGTGTCGAGCCCACCCATGGCGGCCGCCATGGCGGCGATGCCCGCACGCAGCCGGTGGAGGTAGACCCCGATCGCGAGCGCCGAGTCCGCGTCGCCGTCCGCCTCGGCCTGGAGGATCACCCGCATGTCCGAGCTGCCGCAGATGCCGAGCAGCCCCGAGCGGTACTCCAGGGTGGTCGCCAGCTCCGACGGGGGCATGCCCACGTGCTCCTCCAGCCAGAGGAGGAGGCCGGGGTCGACGCTTCCCGAGCGGGTCGCCATCACCAGCCCCTCCTGGGGGGTGAAGCCCATGGTGGTGTCCACCGACACCCCGCCCTTGACCGCCGCCAGGGATGCGCCCGCACCGAGGTGGCAGGTGACGATGCGCAGGTCCTCGATGTGGAGGCCGGTCAGCTCGGCGGCCCGCTGGGAGGCGTACGCGTGGGAGAGGCCGTGGAAGCCGAAGCGCCGGAGGTCCCAGCGGTGCCGCCACTGCGATGGGAGCGCATAGGTGGCCGCTGCCGGCGGGATGTGCGCGTGGAAGGCGGTGTCGAAGCACGCCACCGCGGGCACGCCGGGGAGCAGGCGGCTGACCACGTCGAGCCCCCGGAGCGACTTCGGCTGGTGCAGCGGCGCCAGGTCGGTCAGTGCCTCGAGCCGGCGCAGCACGCGGGCGTCGATGAGCACCGGTTGGGTGAACTCGGTGCCGCCGTGCACGATGCGATGCCCCACCGCGTCGATGGGGGAGCTTGCCGAGATGGCGGCCCGCAGTGCCGCATCGTCGATGCGGCCGACCGGAGCGTCGACGGTCTCCGACCCCAGCAAGCCGTCGGCGTCGTCGAGTACGGACAGCTTGAGGCTGCTCGACCCCGCGTTGACGACCAGGATTCTCACGATGCGAATCTCGGCGTCAGCTCAGAGCGTCCATGTCCAGTTGCTGATGTCCGGTGGATCCTCGCCCCCGATCCGCGTGAACGCACGGCAGCGCACCCGCTCGTCCACCATCCGCTGGCGCAGGGTGGCGGCGTGCGACTGCAGCCCGGGGACCCGGTCGATCACGTCGAGGACCAGGTGGAAGCGGTCGAGGTCGTTGAGCATCACCATGTCGAACGGAGTGGTGGTGGTGCCCTCCTCCTTGTAGCCGCGGACGTGGAGGTTGGCGTGGTTTGTCCGGCGGTAGGTCAGCCGGTGGATCAGCCAGGGATAACCGTGGTAGCCGAATATGACCGGCTTGTCGGTGGTGAAGAGGATGTCGAACTCGCGGTCGGAGAGACCGTGCGGGTGCTCGGTATCCGGCTGCAGGCGCATCAGGTCGACCACGTTGACCACCCGCACGCGGAGTGTGGGCAGCTCCTCGCGCAGGATCGCCACCGCGGCCAGGACCTCCAGGGTGGGCACGTCGCCGCAGCACGCCATCACCACGTCGGGTTCGCCCTCGTCGTTGGATGCCCACTCCCAGATCCCGATGCCGCGCGTGCAGTGGAGGATGGCGTCGTCCATGGAGAGGTAGTTGAGCTGGGGCTGCTTGCCGGCGACGATCACGTTGACGTAGTGGCGGCTGCGCAGGCAGTGGTCCGCCACCGACAGCAGGCAGTTGGTGTCCGGGGGAAGGTAGACGCGGATGATCTCCGCCTTCTTGTTGACGACGTGGTCGATGAAGCCCGGGTCCTGGTGCGAGAAGCCGTTGTGGTCCTGGCGCCATACCAGCGAGGAGAGCAGGTAGTTGAGCGAGGCGACGGGCCGCCGCCAGGGGATCTCGCGCGTGACCTTGAGCCACTTGGCGTGCTGGTTGAACATCGAGTCGATGATGTGGATGAAGGCCTCGTAGCAGTTGAAGATCCCGTGTCTGCCGGTCAGCAGGTAGCCCTCCAGCCAGCCCTGGCACTGATGCTCGGAGAGCATCTCCATGACCCGCCCCTCGGGCGCCAGGTGGTCGTCGGTGGGGAGGGTCTCACCCTCCCACTGGCGGTTGGTGACCTCGAAGACGTTCTGCAGCCGGTTGGAGCTGGTCTCGTCGGGGCCGAAGATGCGGAATCGCTTCGCGTTGTTGCGGGTGACGTCGCGGAGGTACGAGCCGAGCACCTTGGTGGCCTCCGCGAAGGTCGTCCCCGGGCGGGCCACCTCGACCGCGTAGTTGCGGAAGTCGGGCAGCACCAGGTCCTGGAGGAGCAGCCCGCCGTTGGCATGCGGGTTGGCGCTCATCCGCCGGTAGCTCTTGGGGGGGAGGGCCTTTAACTCGGGTACCAGGGTCCCGTTCTCGTCGAAGAGCTCGTCGGGGCGGTAGCTCTTGAGCCACGTCTCGAGCAGGGCGAGATGGTCGGGGTTGGTCTTCACCTCGGCCATCGGCACCTGGTGCGAGCGCCACGTCCCCTCGGTGGGCAGCCCGTCGACGAACTTCGGCCCGGTCCAGCCCTTGAGGCTCTTGAGGACGATCATCGGCCACGCGGGCCGGGTGGCGTCGCCGGTCTCTCGCGCGTGCTTCTGGATGGAGGTGATCTCGGCGATCACCGTGTCGAGCGTCTCCGCCATCAGCTGGTGCATCTTCGCCGGGTCGTCGCCCGAGACCCAGTACACCTTGTGCCCGTAGCCCTCGAGCAGCGAGGTGAGCTCCGCTTCGGGGATGCGGGCGAGCACCGTGGGGTTGGCGATCTTGTACCCGTTGAGGTGCAGGATCGGCAGCACCGCCCCATCGGTCACGGGGTCCAGGAACTTGTTGGAATGCCACGAGGTGGCGAGCGGTCCGGTCTCCGCCTCACCGTCGCCGACGATGCAGGCGACGAGCAGATCGGGGTTGTCGAAAGCGGCGCCATATGCGTGGGAGAGCGCGTAACCGAGCTCGCCGCCTTCGTGGATGGAACCGGGGGTCTCCGGGGCCACGTGGGACGGGATGCCGCCGGGGAACGAGAACTGGCGGAAGAGCGCGCGCAGCCCGTCCTCGTCCTCGGTGATGTGCGGGTAGACCTCGCTGTAGGTGCCCTCGAGATAAGCGTTGGCCACCGCGGCGGGGCCGCCGTGCCCGGGCCCCATCACGTAGATGGCGTCGAGGTCCCAGTTGCGGATCACCCGGTTCATGTGGGCGTAGATGAAGTTGAGCCCGGGGGTCGTCCCCCAGTGGCCGAGCAGCCGGGACTTGACGTGCTCCGGACGCAGCCGCTGCCGGAGCAGCGGGTTGTCGAGCAGGTAGATCTGACCGACCGAGAGATAGTTCGCCGCCCGCCAGTAGGCGTCGATGAGGGCGAGATCGTGGTCGGAGAGAGGGCCTGCGGCAGCCGCGTCGGTGGACGTCTGGGTCATTGCGCTCCTCCCATGGGTGCTTCGCTCTCAGTATGGCTGGCGGTGGGCCGGCTTCGCCGCTGGCGGCGGGGCGCCTTCTCGGCTCCCGGCGGGCCGCCTCTCTCCCCAGAAACCTTCGTGACGAAATATTCGTGACGAAGCAATCTGGAAAACGCAGAGGTACCCCCGCGCCGGCGCGGAAGAGCCGGCTTGTTGCCGACTCATGACCTTTGGGCCTGTCATTGACCACCCTCTCGACCCTATCGCGCGAAGGCGTGACGAGCTTGACTGGGGGTGCCGGAGGACATCCCTCCCGCCCGCTCCGATCCGGTCGGACCGCCAGAGACCATCCGATGTTCCACAGCATCCTGGTTCCCGTTGATGGATCGGCACACGCCGACGCCGCGCTCACCGAGGCGGTGGACCTGGCGCGCTGCCAGCGGGCCCGGATCACCCTCCTCTGCGCCTGGCGGCCGTTCGTCTGGTACGGAGGCGCGGTCGCGCCGGTGGGAGTCGACGTGGAGCAGCTCGAGTCCGACGTGGAGGCGGAGACGCGGCGCATCGTCGAGGCGGCGCGCGACCGGGTGCCCGATGGGATCGACGTCGACACGGCGGTCGTCTGCGAGCGGCCCGCGGACGCCATCATCCGGGAGGTCGAGCGCGGCGGGCACGACCTGATCGTGATGGGGTCGCGGGGACGCGGTAGCCTCCGCTCTCTCCTCCTCGGCAGCGTGAGCACCAGCGTGCTCCACCGGAGCCGGATCCCGGTGATGGTCGTGCATGCCTCCACGTGCGGAGAGGTTCTCAGGTTGCACCGGGCGACCGAGCACCGGCTGGCCGGCGCGGCGCACCACTAGTCAGGGGCTCTGCCTTGCGGCAGGGCTACATGATCCCCACCATCATCATCGCCCGGAGCAGGGCCGAGAGCACGTCGGGATCGGTGCGCACGTCGATCAGCGCGGGACCGCCGGCGCTCGCCGCGCGCTCGAGTGCGGGACGCAGATCGGAGAGCTGCTCGACCCGCTCGCCGTGGCACCCCAGCGCTTCGGCGAGCTGGTCGTAGCGCGTGTCGGCGAGGGCGCTTGCGACCTCGCGGTGGTACATCTCGCGCTGGTGGTGCCTCACGTCGCCCCAGCCGCAGTTGTTGGCGACGACCACGATGACCGGCAGGTGGTGGCGTGCGGCCGTATCCATCTCCATGGCGCTCAGCCCGAAGGCTCCGTCGCCGGTGACCAGCACCACCGGCTCCTCCGGTCGGGCCACCTTGGCCGCCAGGGCGAAGGGCAGACCGACGCCGAGCGTTCCCAGCGCCGTGGTCGTGGAGAGCAGCCGCCCCGGTCCCTCGGCGTCCGCATACGCGAGCGACCACGTGAGGGTGTCACCACCGTCCGCCACCAGCGTGGACGCGCCGCTCCACGCCTCGCGCGCGAAGGCGGCGACCTCGCGCACCAGCGCACCGGGATGCACCAGCGCGCCCTTGTAGTCGTCGATCTGCTGGTCCCACATCTGGCGCGAGATCTCGACCAGCTCGCGGCCCTGCTCCAGCCAGGCACGCCCCGAGCGGCTGCGCAGGCCGCTCTGCCGCATCTGAGCCACGACCTCGCGAACGTCGCCCTGCACGGCGATGTCCGCGCGCCGGTTGCCGCCCACCTGGTCGCCGGCGATGTCGACCTGGATGAGCAGCTGCTCGTCGTTGAAGAGCGGGGGGCCGCCGTACACGAGGTTGCCGTTGAAGGCGCTGCCCAGCACCAGCACGCAGTCCGCCGAAGCGACCGCCGTGCCCGCGTGGACCAGGGAGCCGAGGCACCAGGGGTGCGAGTCGGCGACCAGGCCGCGAGCGGCGCTCGTCGTCGTCACCGGGATCTCGGCGGCGGCGCAGAAGGCGGCGATCTCCTCGCCTGCACCGGACCAGAAGCTGCCGCCTCCGGCCAGAACGACGGGACGGGAGGCGGCCTTGAGGGCCTCGAGCGCCCGCTCTAGCTCAGCCGGCGAGGCAGCGGACCGGGTCGGCGATGCCGGGAAGCCCCAGTGCCCGACAGCCGGCTCCAACCGGGTCATGAACACGTCGTGGGGAATCTCGAGGTAGACGGCCCCGGGGCGCCCGCTGGCCGCCTGATGGAAGGCCTCGTCGGTGAGGCGCTGGAGGTTCTGGGCGTTGTAGGCGACCGCTCGCCACTTCGCGAGCGGGGCGACCATGCCCTCCTGGTCGATGTCCTGGACCGCCCCTCGCCCGCGCCGCTTGAGCGCGGTGCGTCCCCCGATCAGGATCAGGGGCACGTTCCCGACCGCGGCGTCTGCGAACCCGGTGAGCGCATTGGTGAAGCCGGGCCCCGCGGTCACCGCGGCCACCCCGGCGTGGCCGGTGGCGAGGGCAAAGCCCTCGGCCGCCATGGTGACGGCGCACTCGTGGCGCATCCCGATCACCCGGACGTTGGCATCGACACAGCCGTCCAGCAGCTCGACGATGTGGCCGCCCCCCAGGGTGAAGAGCGCCTCCACGCTGTGGGCACGGAGGCGCTCAGCCACCAAACGACCACCGTGAGGCGGGGGGGTGAGGCTCTCAGCAGCGGCCGCCATCATGACGATTCCTCACTTTGCCGTTCCGCTTTGGGCGGTCACCAGGGTCCCCGGCCCCCAGTCTCGACAGGACCTTCGGTGCGCAGCCCCGCAGGCCCGCCCCGGGCCGATATGGTGGGCCCGATGGATCGGCAACCGCTCTCCCCCGTCCCATGCAACCGCCTTCGCGTCCGCGTGGAGGGGGTGGTGCAGGGCGTCGGGTTCCGCCCCTTTGTCCACGGTCTGGCATCGGCGGGCGGTCTCTCCGGTCTCGTCGGCAACGACACTGCCGGGGTCTTCATCGAGGTCGAGGGGGATCCGAGGGAACTGGATCGCTTCCTGACCGCGCTGGAGGGCGACGCCCCCCCACTGGCGGTCATCGACCGCGTCGATACCGAGGTCATCAGCCCGACCGGCGGAGTTGGTTTCACGATCGTCGAGAGCGACCCGGCCGGGGAGCGTCAGACCCTGATCTCCCCGGACACCGCGACCTGCGACGACTGCCTTGCTGAGCTGTTTGACCCGAGAGATCGGCGCTTTCGCCATCCGTTCATCAACTGCACAAACTGCGGGCCGCGGTTCACGATCATCCGCGACGTTCCCTACGACCGGCCGCTCACCACCATGTCGGGGTTCGCGATGTGCGCGGATTGCCGGCGCGAGTACGAGGACCCGGGGGATCGCCGTTTCCATGCCCAACCGGTGTGCTGTCCCGCTTGCGGCCCGTCGCTGCGCCTGATCGATCGCGACGGCGCGCCGATCGCCGGCGACCCGGTCTCGACCGCCGTCGGGCTGCTCGCCGCGGGCAGCGTGCTGGCCGTCAAGGGAGTGGGTGGCTATCACCTGGCCGCTCTCGCCGACCAGGAGCCCGCCGTCACCGCTCTGCGCTCGCGCAAGCATCGCGAGGACAAACCGTTCGCCCTGATGGTCGCCGACCTGGATGGCGCCCGCGCCCTGGGGACGATCGGTGCCGCGGAAGCGCGCGCCCTGACCTCCCCTCGGCGTCCCATCGTGCTGCTCGAGCGGGCCGCCGGTGCTCCGGTGGCCGGCGCGGTGGCTCCCGGAAACCGCTCGCTCGGGGTGATGCTCCCCTACAGCCCCCTCCATCACCTGCTGGCGCGCGACCTCCGGGCCCCCTTTGTCCTGACCAGTGGCAACGTCTCGGACGAGCCCATCGCCTACCGCGATGAGGAGGCACTGCCCCGGCTGCGCGGCATCGCCGACGCTTTCCTCACCCACGACCGCCCCATCCACATGCGGACCGACGACTCCGTCATCCGGGTCATGGGGGGGATTGAGACGCCCCTGCGGCGCTCGCGCGGCTTCGTCCCCCAGTCGGTGACCGTCACCAGTGCCTTCCCCCGGCCCGTGCTCGGCTGCGGCGCAGAGCTGAAGAGCACCTTCTGCGTCGGCAAGGGCCGGCGGGCCTTCGTCTCGCACCACATCGGCGACCTGGAGAACTACGAGACCCTCCAGTCGTACGTCGAGGGGATCGAGCACTTCATGCGGGTCTTCGACATCCACCCCGAGGTGGTCGCGCACGACCTGCACCCGGAGTACCTCTCGACCAAGTTCGCCCTCGACCTCGACGGCGTGGACAGGGTCGGGGTCCAGCACCACCACGCCCACATCGCCTCGTGCCTCGCCGACAACGGAGAGGTGGGACCTGCGATCGGTGTCGCCTTCGACGGTCTCGGCTTCGGCACCGACGGCTCGATGTGGGGTGGGGAGATCCTGGTCGCCGACCTCACCTCCTTCCGGCGGGCCGGCCATCTCGCCCCGGTTGCGATGCCCGGCGGCGCCATGGCGATCAGGGAGCCATGGCGGATGGCGGCGGCGCATCTCGTCGCGGCATTCGGTGACGATCCTCCCGCCGGCCTCGCCGTGATGCGCGACCACGCCGACCGCTGGGACACGGTCAGCGCCCTGGCGCGCACGGGGACCACCAGCCCGATCACGACCAGCGCGGGGCGCCTCTTCGACGCCGTCGCCTCGCTGATCGGGGTCCGGGATCGGATCAACTACGAAGGCCAGGCGGCCGTGGAGCTGGAGCAGCTGGCCGACCTGGCGGAGACCTCCGCCTACCCGGTCGAGATCGAGGAGGGCGAGCCCTTCCAGATTGCGACCGCCGGCCTGGTGCGCGCGGTGGTCGCCGACGTGCGGGCGGGAGTGGCGGGCCCGGTGATCGCCGCCCGCTTCCACAACAGCCTCGCCGACGCCGCGGTGGCCGCGTGCGGGCGCGTGCGCGCGGCCACCGGACTCGAGGTGGTGGCGCTCTCCGGTGGCGTCTTCCAGAACGTCCTGCTCACCGAGCGCGTGCGCGCCGGCCTGCTCGGTGGCGGTTTCCGGGTGCTCACCCACTCTCGGGTGCCGTCCAATGACGGTGGCATCAGCCTCGGGCAGGCGGTCGTGGCCGGCGGCCGGGACGCCGCCGGCCTCGTCTGACCGCCCCGGTCAGCTCGCCGGCCAGGTCTGCCCGTTGCCGAGGAAGGGGATGGTCTCGCCGATCTTGAAGATGACCGGTGCGACCTTGCTTCGCACCATCTGGATGTGGACGTTGCGGAGCACACCGAGGACCGTGCTCAGCTGACCGACGTCGGCGCCCGGTGTCGGGGACGATCCCGGTCCCACCTGGCTCTCCAGCGCCTGCAGTTGCGACTGGCTCAGCGCGATCGCGGTGGAGGGGTTGCTCGCCACCAGCTGCTGGATGGTCTGGAGCTCCGTCACCGAGACCGGAGCGTTGCCGTCGATGGGCGCCGTCGCCCGGTCGAGCGTCACCAGCCCGTTCAGCAGGATGAAGAGCGCGACAAAGGCCAGCACGACGCTCAGCACCGCGCCGCCGAGACGGTCGAGGGCGCCCATCCCGGGGATGAGGCGGTAGATGCGGGGGGCGACCAGATGTGCCACCAGGAAGCCGACTACGGCAAAGACCACGACCACGACCAGGCCCATCAACGGCCGCCAGCTGGGGCTCGGGGCAAAGCTCGCGGCGACGCCCGGACGGCCGAAGCCGACCGCCACCCCGGCGATGATGAAGGCCCAGGTGATCAGCGGCCGGAACAGCCCCTTGAGCAGGCCGTGCAGAAGGGCCAGCACGAGGATGACCACGCAGGCGATGTCGATGTAGCTCACGGCGCGACATCGTAGCCTCCCGCGTCGCCGCCTGGCGGGGTCTCGGCCTCAGCAGATGCGCGGCAGCGGGTCGCCCACCAGCATGTCGACGATGCGCATCCCGCCGAAGCCCGTCGTCACCAGGACCAGCCCCGGCGGGTCGTCGGCGATCCGTCCGATCACGGCGGCGGCCGCGCCCTGGGGATGGGAGCGCAGCGCCGCCACGGCGGCCTCGGCCTCGTCCCCCGCGACGACGGCCACGAAGCGTCCCTCACAGGCGACGTAGAGGGGGTCGATGCCGAGGATCTCCGAGGCTCCGCGTACCTCCGGCCGCACCGGGATCGACTGCTCGTCGAGGACGACCGCGACGCCCGAGGCGAGGGCCAGCTCGTTGCAGATGGTCGCGACGCCGCCCCGGGTCGCGTCGCGGATGAAGCGCGTCTGCGGTGCCGCGTCCAGCAGCAGGCCCACCAGCTCGGTGAGCGGCGCCGTGTCGGAGCGCAGGTCGGATTCGATGCCCAGCTCGCCGCGTGCCAGCATGATGGTGATCCCGTGGTCTCCCACCGGACCGGAGACGATGACGGCGTCACCCGGGCGCGCCGCCGCCGCCGACAGCCGCACGGGCCGCTCCAGTACCCCGATCCCGGCCGTGTTGACGAAGCAACCGTCCGCCTTGCCCCGCTGGACCACCTTGGTGTCGCCGGTGACGATCTGCACGCCCGCGCTCTCCGCGGCCTTGGCCATCGAGGCGACGATGCGGCGAAGGTCGGCGATCGGGAAGCCCTCCTCCAGGACGAATCCTGCCGAGAGGTACAGCGGCCTGGCTCCCGACACGGCCAGGTCGTTGACGGTGCCGTTCACGGCGAGGTCACCGATGTCGCCTCCGGGGAAGAAGAGCGGGGAGACCACGTAGGTATCGGTGGTGAAGGCGAGCCACTCCGCTCCCACGGAGAAGACGGCCTGGTCCTCCAGAGGTTCGAGGAGCGGGTTGCGGAAGGCTTCCAGGAAGAGCGCGTCGATCAGGGTGTGCGTGGCCCTTCCCCCCGAGCCGTGCGAGAGCGTGATCCGTTCGTCGGTGATCCTCGGCCGGCGGCGGCGGATCCGCTCGATCCGCTCCAGGACCTCCTCCTCGGTCCGCTGCGTCACGCCGAGCCCGCCTGCCGGACCCGGAGACGGGTGAAGCGCCCGAAGTTGTAGTAGGCGGCACAGGCACCCTCCGAGGAGACCATGCAGGTCCCGATCGGTGTCTCCGGGGTGCACGCGGTGCCGAACACCTTGCACTCCCAGGGCTTGATCGTCCCGCGCAGGACCTCTCCGCACTGGCACGCCGGGGGGTCGGCCACCCGGGTGGCGGGGACGTCGAACACCCTCTCCGCGTCGAAGCGCGCGTACTTCTCGCGGATGCGCATCGCCGAGTCCGGGATCCAGCCGAGCCCGCGCCACTCGAAGGTGGGACGGGGCTCCATCACCTCGTCGATGGCCTGCAGCGCCCTCTGGTTTCCCTCCCACGGCACGACGCGGGTGTACTGGTTCTCGACCTCCGAGCGACCGTCACGGAGTTGGAGAAGGAGCATCTGGATCGCCTGGAGGATGTCGAGCGGCTCGAAGCCTGCGACCACGAAGGGACGTCCGTGCTTCTCGGCGATGAAGCGGTACGGCTCGCAGCCGATCACGGTGGAGACGTGGCCCGGGCCGATGAAACCGTCGATGTGCAGGTCCGGGGAGGCGAGGATGGCCTCGAGCGCCGGGATGATGGTGACGTGGTTGCAGAAGACCGAGAAGTTCTCGAGACCCTCGGCCGCGGCCCGGAGCACGGTCATCGCGGTCGAGGGGGTGGTGGTCTCAAAGCCGATGGCCATGAACACCACCCGCCGATCCGGGTTGCTGCGGGCGATCCTCAGCGAGTCGAGCGGCGAGTACACCATCTGGATGTCGGCGCCGCGGGCCTTGGCGTCCAGGAACGAGCCGCGGGCACCGGGGACGCGGAGCAGATCACCGAACGACGTCATGATGACGCCCTCCTGCTCGGCGATCCAGATCGCGTCGTCGACCCGGCCCATGGGGATCACGCACACGGGGCACCCCGGCCCGTGGACGAGCTGCACCTCCTCCGGTAGGTAGTCCTCGATGCCGTGCTTGTAGATGGTGTGGGTGTGCCCCCCGCAGATCTCCATCAGCCCGTAGCGGCGCCCCGGCTCGACGAGCGTCGCGATGTTCGCCGCCAGCGCCTGCGCCTTCTCGCGGTCGCGGTACTCGTCGACGAAGCGCATCCCTTCCGGGCCCATCAGTCGATCCGTGACTCGGCGAGCGCCTGCAACTCGTCGCGGTACGCCTGGCCCATCTCCTCCAGGTAGGAGAGGGTGAGCTGCGCCTCCTCCTCGTCGATCTTGGCAAGCGCGAAGCCCACGTGGATGAGCACCCAGTCGCCGGGCTGGACGCCGTCCTCCTCGATCAGCATCACGTTGACCTGCCGGCGTGCCCCGCCGACGTTGACGGTGGCCATCCCGGGCCGCTCCACGTCGAGGGTGAGCACCTCACCCGGAATGCCCAGGCACACGGCTAGATCCTCGCGACCACTGCGATCGCCTCACCGGCGTGCACCAGCACGGTGTCACCCGGAGCGGCGTCGACGAGGGCGACGCTGATCAGCTCCCGGGAAGCCCCGGTGTCCACCAGGGCCGTGCCGAGCTCGCCCAGCTCGATCACCCGGCTCGGCACCGCCTGGTCGGAGCAGGTGATGCAGACATCGTCGTGGCAGGTCGCTGCTGCCGGCTCGGCACCGGCGTTCCCACTCTGGTTCACCCCGTCCATGACCACCATGCTACGGTCCGCGACCCCCTCTCCGGCAGGGCCGAAGGACCCAGGGTCGCGGGGGCCGGTACTGGCTACGACTCCCCCAGGTGCAGGGCCTCGGCGGGATGCTCGCCTCCGGGGAGTGTGGACGTCGGCTCGGCGGTGCCGAACGGGAGGTGCGCACGCACCGAGAAGCCCTCGCTGCGAAGCCGGCGCTGCAGGTCCACACGGACGCCGAGAAGCATCTCGAACTCGAACTGATCCGGCGCCCACCCCTCGCTCTGCGCCAGGGCGGCGATGCGGAGAAGGAGCGTCCCGTCATGGGTGGCGAAGATGGGCCGCAGTCCCGCCTCCCGCGCCTCGGGCGCCAGCATCCTGGTGGCCAGGGCGAGATAGGCCGCGCTGACGGCGCGTCCGCCCTGGTGGTCGTGCTCGGGACCCTGCGGGAAGGCTCCCTTGACGAGGCGCACCGCGGTCGGCTGTCCCAGGAGCGGGCCGAGATCGTCGGCTGTCCGCCGCAGCCTCGCCTGCAGGGTGATGCCGGCCGGCAGGCCCAGCGCGAGCAACTCGCGGTGGAGGCGGAGGGTCGGTTCGACCAGCGTCAGGTCCTCCATGTCCAGCATCACCAGGTTCAGGCGACCCAGCGGCTGCTCGGCGACCGAGCGGGCGATCCGCACGGCGTTGCGCCGGCAGGCGTCGGCGTCGGAGAGGAGCCCGATGGCGGTCGGATCGATGGAGAGATGCGCGGCGAGGCCAGCTGAACCCAGCAGGCGGCAGGCCTCGATGGTGGTGGCGACCGTGCGCTCGACGAGCTGGGGATCGCTGACGTACTCACCCAGGAAGAAGAGCTCGGAGTCGATCCCCTGACTGTCGCGCAGCCGCCGCGCTGCCGCCACGGCAGCCTCGGCTCCGGCCGGCACCCTGCCGGCGAGCTCCTCGTCGAAGCTCGCCTCCTGGATGCGCTCGTAGATACGGGATACGTCCCGATCGGAGAGCTCACGGTCGAGGCAGGGCAGCAACTCGTCCTCCACCGCCTGCAGGTGGCGTCGCAGGAGGCGGACCAGGTTCGCGAGGTGCCGCCGGCAGCCGGCATTGTCGTGCACGCCGCCGCGGAAGCGGGCCTGGTCGTGCAGGACCCGGGCCACGTGGCGCTCCAGTTCCTCACAGGTGTCGTCGAGCCGGCCCACCAGGCGCTGGTCGATCCCTGCCAAGCGCGTGGCCTCAGGATAGAGGGCCGCCCGTTCGGCCCGCAGATGGGGAAGCACCACGTCCTGGAGGTAATCGGACACCCGGGCGAATGCCGCCAGCTTGGCTGCCGGGTTGCCCCGCTCGCGCAGCAGGTCCTCGAGCTTCGAGACCAGCGCGACCCCGCTGCGGAGCCGGTCGTGGAGGTGACGGAGGTTGTCAGTGGGGGGCATGTGATGGATCCATCTGGTGGGGCGGCCCCACCATCGCAGCGTTGGGTCCGACATGCCAGGGTCGAAGCGCACCCGGCTCGGTGGGACCAGGTCAGGCCGTCGGCACACCGGGCACGACGCGCCCCGCGTCGAGGGTGACGACCTCATCGACCAGTCCCGCGATCCCGGGCTCGTGACTCACCACCAGGACCGAACGTGAGCCCGCTGAGCCGAGCAGCTCGGCGAGCACATGAGCCGACGACCACGGGTCGAGGTGTGCCGTGGGCTCGTCCAAGAGCAGCAGGTCGGCGCCGGAGAGGAGCGCTCGCGCCATGCCGAGACGCTGGCGCTCACCGGCGCTCAGATCCCGTCCCCCGGCCCCGAGCACCGTCCCCATACCACCGGGCAGGGAGCGGTACCAGGCCCCCAGGCCGGCCTGATCGAGGACGGCGACCAACTCGTCCTCGGTCGCCTCCGGACGGGCCAGCCGCAGGTTGTCGGCCAGGGTGGCTGCGAAGAGGTGGGTCTCCTCGGCCAGCCAGGCCACGTGACGGGCCATCCCGGTGCGGGTCATCAGCCGGACGTCGACGCCCCCGATGCTGGCATTCCCGGAGGAGGCCTCCAGGAAGTGGAGGAGGACGTGGAGGGCGCTCGACTTGCCCGCCCCGCTGCGGCCGGTCAGCGCGACGCGACGTCCCGGCGCTACGGTCAGCGAGACGTCGTGAAGGATGGGGCCGGTCAGGATGGGCGACGCCGGGATGGCCTGGGCCGGGCGCGAGGCGACCCGCTTGGCGCCCGGAGCCAGCACCTCGACGTGGTCGAGCACTGCGCCTCGCCTCCCGGGTGCTGGGCTCGCGTCGGCGAGCGGCTCGCGGACCGGCGGTTCGAGCTGAGCGAGCTCGGCGAGGCGAGCAGCTGCCGCGTTCCCGGTGGCCCGTCCGGCGAGGGCTGCCGGGAGCAGGGAACCCTGGTCGAGGGCTGCGACGGAGACGAGGACCAGGACCGTGAGCATGATCCCTGAGAGCTGGCCGGCCCGATGCGCGGCAAGGCCGGCGAGGACGACGCCGATGAGCCCTGCGCCGGCGGCCCATGTGGCCAGCGCGCGTGCGATGCCGCTGCCGAGAGCCTGCCGGAGCGCCGCGGTGCGGGCGCGACGCCGGGCGCCGTCCAGCCGCGCTGCGATCAGGTCCTGGCGGCCGAAGGCGACGAGCTCGGCCGCCGAGCGCACCGCCTCCACGACCTGGTCGGCCAGCTCGGCGCGGATGGCAGTCGCCCTGCTGGCGGCGGATCGCCCGATTCGAGCGCCGAGGGCCGATACGGCGATCACGACCGCCTCGCCGGCGAGCAGGATGGCTCCGGCGACGGGGTCGAGCAGAGCGGCGACCGCGGTTCCGAGGAGGACGCTCGCGCCCAGGTCGATCGTGATCGTCGTGCTCCTGGCGACGGCCTCCGTCACGTCCTCGGTGTCGGCCACGAATCCGCTGAGCAGCGAGCCCGCCGCCCGGGAGGCGGCCGCGTGCGGGCCGGCGCGCGCCGCGCGCAGACCGTCGGGGACCAGCGGCTCGACCGTGTCGTACAGCCACAGACGGAGCCGGGAGAGCGTCTCCAGGGAGATGCCGTGAACAGCCAGCCGCTCCATGTAGCGGGTGACCCCGCGTCCCAGCGCAAACGCCTGCACCGCGCCGATGGCGACCGCCAGCTCGAACACCGGCGGTCGTTGAGAGGCCCGGGTGAGCAACCAGCCCGAGGTGGCGAGGAGACCGATCGCGCACGCCGCCGAGAGCGCTCCCGTCCCGGCGGCCGCTCCCAGGTCGCGACGCGCCGGCGGTCCGGCCGACCGGCTGAGGCGCAGGGCGCTCGACCTCCGGTCCTCCGCCCGCCTCACCTGCGCGACTCCGGGAGGGTGGCGGCTGCGGCGCCGCCGAGACCCGCATGATCCGCCGCCACGAAGCGTCCCCCTTCCAGCGTGACCACGCGGTCGGCCAGCCTCATCACCGCCGGCCGGTGGGTGACGATGAGGGCGCTGCGTCCGGAGAGAGCACGGCCGAGAGCCTCGACGACGGTCGCCTCGGTCTCGTCGTCCAGGTGGGAGGTCGGTTCGTCGAGCAGCTGGAGGGAGGCGTCGCGCAGCACCGCCCGGGCCAGCGCGATCCGCTGGCGTTCACCGGCGGAGACCTGGCGCCCGCCCTCCCCGAGCTGCGTGTCGAGTCCGTCGGGCAGGCTGGCCAGCAGATCGCCGGCGCCCATCTCGCCGAGCACTTCCCGCAGCCGGGCATCCGCGGCGGTGGGATCGGCCAGCCGGAGGTTCTCGGCCAGGGAGCCGGCGATGAGGGTCGGGCGCTCGGAGAGGTAGCTGAGCCGGCGCCGCCACGCCTGCGCATCGAGGTCGCGCAGGTCCATCCCCCCGACCGTCACCGCTCCGCTCGAGGGGGCAATGAACCCGAGCAGGAGGGAGAGGGTGGTCGACTTCCCGGCACCGTTGGGCCCGACCAGAACCACCTTCTCTCCCGGCAGGATGGTGAGGGACGCGCCGTCCAGCACCGCCTCCGCCCGCCCGGGCAGCTCGACCCGCACTCGGCGCAGCGCCACCGGCACCCGCGCCGGATCGCCGAGCCCACGACTCCCCGCAGTCGCACCGCCGCCGTCTCGGTCGGAGCCGCCTCCATCTCGGCCAGCATCCCCTCCCTCTCGGGCCGCCCCGCCTCCCTCTCGCCCCCCGCCGCCGTCCCCGATGACATCCATCGCCCGGCGTGCCGCGGCGAGGCCCTCGGTGCTCTCGTGGAACTCGGCGCTGGCCCGGCGCAGGGGCAGAAAGACCTCGGGGGCCACGATCAGCACGGCCAGGGCCGGCGCGAGGCGGATCGATCCGGAGAGCAGCCGCAGCCCGAGCGGGACCGCCACCAGGGCCACTGACACCGAGGCGAGGGTGTCGAGCACCAGCGCCGAGAGGAAGGCGACCCGGAGGGTCGCGAGGCTGGCCAGGCGGAGCCCTTCGGCGGCCTCCGCGATCCGCTCTCGCTGGCGGGTGCTGCGCCCGAACGCCTTGAGCACCGGCAGCCCCTCGAAGATGTCGGCGATCTGCCTTCCGAACGCCTCCACATGGCTCCAGCGCCGCGCCGCCAGCCGGCCGCTCGACTCGCCGACCAGGACGCCGAACACCGGGAAGAGGCTGAGGGCGACCACGACGATGATTGCCGATACCCAGTCCAGCGCCCCGATCACCGCGACCAGGGCGATCGGCACCGCAGCGGCCAGGACGAGGTCGGGGAGGCAGCGGCCGATGTAGGCGTCGAGGGCGTCGATGCCACGGCCGGCGAGGGTCGCCACGTCGCCCCCACCCACCCCGCCGCCGCCACCGGAGGCCCGATACAGCGCCGCGCTGAGCAACCGCTGGCGGAGCTCCGCCTTGGCGATCTCGGCGCCGCGCCCCGCCACGAGCTCGCCGGCGAGGGCACAGAGGCCGCGGACGGCGATCGCCCCGGCGAGCCAGAGGATGGGTGGCAGGACGGCCTCAGTCGCGGATCCCATGGCCCCGGCGAGCAGGGCGGCCAGCGCGACGGCCTGCACGACGACGCTCGCTGCGGAGACCAGACCGATGGCGACGGAGACGGCCACCGACCGCCGCACCGCCGGCTCCTGGAGCAGGCGGCGCTCCACCGGTCCGATTGCGCTCCCCGCCGCCCTCCGGGCGATGCCGGTGCCGGCGGGCAAGCTCTCAGCCTCCGCTGGCGCCGGGAGCCGGCCCCGGCGCGCTCAGCGGCCGGACGAGGCGCTGCCGGAACACCCAGTACGTCCAGCCCTGGTAGAGGAGAACGATGGGGGTGAAGATCGCCGCCACGATGGTCATCACGGTGAGCGTATACGGCTGCGAGGCGGCGAGGGCGATGGGCACGCCCGCCACGCCGGGGACGACGGCCCCGCTGCTGGCGGGGATCGCCATCGGGTACATCAGGCTCCATATCGCGCCGACCGCAAGCAGGATCGCCGCGCCCGTGGCCACGAAGGCGAGCATCTCCCGAGATTGGGCGATGAGGAGGACCGCGCCGACGAGGAGGACGGCTGCGACCAGCGCGAGGGCCAGCGGCACCGCTCCGGACAGCGCGCCGCTCGCCGTCGCCCACGGCCTGCCGCCCGCGGCGACCCAGACGACCGTGGCGGCGAGCAAGACAACGGCGACCGAGCCCGCCATCCCAGCGGCCCGCCGGGCCCGCTGCCTGAGCTCCCCGCTCGTCTTGAGGGAGAGGAAGACGGAGCCGTGGAAGGCGAAGATGGCAACCGTCGCCAGCCCGCCGACGAGCGCCATGGGGTTGAGCAGCCCCAGCAGGCCACCCGTGTAACCGGCTTTGGACAGCGGCAGGCCGTGGGCGAAGTTGGTGAAGGCAACCCCCCAGACGAGGGCGGCGACAAGNNTCGAAGGAGACGTTCCGGATGATGAGGGCGAGCAGCACCAGGAAGAGGGCCAGGTAGGCGCCGCTGAAGAGAGCCCCATACCAGAGGGGGAAGGCGGCGAAGGTGGCGCCGCCGGCGACCAGCAGCCACACCTCGTTGCCGTCCCACACCGGTCCGACAGCGTTCAGGCACATGCGCCGATCCGTGTCATCCCGGCTCACGAACGGGCTGATCATGCCGACTCCGAAGTCGAAGCCC
>PLAX01000154.1 GCA_003135255.1 Candidatus Dormiibacterota bacterium | reverse complement strand
AAGGTCGAGGCAGAGGGAGTCGACGGCGACGATCCCGTGACCCGCGGCGATGTGGTCGAGCTCGGCGAAGTCACCCTGGGCGAGGATGAGCCGCTCACCGGCCGTCCCGGCGAAGCGCAGGCGGGCTCGGGCGATCGCGGTGGGATCCTTGTCGATGGCAAGGACCCGCCCGGTCGCGCCGACCCTGTCCAGGAAGGCGGCGGTGACGCCGCCGCCGCCCAGGGTCCCGTCGACGGCCACCTGGCCGGCGTGGGGCTGCAGGTTCTGTATGAGAGGTGTGAGCAGGACCGGCCGGTGGAGGCTCGCCTCAGGCGGCTCCCCGGGCGTGGCATCGGTGGACCTGTCCATGCCTGCCACGATCGGCATGGGCGGGTGGTGTGGCCAGATCGGCGCCGCTCACGACGGCGCCGGTGCGTGGGCGATGAAACCCATCGGATTGATCCGATCGGTCAGCTCGGTGAAGAACTCGGGAGTGAGCTCACGCGTCTCCTCCTCCCAGCGCTCCGTGGAGCAGAGCTCGACGTATTCGCCCATGCCCACGAAGGTGGCCCGCTCTCCGATGGCGGCGAACTCACGGTGGGACGGGTGGAGCAGGAGGCGGCCCTGGGAGTCGAGCTCGACGTCGCGGGTGCCGGCATTGACCCGCCGGAGGTACTTCCGCTGCTCCGCGGGGGTGCCGGCGGTGATGGTGAGGCTGTGCAGGTGCGCCTCCCAGGCGGCCCTGGGCCAGATCACGAGCCGCTCCTCCGGGCCGATCGAGACCACGGCGCCCGGCGCCAGGTTCGGCCGGAACTGGGCGGGTACGGCCACCCTCCCCTTGGCGTCGACGGCGTGGTCAAATTGGCCGAGGAGCATGTGAGGTCACCCGGCGCCGGCGCACGGCCGGAGCCAGATCGGGTCAGGGACCTTGCGGTCACGTTCACCACTTCTCACCACTTCTCACCACCAGAGTGGCCGAAGACTACTCCGGCTGGGCCAATGCGTCAATCAGAACGGATGTACGGCCGTCAATCGGAACGGATGCCCCCGCCCCGGCGGGCCCGGCACCCCGGAGGTACACTCGAGCGGCAAGCCGGTCGGACGGCCGCGGGTGGTTCGCCGCCTGAGGAAAGTCCGGACTCCACAGAGCAGGGCGCTGGATAACGTCCAGTCGGGGCGACCCGAAGGAGAGTGCCACAGAAAGGACACAGCCGCGGCAACGGTCGCGGCAACGGTGAAATGGTGGGGTAAGAGCCCACCGGCGGCCGGGTGACCGGCCGGCCAGGTAAACCCCGCCCGGAGCAAGGTCGAACAGGGGCGGACGCCTCGGCGTCCAGGGGCTGCTCGTCCCACGTCCCGGGTCAGACCGCACGAGGTGCCGGGCAACCGGCATCCAAGATGGATGGCCGTCCCCCACCGCGGGTGGGGACAGAATCCGGCTTACAGACCGGCTTGCATCACTTCCCCTTGTGGGACAAGGGATTTCCAAGTTTCTGCGCGCCCGCGTGACACACCCATGACACAAGAGGTCCCGGGACGGCACCGTGACACGGAAGTTACTGTCCGCTCGCGTCGGACGGGGCGGTGACCGCGAAGAATCTGAGCGCCGCTTCCACTGCCGCGCGAGTCCGGTCCTCCGAGTCGGGCCAGAAGTGGCCGTAGGTGTCCAGCGTCTCCTGGACAGTGGCGTGGCCAGCGGCGCGCTCCGCGGACGTTCCCATTGCCTCGGCTGCCACCGGACGCTCCGCTGGTACGAGCTGGTGCCGATCGCCAGCTACGCTGTCCAGGGCGGCCGCTGCCGCGTTTGCGGGGCCCGGATCGGACGCGAGGCGCTGGTGGTGGAGATGGTGGGTGCCGCCGCCGGAGCGCTGGTGGTCCTCGGAGTGGTGGGATTGGTGGTGCTGCTCGCCGGCTGACCGGCGGGCGTGGTGGGCCGACAATATCGGGGCACGCCCCGCGCGAGCAGCCCGGGCCGGTTCAGGCCGGCACCGGCACCTGGACCACGGTGGCGACACCCTGGTGCACGGCCACGCCGCGCAGCGGCACGGGCGCCCCGACCATGGAGCGCTGGAGCCGGGTCCCCAGCAGATCGCCCTGGGTGACCTGCTGCGGCTGGAGCAGGACACCGGACTTCGATTTACGAAGCTCGGGGACCAGTCCGCGGAAGGCTCCTGCCGTCTCCTCGATCCCGGCCGCCGCGATCACGGTGGCCCCTCCATCCCGCCAGCGGGAGAGGAGCGTGACCAGCCGGGCGGCCAGGGGCAGGTCGGTGAGGGAGTCGGCGTCGTCGATGGCGACGACGGTGGGGGGGCCGGCCTCGTCGAGGCACCGGCCGAGCTCGGGGCTGTCCAGCTCCGAGGGGCCGAACAGCCTCACCCCCGGGAGCGAGCCGAGCAGCTCGGGCAGGCGGGAGCGCCGCGGCATAATCGCCACCACCTCCTCCCTCCCCTCTCCGGCAAGGGATCGGACCATGACGGCGAGCGCGGTGCTGCGACCCGACCCGGGCTGGCCGAGCACCAGGACGACCGGCGCGGGGAGGCGCACCTGGGAGAGCTCGTCGCCGCCCACACCGGCGAGCGCCCCCTCTCCCCGCCGGGGAAGGTGCAGCGCCTGCGCGTAGCCGATGCTGACGGGGAGCGGGTCGACCCGGAAGGGCCTCCAGCCGGGGGGCGCGACCGCCGATCCGCCCAGCTCCCGGAGTGCCGCGGTCTGGGCCGCACCGTCGGGGGAGGCCCCCACGTGGGCAATCTGGATGGGGTCGCCGGAGGGCACCCGGAAGGCCCTGCCCGGGAGGATCTCGGCGGGGAGGCTGCGCGCCGGGAGACCGGCGATGCTGTAGTCGAGGCGGTCGGCCATCCGCAGCATCAGCTTCTCCTCGACCATGCCGCCGACACGCCCGGTCACCAGGGTGCGATCCCCGGTCAGCACCAGACGGAATCCCGGGCTCAGGCTGTCCTGGAGCAGCCGCTGGAGCTGGGCGACCAGCTTGCCCCCGTCGAAGGTCTCCAGCTGGGCGACGAAGCTGTCGTAGCGATCGACGAGCACCAGGACGTACGGCAGGGCGGCGCCAGGGTCCCGAGCGCGCAGCTCCGCGAGGTCGCTGCAGCCGGCCGCGGTCAGCTGCTGGAGGCGCGCGGTCAGCTCACGGTGCAGGCGGTTGAGGAGACGCTCGACCCGGTCGGGGTCGGCCGGTGTCACCACCGCCCCGCACTGAGGAAGGGCGGTGAGCGCGGCGAGCCCGCCACCCCCGCAATCGATGGCGTAGAGGTGGAGGTCCCCTGCCGGGGCGGCGGTCGCGGCCGCGGCGAGGGTGCGGAGCAGGGTGGTCCGGCCCGACCTCGGAGCGCCCGCGACGAGGAGGTGGCCCTGGCGCTCGATGTCGTAGGCGGCCACCATCTGGCGCTGCTCCCGGGGGAGGTCGGCGCGCCCGAAGGCGAGATGCAGCGGCGGTGACATGCCGAGGACCGCCAGGGGGAGCATCTCCGGGAGGGGGGGCTGCCAGGGCGGGGCCGGCGCGACGGCTCCGAGCTGGGACGCGGCGCCCCGGATGGCGCCGACCAGCGCCGAGAGATCGGTGGGGTCGCCGGCGGAGGCGAGTGGCGCCGCGGTCACCGGCAGGGGCCTCCCCAGCTCGGACCACCTCACCTCGCGCACCTGGAGCGGCGCCGCGCCGGGGTGCGCTCCGGGACGCGGCCCGCCCACCCGCGCCACCTGGAAGAGCTCGGGCCGGGAGGTGCCCACCCGGAGGTAGGCGCGGCCGGGGCTCTCCACGGAGAGCTCGGCGGCGTCGGGGGCCCCGATCACGTCCAGGGAGTCCTGGGTGGTGGCGACCCGCAGGCAGATGCTGAGGTTGACATTGGCCCGCATGTCGCCGGTGACGGCACCGGCCGGACGCTGGGTCGCGAGGATCAGGTGGACGCCGAGCGACCGGCCCTGGGCGGCGATGTCGACCAGCGCCTTGAGCTGCTCGGGCATGGCGTCGGCCATGGTCTTGAACTCGTCGACAACCAGCACCAGCCGCGGGAGCGGGTCGGCGCCGCGGCCGCTCCCGATCGCCGCCCAGTAGCGGAGGATGTCGGACCGGCCGGCGGCATCCAGGACCGCCTTCCGCCGCTGCAGCTCGGCCCGCAGCGAGACCAGCGCGCGCTCCACCGAGGCGGTGTCGAGGTCGGTGACCATGCCGACCGTGTGGGGCAGGTCGACGCAGCCCCGGAACGCGGCGCCCCCCTTGTAGTCGATGAGCACGAAGACCATCTGGTCGGGGCGGTTGTGGGCGGCGAGGGAGGCGACGATGGTCTGGAGCAGCTCGCTCTTGCCCGCCCCGGTCGTCCCACCCACCAGCATGTGGGGCCCCTGGGCGAGGTCGAGGAGGAAGGGCCCGTCGGCACCCTTGCCGATCGGAACCGCCGTGGTCCGGCCGGCGCGCCAGAGCGCCTGGATCCCGGCGGGCGCCGGAGGATCGATGCCCAGCAGCTCGAGCAGGCGCACCGAGGCCGGGACGCGACCGCCGGCCCTGGCCGCCCCGGTGTCGCGCAGCGGGGCCAGACCTCGGGCCAGGGTCTCGCACGCCTGCGCGCTCAACTGGTCCGGCCGGATGCCGGCGACGTTGGCCTCGCCGGCGCGGCGCAGGGTGACCGGCGCGTCACCTCCTGTGCCCAGGTCGCAGACGGCGCGGCAGCCCTCGGGGAGCTGCGGTGCAGCATCGTCGATGCAGAGGAAGTGGATGCCGTGGGAGGGGCCCCCGTCGATCAGCGGACCGAGGTCGTGGCGCTGGCGGAGGCCGTAGGAGCCGTCCAGCACCACCAGGTGGAGCAGGCGAGGCACCGATGGGCGCCGATCCCTCCCCTCGGCACGCAGCCCTCCGAGCAGGTCGCTCAGCTCGCTGACCCGCGCGGCGATGGTGGCCGGGTCATTGCCCACCCGGACCTGGGGGCCCTCCGCAACCTCCGGACGGCAGTGGGGCAGCCAGCGGATCCACTCCCAGTCGGGACCCGCCGCCTCCCCGGTGAGGACGGTGATGGCCAGGTCGCGGGGGCTGTGGGAGGTCGCCGTCGTGGCCACGATCGCCCGGGCCAGCTCCCGGGCCAGGGGCCGCGGACCGGCGATGCCGAGGGCGCGCCAGGAGCGGAGCGAGAACGTGACCGGCGCGTCGTGGAGGACGGGCGTGGCACCGTCCGGGCCCGGAGGGGCTCCGGTCACCTCGACCGACGCGGCCACCGCCCCGGTCCCGACCCGGACGGTGAGGAAGTCGTCGTCCTCGCGGCGGCGCTCCCAGACCCGGCTCGACGGCATGAGCGCGCGGAGCAGGGCGGTGCCCGGATCCGGGTGCACGTCGCGCAGGCTCCGCAGCTCGTCGTGGAGAAGCCCGTCCAGCTGAGAGCGGGCGGTGCCGAGGTGCAGCCGGTATTCTTCCATGTGGCGTCGGTGGCTGCTCCGGCCCCGGCGCCGGTCGGTGACCAGGGTCCCGACCCCCATCAGCGGGGTGAGCGCGGCGATGGCGAGGAAGGCGACCTGATGCGCGATGAGGGCCATCGCCCCGGCCGCGAGGACCGGCGCCAGCATGGCGAAGAGCTGCACCGGTGCCCGGTTGGGCGGGCGGGGATCGCTCGGGAAGGCGACCCGCCCGAACCCCACGGGCGCGCGCAGCCGGGGAGGCCGGTAGAAGTCGAGGGTGCCACCGCCGGCGGGCGTGAGCGCGGCGTCGGCGGAGGGCGCGACCACCGCGGTGAGCCGCGTCCCGCCGGCGGTGATCACCGATCCGGGCTCGAGCGGGCGGCGCCCTGCGGCAGCCGTGCCGTCCACGGTCGTACCGCCGCGCGACCCGCAGTCCTCGAGGGTGAGCTGGGTGCCCTCCCGGACGGTCAGGCGGAAGTGGGGCTGCGCGAGGCTCTGATCCACCAGCCGGATCGGGGCCTGACGGCCGACCTCGGTGGTTCCGGGGAGGAGGGGCGCCCACGCGCCGGTGTCGGGGCCTCCGACCACCAGCAGGCAGAGCTGGCCGGGCGCGGGCTTGTTGGTCACGGTCTCACCCCTCAGCTCACCCCGGGTCCCGGCAGCCGGGTGGCGCTACTGCTGCATCGACTGGGTGATCGCCTGCTCGGCTTCCGCGTACGTGGTGGAGGCCTTGGCGAGGAGTTGCGAGATGCCCTGGAGGGCCTGGTTGAGCTGGGCCGCTCCCTGGTTCCACTCCGCGAAGAGGCTCCCGAATTGAGACGAAGCCGCTCCCTGCCAGCCGCTCTCGATGAGGCTCTGCACCTGTCCCTGCATGCTCTTCAGACGGCTGTCGATCTCGCCGGCCCCCGACTGGAGGGATCCGGACACGGTCATGAGATCGTCGGAAGTGACCTTGATGATCATCGCTCAGCCCCACGCCCTCTCTATTCCCGTCGCGCCGGGCGCATCGTGCCCAACGGGAGAGCCGAGAACGTAGCAAAAGGTCGGGGGGTGGTGCAACCACTCCCTTGTGGTAGCTAGCCGCCGGTGAGCTCCCGGACGGCGTTCACCGCGAGCCGGTCGACCCGCTCGTTGCCCGGGTTGCCGGCATGGCCGCGCACGTGCTCAAAGGCGACTCGAGCGTCGACCAGCGGGTCGATCCCCGGGAAGAGGTCCAGATTGGCGTGGCGCTTCCAGCGCCGGGTCAGCCAGTTGACCGCGCCCAGGCTGTCGGTGCGGACCACGATCCGCCAGCCCGGGTCGTTCCCGATCCGGCGGCGGACGGCTCGGAGCGCCTCCCGGACGGCCTTGAGCTCCTCGCGGTTGTTGGTGGTGGCCGGCTCCGCCCCCGCCGCCTCCTCCACGCCGCCGTCGGGCCACTCCAGACGGTAGGCCCAGGCTCCCGGTCCGGGATTGCCGGAGCAGGCACCATCGGTGTAGGCGACGACCGTCCCGGGCGGGGGAGCCGCCGAGGGACCCGGGTCCGGACGGCTCACCGCACGACCACGCGGTCGCACTTGCTGCACTGGACGAGGCCGTCACCGGAGCGCACCTGGTTGGCTTCCCGGATGCCGAGCGGGAGGTGGCAGCCACCACAGCTGTCCCCGTGCAGGTGCACGACGGCAGGCTTCCAATGGGCCGCCACCCGTTCGTAGATGCGCACGTCGCCGGGAAGGGCGGCGGCGGCGGCGGCGGCGCGGACCGCACGCTGGTCGTCGAGCTCGGTCCGCGCGAGGGTGAGACGCTCCCGGCGCGGCGCCTCCTGGGATCCCCGTTCCGCCTCGCGCGCCGCGACCGCGGAACGTGTGACGGCCACGCCGGCCTCGGCGCTCTCGCTCACCTCCATGCACTCCAGGAGGCTCGCCTCGAGCTGATCGAGCCGCGGCTTGAGCGCCACCAGGTCGCGCTGCATGCCGAGAAGATCCTGCGGATTGCGCACCGAGCCGTCGTAGAGGCGCCGCTCCAGGCTGCGGGCGCGCTGGCGGACCCCGCTCAGCTCGCGCTCGACTCCCCGGCACCGCTCCTCGGCCCCCTGGCGCTCGGCCTCGGCCGCTCTCCCGGCCTCGCGGAGGCGGTCCAGCTCGGAGTCCCCGGCGAGAGCCGCCTCCAGCGCCGCGATCTCGGTCTGCAGCTGGGCGATCTGCTCGTCCGTCTCCTGCAGGGTGAGCAGGTGCTCCCCGCGGGAGATGGCCCGCTCGCCGGCCTCTCCCCCACCGTTCATGCCGCCGCCTCGGTGGAGACCCGGACGAGCGTTTCCAGACAGAACTGGGCGGCGCCCGCATCGAGCGCCCGCTCCGCCTCCTCCATCCCCGCCTCGATGCTGGGCACCCGCTCCGCCGCGAAGAGGGCCGCGCCGGC
>PLAX01000044.1:383-15950 GCA_003135255.1 Candidatus Dormiibacterota bacterium | reverse complement strand
TATTTCAGCCGGGCTGCACTAGAATTCTCTGCTGGGCAGTCATGACGGGAGGTGTAGCCGAGAGCCAATCTCAAGGAGGCAACCATGGGCAAGAGTACGCGTTCGTCACCGCCAAGGAGTTCGACAAGATCGTCAACCCCGCCGTCATGGTGGGCCGCACAAGGGCAGGTCAATGACAGCTGAAGAGGCAAAGGCCGGAGTCATCGAAGACTTGGAAATGCTCAAGGTGTCGATCGAGAAGTACGCGACGGGGCTCGCCGAAGTCACGCCAACACTTGTGGCCGACCTCACAAAAGCTATCCACGAGCTCAGCGATCACGTGGCAAGCGTTGCACGGCGCGTCCAAGCCATCGAAGACAGCCAGCCCAAGTGGACGACACACGGCTGGCTCCCGCCGCCCGGAGGCGAGATCCCGCCTGGCTAAACCCAGAGAGGTTTCTGTAGCCAAGGACCCAGCGACGTGCTATCGCGGCGACCCGATCATCGATGAGTCTGGTTCGGGCAACGGCTGAGATCTGATCAGTACGTCACACAGTGGCGACCAGCAGCCACACCACGAACACTGCGTAGGCGGCGACGACCAGCGCGCCCGCGGGTCGTCGCAGCCCACCCTGGCGGTGGGCGATGGCAAGGGTCACCGCGGTCAGCCCCAGGTACCACGCCGCGACCCCCACGGTCAGGCTCGACGCCCCCCCCAGGCCGACCACGGCGCCGGGGAGGAGGAGGCCGACGACCACGTTGAGGGCGTTGCTGTTGAGGGCGATGCTGAGCACGGCGGCACCGCGGCCGCGGAGCGCGAGGTAGACGGCGGCCACGGCGTTGGGCAGGCTGGTTACGGCGGCCAGGACCAGCCCGCCGATCACGATCTCGGGGACCCGCCAACGCCCGCCGAGGTCGGACGCGGTTCGCTCCATGGTCACGCTGGCGGCGACCACCACCACCAGGGAGATCACGGCGGCCAGCAGGTCGCCGCGACCGGCCCGGGGCACACGGATGGCCGACTCGAGATCCCTCTCCTCCTCGACCACCGCGGCCCGAAGCCAATGGGCCCAGCCGTGGTGCACCGCCAGACGGCGCAGCACCCTGTGATCGGCGCCGAGCAGGGCTACGTAGCCCAGCAACGCGACGCCTGCCAGGGCGAGACCGGCGCCCGGAGGGATCACGCCGAGGACGGTCACCAGGCACGCCGCCGCGATCCACAGAGCGAGCAGGCCGGCGAGTATCACGACCCGCCGCCGGAACCTGATCGTCCCCGCCACCAGGGCGCCGAGGCCGAGCAGGGCGGCGAGGTTGAAGACATTCGACCCGAGGACGACGCCGGCCCCCACCCGCTGCTCCCTGTTGACCAGGGCAGTGATCGCCGCGGTGATCTCGGGCGCGTCCGCGGCCAGGGCGGCGAGCATGCCGAGCAACGCCTCGGAGAGGCCGAGCCGCTCCCCCACCCGCTCCAGCCGCGAGACCAGCAGCCAGCTGGTGGCCAGGCTGACGCAGGCCGCGAGCACGAAGAGCGGAGCCGCCACCATGACCGGCACAGGGATCCTCCCTGAACAACGTCGTGCCGACCAGACTTCCCGGCTCTCCTTGCGAGACTGTACCAAAGTCACTCATCAGCTGCACAGGTTCAACGCTCGCTTGTGGACCGGTACGGAGCACTGCGGTCTCGAGCCGCTCATATCCGAAAACTTCTCGAGCACGGCCGGCTCTACAGGACGGTACCTGAATGTGGTGAGTCAACTGAGCGCGGCGGAGCCCGAAATGCGGTGGCACGGAGGCCGACGTGCAGTGGGGCGGCGCTGACGCCATTACGCGGCGGGGCCGGGGCCGGTGACAGATCGAACTCGCGCGGTGGGGCGGGAGGACCGCCAGCCCGTGCTCGCTCCGTACGAGATTCTAGCCAACCTCTCCCCACGCTCGCGCACCCCCTGCTGGCGCGCCTCGCCCCCGTTGACGGCCAGCATGGTGTCACGGTTTGCGATGGTTCACCGGCGCAAGGCGGGATGAGAGCTCAGCTCACGCTCGTTGGGTGGTGGAAGTGGCGGATGTCGCGGCCGGCTCTGTGTGCCTCAGGACCTCCCTGAAAGTCCGCCCAGTAGCACGGCGATATCCAATCTCAAACAAGAAACTGACCGCTAGCGTGATACCGAGGGCAATCGCTGATGTCAGGGCTGTGGTGATCATGTGGTAGAACAGGACGACGAAGAGAGAGAGACAGGTCACCGCCGCCGCCACAACCGGCCAGGCTTTGGCGCCCGTCTGCTTCCGAATCCTCAGGTGTGCGACATTGACCGCCGAGTAGACCAAGAGGAAAGCTGCGCTTCCCATGGAGGCCACGGCACTCAAGGGAAAGATCAGGACGAACACGAGCACGAGCCCAGAGGTGATGAAGAGCCCTTCGACGTCACGGCCCCAAAGAGTGCGGTCAAACGCCGGTGGCAGCCCACCGTTCTTGGCGATCTGGTACGCGACGTTTGCAGACCCGAACAAGGTGGCATTCACTGCCGAAGCCGTCGAAAGCAGCGCCGCGATGGCTACCAGCTTGAAACCCAATTGGCCCAGGGATGGCCTGGCGGCGACTGCCAACGCGGAATCGCCAAGCTTCCTGAGGACATTGAGCGGCACGTTGGTCACCACGCCAGTAGCGACAAGCACGTAGATCACCATCGCGATGGCCACACTGCCATAGATCGCGCGTGGCAACTCGCGCTTCGGCTTCTCCATGTTGGCTGCGGCATTCGTGATCAGGCCAAAGCCCTCGTACCCGACGAACACCACACCAGCCCCGGTAAGGATCGCCAGAGGACCCGGCCACGCAACGGGCGACAGCCGGGCAACCCCCTTCCCGGTGAGCGCAATGAAGGCCGCCACTATGAACACGATGAGGATGGCAACCTTGATGATCACGATGACGGACTCTGCGCGCCCCATGGTCCGGCTCCCGAGGAAGTTGATCGCCGTAAAGGCGAGCACGACGCCAACTGCCCACACCCTGGATGGGAGCGGGATGAACGTGGACGCATACGCCGCAAAGCCTGTCGCGTACAGCGCGATGGTGATGATGTAGCTGAAGTACTGGAAGAGGTTCAGGGATCCCGACGTGACTCCTTCGCCGTAACCACGAACGAGAAAGGTGACGGCGCCCCCGACACTGGGGAAGGTCTTGCCGAGGGCGACGTAACTGTAGGCGGCGAGCCCAGCAACGATCCCTCCAATCGCGAAGGAAAGAGGCATCGCGGGGCCTGAGATACTCGCCACGACCCCGAGAATAGAGAAGATTCCGGCCCCGATCATGCCGCCGACCCCAATGCTGAGAGCGGCAACCAGTCCGATATTCGACTTCTTTGGGAGTGTTCTCTTGGTGTCCTGAGGCATCATGCCGTCGCCCATAACAACTGGCGGCCAATGCCGGCTCCGATTCCCAGGGCCCTTATCCGGCGCTTCAATTGAAGCAAGCGCGGCATGCAACCGACGCGTGTCGGGAGCACTGCGCCACTGGTTGCGCCGTCACCCGCCGCGGATCGCCCGGCGCCTTCATTGCGGCCGATGGCGAGCCTGGTCGAGGCGGTGGACGAGATCGAATGCGCTTCTCCCGACTTCGCAAGGGGCTCTCCACAGCCCACACGTGATCCTCGCTGATCGTGAGCCATCACTCGGCCACCACCTCGTCCCTGGCCCGGGGCCCCGGCGACTGCCACCCTCGTCGACTCAGGTGACGGGCTGACTATTACCCCCAGCGAGATGGGCACTCTCGTGGCCAGCAGCGACTTCCTTCGAAGAGCGCACGACGACGACGGGGCACCGGGCGTGGTGGACACACTGTTGGCTCACCGAGCCGAGCAGCAGGCCAGTGAACCCGCCATGCCCGCGCGACCCAACCACCAGGAGGTCGCCCGCTGCGGCGGCGTCAAGCAGGACTGCGGCGGCTCCACCCTCGACGACCTGCCGCTCGATCTCGACGTCCGTCGTTTCCCCGACAGCCTCGCCGATCGCCGTCTCGAGCGTCTCTTCAGCCGCTCGTCCAAGATTACCGGCGTCGGCACCGGGCGAATCGAACGAACCGATGAAACCGAGGTTGCCATAGCCCCCTGCAGTCGCGCCCGCGTAGCCGTATGTCCAGGCATGAACCACTCGCAGTGGGACCTTGCGGAGACGCGCCTCCGCCAACGCCCAGCGCAGAGCTTCCCCCGCGCCTGGAGAGCCATCGACCCCGACGACCACAGCCCCGACCTTGGTCGTTTCACGCTTCTCGCTCATGTCACTGCTCCTTTCTTGCCGATGCCCAGTCGCTGTGTCCGGATGATACCGACGGTTCGTCGCCTTCCCCCCTCGGATGGAGCACTGACCGGAGCGCGCATGATCGCTGTCGAGCCGCCGAAACGGCCTTCCACACCGTCAGGCGAAGGCTGCTCATCGTTGCGTGCTGGCCATCTGGAGGAGGGCGTCGCTCACCGCTGCGCGGACCTGCTCGAGGCCCGCGGTCACGTCGGCGCCGAGGTGGACCCGCAGGGCTCGGCGCCCGCGCGAGGCCAGGACCTCGAAGTCACTCCTGGCCTCGGCCTCTTTGACCACTCCAAAGGTGTAGCGATGCCCCGGCACGGCCAGCTCGACGGTGTCCTCGCAGGTGATCTGGAGGAACACTCCGGTGTTGGGGCCACCCTTGTAGATCTGGCCGGTCGAGTGCTGGAATCGGGGCCCGAACCCGACGCAGGTGGCCACCCGACGGCTGTCTCGGATGAGCGTCCTGATGTCGGACAGGACGGCCTCGTGGCCCGGGGTCATCTGAACATAGGCGAGGAGGGCCACGTAGTCACCGACCCCGGCCCGGGCGAGGTGAGCAGCCAGGTAGGCGATCAGGCCGGCACGGCCACCGGCCGGGATGGCACCGAGTGCGCTGGTCAGCTCGGCCTGGTTGGAGGCGTCCGCGTAAAGGCGCAGGTCATCGCTCTCGAAGAAGGGCTCCTGGGCGGTCAAGCTGCCGGTCTTGTCGTAGCGGTCGGTGAGTTCCCGAGCCAGCACCTTGGCCCCTTCCACATCGGGCTGATCAAAGGGGTTGATCCCGATCAAGGAGCCGGCCACCGCGGTGGCGAACTCCCAGCGGAAGAATTCTCGCCCCATCTCATAGGGGTCGGAGAGCTCGATGCGGACCACCGGCTGGCCAGCGGATTCGAGAGCCGAGACCTTGGCATCCTGCTCCGCGTCGTCATCGGTGGTGAGCCGGAGGTAGACGAAGAGACGGTCTGTTCCGTACACCTCGGGTGCTCCGAGCGGTTCCCGGTCGACCGGCACCACTCCCTTGCCCTGCTTGCCGGTGGACTCGGCCAGAAGCTGCTCGAGCCAGGCTCCGAGGTGCGTCACCCCAGCGGAGGTGATGAGGGTCAACTTGTCCCTGCCTGCCTTGGCACAGGTGCCGATCACCGCACCGAGCGCGAGCCCGGGATTGTCCCGAGCCGACACACAGGGGGCACAGGCGTGGGCCATGGTCTCGGCCGACTCGAACAGGCGCGCGACGTCGAGCCCGCAGGCAGCGGCGGGCACCATGCCGAAGTTCGACAGGGCCGAGTACCGACCGCCGATCGATGGCACGCCGGCGAACGT
Organism: Candidatus Dormiibacterota bacterium; assembly: GCA_003135255.1. Taxonomy (GTDB): domain Bacteria; phylum Chloroflexota; class Dormibacteria; order Aeolococcales; family Aeolococcaceae; genus Changshengia. The sequence goes on along the minus strand of PLAX01000044.1, from coordinate 10,358 downwards.
GGCCCGGTAGTCCTGGCGCGTCGCCAGATCTTCCAGCGGAGAGCCGGGGTCCGTGATGGCGATGAAGTGCGAGCCGGCTCCATCCGCGCCCACCATCTTGCTGATCCGTTCGCGGAAGTAGTCGGCGAAGATGTTGGGTTCGAGGGTGGTGCCCGACTTGGAGGAGACGAAGAACAGCGTGTGGGCCAGGTCGACTCTCTCCTCCATGGCCTTCACCTGCTCCGGGTCGGTGGAGTCGAGTACGTGGAGCCGCGGGAAGCCGGGCGGTGAGGGGAAGCTGTGGGCCAGCACGTCGGGACACAGGCTGGAGCCGCCCATGCCCAACACCACCGCGTCCCTGAAGCCGGCGTCGCGCACCTCACGGGCCAGTTCCTCGAAACGATGGGCATGGGCGGCCTGGTCGAGGGCCACCCCCAGCCAGCCCAGCCAGGCCGCCTCGCTCGTACCGGTCCACACCGTGGCGTCGTGAGCCCAGACCCGCCCCACCTTGCCGCCTGCCCGCCACTCGTCGACGGCAGCGTCCACCTGGCCTGCCAGCTCCTTGGACAGCAAGCAGCGAAGCCGCCAGGGCGCCTCGGGACCGGCCTTGCCGGCGAGCGCCCGTTCCACCGCGGAGAGTAGCTGGCGGAAGGCCGCGGAGAACTTGTCAACCCCCTCCGTCAGCAGCTGGTCGAGCACCTCGGACAGGTCGACCCCGTGGCCGGGAAGGCTGTCGAGGAGGGCGTGGGCCTCCTCCACCCCCTCCTCCAGCGTCGAGCGCACGGTGCCGTGGGCCAGGAAGGCCTCGTAGGTGGCGGGAGGGACGGTGTCGACGGTGCCGGCACCGATGAGCGACTCCACGTAGAGCAGCTCCGGCAGCGCGGGGTTCTTGGTGCCGGTCGAGGCCCACAACAGTCGCTGCGCACGGGCACCGGCGGCGGACAGCGCACCCCAGCGTCCCCCGGCGAAGAGCTGGCGGGAGCGGGCGTAGATGAGCTTGGCGTTGGCGATGGCCACCTTGCCATGCAAGGAGCGCTCCAGGCGAGATTCAACCGCCGAGTCGAGGCGGCTCACGAAGACGCTCGCCACCGAGGCGATGCCGCTTATGCCACCTCCCGCGGCGAGGCGGTCCTCCAGACCGGCCAGATACGCCTGCACCGCCGACTCGTAGGCCGCCAGGCCAAATAGCAAGGTGACGTTCACGTTGATGGCCGTGCCGATCAGCGCTTGTATGGCAGGGATCCCCTCGGGGGTTCCGGGCACCTTCACCATCAGGTTGGGCCGATCGATCGTCGCCCAGAGCCGTTTCGCCTCGGCGACCGTGGCGGAGGTGTCGTGGGCCAGCTCGGGGGAGACCTCCATGCTCACGTACCCGTCGTCGCCACCACTCTCGTCGTAGACGGACCGGAGGACGTCAGCCGCGGCGCGGATGTCGGCGATGGCGAGGGACTCATAGGCCGACTTGGCGTCCATCGGCCCCGATTGGCGCAACTCTGCGATGGCCTCTGCATAGTCGCTCGACCCGGCGATGGCCTTGGCGAAGATCGACGGGTTGGAGGTCATCCCCCGCAAGCCGTCCACCGTGACCATCCGCTCGAGCTCCCCGGAGGTGAGGAGCGAGCGGCGGATGTTGTCGTACCAGATGCTCTGGCCAAGCGCGAGGGCCTGGTGGATCGCGTCGGTCATGGGTTCCTCCTCCATCGGTCGAGCTGGTCCCTGGCCACCGCCCCGTCTGGATCGGACAAGAGAGATGGATGCCGCATCAGCCAGCCGTCCGGTGCCGCAGCGGTGCCCGCCCGATTGGCTGGGCCGGGGGTTCCGAGGGCGGGACCTTGTGGGTTGGCCGGAGAACCGGGTTCCCGGTCGCCACGGTGACGGGCTCCCCGTCATGGAGGAGCTGCAACGGCTCCCCCCGGAGCAGCTGGTAGGTGGTGGCGTCCGGCTCGATTTCAACGCGCAATCGCCGGTGCTGCACCGAGACACCAACAGCCAGCCGGGTGATGCCCGGGGGCAATCGGGGCGCGAAGCTGAGGCCACCCGACCGTGCTCGCATGCCGGCAAGCCCCGCGACCAGGGCGATCCAGGTCCCTGCCAGAGCGGCGACATGCAGGCCGTCACGGGTGTTGTGCTCGAGGTCGTCGAGGTCCATGAGGGCGGCCTCGGCCAGGTAGTCGTACGCCAGGCCGAGGTGCCCGACCTCGGCGGCGATCACCGCCTGGGTGCAGGCCGACAGGGACGAGTCCCGCACGGTCAGGCCCTCGTAGTAGTTGAAGTTGCGAGCCTTCTCCTCTGCGGTGAAGGCGTCACCGCGCAGGTGCATGGCGAGCACGAGGTCGGCCTGCTTGACCACCTGCTTGCGGTACAGGTCGAAGTAGGGGAAGTGAAGCAGCAACGGGTACTGCTCGGCTGAGGTGTGCGCGAAGTCCCAGACCTCGTGACGGGTGAAACCTTCCGCCTGAGGATGGACCTTGAGCGTCTCGTCGTAGGGGATGAACATGGCCGTGGCCGCCTCCCGCCAGGCGCCCACCTCCTCCGCGGTGATGCGGAGCCGGCCGGCCAGGTCCGGGTGGCGCTCAGCAGCGTCTGCGGCCGCGCGGAGATTGTGCTGGGCCATGAGATTCGTGTAGACGTTGTTGTCGGCCACCGCGGAGTACTCGTCTGGACCGGTGACCCCGTCGATGCGGAAGCGGCCCTGAGCGTCGTGGTGGCCGAGCGAGCGCCACAGCCGGGCCGTCTCGGCCAACAGATCCAGGCCGACCTCTCGCTCGAACGCCTCGTCCCCGCTCGCCTCGACGTAGCGAACCACCGCGTCGGCGATGTCCGCCCCGACGTGGAAGGCCGCGGTCCCGGCCGGCCAGTAGCCGGAGCACTCGGCCCCGCTGATGGTGCGCCAGGGAAAGACGGCGCCCTCGAGCCCGAGCTGGCGGGCACGCTCGGTGGCCGTGGGCAAGGTGGTATGGCGCCACCGGAGGGCGTTGGCGACAGCCTCGGGGTCGGTGTAGGTGAGCACGGGCAGAACGTAGGTCTCGGTGTCCCAGAAGGCGTGGCCGTCGTAGCCGGGCCCGGTGAGGCCCTTGGCCGGGATGGCCCGTCCCTCGGCCCGGGCTCCCGCCTGAAGGACGTGGAACAGGGAGAAGCGCACCGCCTGCTGAATCTCGGGGTCCCCATCGACCTCGACATCCGCCCGGTCCCAGAAATCGCCGAGATAGGCGCCTTGCTCCTCGACCAGACCGCTCCAGCCGGTCTGGGTCGCGGCTGTGAGGGCGGCGTCCACCTGGTCTCGCACCGCCGGGTCCGAGCGGATCGCGGACCAACCGTAGGCGACGAACTTGACGAGCTGCAGACGCTCGCCGGGCTCGAGGGCGGCGGTGATGGTCACCCGGCCCAGGTCCGGGGAGCTCTCGGCCGATACCTGCACGGAGGGCGGGCCCACGATGTGGTGGTCCATGGCGGCTCCGATCCGCAGACCGCTGGCGGCCGTGCTGTGGAGGAGTGCCACCCTGGCATCACGGCAGGCGTGGGACACCGAATGCAGCGGCGCCTCGAGGCGAGCCGACTTCCGGGGGTCGCCACCGGCTGGCGGAAGCGCCTCGTTGGCAACCAGCTCGGACTGGACCACCACCCGCACTGCGGCATCGAGCGGTTCGACCTCGTAGGAGATGGCGGCGACCGAGCGCTGGACCAGCGACACCAGGCGCGTCGAGCGCACCCGCACGCCGCGGCGGCCCCGCGACAGCCACTCGACGTGGCGCTGGAGCAGCCCGGTCCGGAAATCCAACAGCCGCTCATGGGAACGAACCTCGCCGTAGCGGACATCGAAGGGTTGGTCGTCGACGAGGAGGCGGATCAGCTTGGCGTTGGTGACGTTGATGACCGTCTGGCCGGCCTCGGGGTAGCCGTAGCCGGCCTCGGCGTAGGGCAGCGGATGGGACTCGTAGACACCGTTGAGGTACGAGCCCGGCAACCCGTACGGCTCGCCCTCGTCGAGGTTGCCCCGCCAACCGATGTGGCCGTTTGACAAAGCGAACAGCGACTCGCTCTGGGCCAGGACGCCGAGGTGGAGCTCGGTCTCCCTCAGGCACCAGGGCTCGACCGGGTAGGCCGGGTGCTGGATCATTGCTGGTCCAGCAACTCGGCGAGATCGGTGACGACGATGTCGGCGCCCTGGGCGCGCAGGGCCTCCGCCTGGCCCACCCGGTCGACGCCGACCACGAAGCCGAAGCCCCCTGCCCGAGCGGCCTCCACCCCGGCCAGCGCATCCTCGAACACCGCGGCCTGGTCAGGGTCCACACCCAGAGCCCGGGCCGCGGCGAGGTAGGCGTCGGGCGCTGGTTTTCCCGCCAGATGGTCCTCATCGATGGTCACGCCGTCGACGCGGACCTCGAACAGCTCGGCGATGCCGGCGGCCGCGAGCACGGCGGCGCAGTTGGCGCTCGATGACACCACCGCCCGGTGCAGGCCACCGGCGCGCGCGGCCCGGACGTAGCGTACCGACCCCGCGAAGGCCTCGACGCCATCTTCTTTGATCCTTCGCAGGACGATCACATTCTTGGCGTTGCCCAGCCCCTTGAGCGTCTCCACCCCGGCCTCATCGCCGGGATCACCCTCGGGCAGAGCGATGTGCCGTGACTCGAGAAACGAGCGCGTCCCATCGTCCCTGCTCTTGCCGTCGACGTAGGTGTCGTAGTCGGCCTCCTTGTCGAAGGCGACGAAGGGCTCACCATTCCTCTCGGCCCGGGCCNNGTGGGGGCAGGCCCAGGTTCGGGGTGGTGCTCACCTGAGGTGGACCCGCCTGTGATTCCCGGCGTTCGTGAGCCGTCACTCGGCCCGCAGCTTGTCCCTGGCCCGGGCCAGGACCTGCAGCTCATCCGGGCCGACCTCCGGGAGCCGAAGGTCGATCTCGTCGATGGTGTGGACCAGAAGGCCGCCCACCAGCGGTCGGAGCGCGTACTTGTGGTCCGCCGGCACCACATACCACGGCGCCCACGGGGTGGAGGTGGCGCTGATCGCCTCCTCGTAGGCGGCCCGGTACTCGTCCCAGTACCCGCGCTCGGCCAGATCGCCAGCCGAGAACTTCCAGTACTTGGTGGGGTCGTCCAGGCGCTCGAGAAATCGCTTCTTCTGCTCCTCGCGGGAGAGGTGCAGGAAGATCTTCACGATCCGGGTGCCGGTGCGGGAAAGGTGGCGCTCGAAGGCGTTGATGTCCTCGTAGCGGTGCTGCCACACGGCCTCCGTGGGCCCGTCGCCGGAGGCGTCAAGCCGGCGATTCAGCAGCTCGGGGTGCACCCGGACCACCAGGACCTCCTCGTAGTAGGAGCGGTTGAAGATCCCGATCCGCCCACGCTCGGGGAGCGCCTTGCTGTAGCGCCACAGGAAGTCATGCTCGAGCTCCTCGGCGGAGGGCTGCTTGAACGCCTCCACATTGCAACCCTGCGGGTTCACCCCCGACATGACGTGCTTGATGGTCCCGTCCTTGCCGGCGGCGTCCATGGCTTGGAGGACGACCAGCAGGGCGTGGCTGTCGCTCGCCCACAGCAGCTCCTGGGACGCCGTCAGCTCATCGACGTAGGACTGGAGGTCCTCCTCGGCCACCCCCTTGGGCTTCTTCTTGCCGGCCCCCAGCCAGTCAGCCGCGGTCGCCTCGGTGCTCCGCTGCTCGAGGCCGGCCGGCTTCCCCGGGGTGACCTTCAGCTCCTCGATGACGGCCTTGCTGAGCTTCATCTCTCGTCCTTCCCATGAGCGGTGATGGCTCGCCCCGTCACCGCGCTGCGGGCCACCAGCGCAGAGCGCTGGGGGCTTCCGATACCGACGGCCGTCCGCCCTCCGGCTGCGAGAGCAGGAAGCGCGGATCTCCGGGCCCAACCTCGCCTAGGCATGGGTGCACCAGTCGCACCGTCGGCGACCAGCCCGGCCCGGCTTGTCGTTGCCATTGGCCTTGATCTCTTGCCCATAGGGACAGTCGCTCCGGTCGTGATACACGGGGTCCTCGGGATCCGTATCAGTGTGGAACGCAGCCACTCTCACCTTCGTCCTCGCCTTCGTCGCGACCGCCGCCGGCTGATCAGCGTCCGCACCGCCGTTGGGCAGCTCCGTCGCCGCGACCAGCCCCGGCTTCCCCTTCACGGCCACCTGCTTCACCGGATCGAGGATCCGATAGGCGAGCAGCTTCACCCGGTCGGTCACCAGGAACCACACCAGCGAGTAGCCCCACACCAGCACCACCCACCGCCAGCTGAGCTGGGGCATGAAGATCCCGAACAGCGCCAGGAGGGTCGCCACCGCCTCCGCCCCGGAGACGGCCAGCACCAGGATCCGCGCCGGCCGTATCGACCAGAACGGACCGCGCGTGCGCGAGAGGTAGATGGTCAGGGATCCGGCCACGGACAGCAGCAGGTACATCAGCGTCTGGATATGCGCGTGGTTGAGATTGAGGACCCGGTCGCCGATGTAGAACATGCCGAACGCGGCGATGGGACCCACGACACCCAGCACCCCGGCCATCCCCAGCACCAGGCGCATGTTCCACGCCTCCGGCTGATCCTTGTAATGGACCTTGTCAAAGGCGATCGACAGGATGGAGCCGTCGTTGAGCAGCGCCAGCATGACGATCATCACCGCCGTCACCGGGAAGAAGTTGAAGATCAGGATCGTCAGGGTGATGAAGAGCAGCACCCGGAGCGTCTCGGCGATGCGGTAGATCGCATAGCTGTTCATCCGCTGGACGATCCGTCGGCTCTCCTTGATCGCCTCGATGATCACCGACAGACCGGGGGTGGTCAGCACGATGGAGGCCGCCGCACGTGCCGCGTCGGTCGCACTCGAGACCGCGATTCCGCAGTCTGCCTTCTTCAACGCCGGCGCGTCGTTGACCCCGTCACCGGTCATCCCGACGATGTGGCCCCGCTTCTGCAGCACGTCCACGATGTGGAACTTGTGCTCGGGAAAGACCTGGGCGAAACCGTCGGCGTTCTCGATGGCCTTGCCCGCCGCCGCCGTCTCCTTGCGCTTCACGTCGCCCAGACCGGCGGCGTCGAGGATGGCGGTGCCCATCCCCAGCGTCTTGGCGGTCTCCTCGGCGATGGCCAGCGCATCGCCCGTGACCATCTTCACCTTCACGCCCATCTGCAGCGCGGTGGCGATGGTGGCCTTGGCATCTCGGCGTGGCGGGTCGAAGAGGGGCAGCACGCCCACGAACTGCCATGGGCCCGTCCCCTCGGCGCGGGCCACGCCCAGGGACCGGAAGCCGCGCGCCGCGAAGTCATTGACCGCCCTGTCGACGTCGGCCTTGACCCGGCGGGAGTTGGCGGCCAGCTCCAGGATCACCTGGGGCGCGCCCTTCGAAACCCGGAACGTCTTTCCCCCGGTCGCCTTCACCGTGGCCTCGGTGCGCTTGTGCACAGGATCGAAGGGCTGGAAGTGGACGACGTGGTATCCCCGCAAAGTCTTGGCGTCCGTGACCCCCGCCAGCACGGCCAGGTCAATGGTGTCGTCATTGTCGGCCCGTGACGCCAGTGCGGCATCCAGGATCACCTGCTCCGGAGCGACGTTGTGCACCGCGAACGGGTCCCCCAGGGTCAGCTTGTTCTGGGTGAGGGTGCCGGTCTTGTCCGAGCACAGGATGTCCACACCCGCCAGCTCCTCGATGGCGACCAACCGGCTGACGATGGCCTTCCTCTTGGCGAGCAGACGTGCGCCCACCGCCATCGTCACCGAAAGGACGGTCGGCATGGCCACGGGGATCGCGGCCACGGTCAGCACCAGGGCAAACTGCAGGGTGGTCAGAAAGGCATCACCGCGGATGAGCGAGACGACGATGATCAGCGCCACCATGGCCGCCGCCAGGATGATCAGGAAGGTGCCGATCCTGAGCACCGCCTTCTGGAAGTGGCTGATGGCCTGGACGTCCTGAACCAGCTCCGCGGTCTTGCCGAAGTAGGTGTTCGTCCCCGTGGCGTAGACCAGGGCGTCGCTCTCACCCTGCCGGATGATCGAGGCGGAGAAGAGCGCCTCCCCAATCTTGCGCGTGGCGGGCAGGGACTCCCCGGTCAGGGCGGACTGATCCACCTCGACGGGGTCACCCTCCAGCAGGCGGGCGTCGGCGGGCACGATGTCGCCCATCCGCAGGCGAATGACGTCGCCCGGCACCAGCTCCCGCGCCGGCGGGGTGATCCACTTGCCGTCACGCTTCGCCCGGGCCTTGATGGCCAGCTGGGCCTTGAGGGCCTCAATCGCCTTGCCCGCCTGGCGCTCCTCCCAGAATCCGACGCCGGCGTTGGCGAGCAGCAGCACCAGGATGATGAAGAAGTCCAGCCAATGCATGAGCACGGCGGAGAGGATCACCGCGGCCTCGATCATCCAGGGGATGGGGCCCCAGAAGTAGGTGAGCAGCTTCAGCAGCGGATTGGCCTTCTTCTCCTCGAGCTCGTTGGGCCCGTATTGGATCAGCCGTTTCTTGGCCTCTTCTTGAGTGAGGCCGTCAGATGAGAATCCCAGCCGCTTCTCCACCTCGGCGAGGGGAAGCGATCTCAAGTCGTCCTTCGCGCTGCCCTTCCCACCCGGCTTGGCTCCGGCCGGCTTGCCACCCGTCGCCTTGCGGGGCTCGTCGCCTCCGTCCGCGTGTCCCTTTGCCGGTGTCTCATCAACCGCCTGTGTCTTGGTCATCTCCTCTCCATCGGAGCACAGGCATTCACTGCGCGCTGCTCCACTTCCAGTCCCGGACCTCGGGCAGGTCCTGGCCATGGGCGTCGACGTAGCGCTTGTGCTCGACCAGCTTGTCCTGCACCATCTGCTTCAGGTAGCTGCCCTTGGCGCCCAGTTGAGGGAGCCGGTCGATCACATCCTGGACGAGGTGGAATCGGTCGATGCCGTTCTGCACCCTGAGGTCGAAGGGCGTCGTGATCGTGCCCTCCTCCTTGTAGCCACGGACGTGGAGGTTGTGGTTGGCCCGGCGATAGGTGAGCCGGTGGATCAGCCACGGATAGCCGTGGAAGCCGAAGATGATGTGCTTGTCCTTGGTGAATATCGAGTCGTAGTCGGCGTCGCTCAGCCCGTGCGGGTGCTCGGTGCTGGGCTGAAGCTTCATCAGATCGACCACGTTGACGACCCTGACCCGCAGCTCCGGGAGATGGGTGCGGAGCATCGAGACGGCCGCCAGGATCTCAAGCGTGGGTGTGTCGCCGCAGCAGGCCATCACGACGTCCGGCTCGGCGTCCTGATCGTTGCTCGCCCACTGCCAGATGCCGATTCCCTCGGTGCAGTGCACGACCGCCTCATCCATGGTCAGCCACTGGGGCAGAGCGTGCTTCCCCGCCACCACCACGTTGACGTAGTTGCGACTGCGCAGGCAGTGGTCGACAACCGACAGGAGACAGTTGGCGTCCGGAGGAAGGTACACCCGGACGATGTCGGCCTTCTTGTTGACCACGTGGTCCAGGAAGCCCGGGTCCTGATGGGTGAAACCGTTGTGGTCCTGCTGCCATACGTGCGACGCCAGCAGGTAGTTCAACGAGGCGATCTCCCGGCGCCAGGGCAGCTCCCTGGTCACCTTGAGCCACTTGGCATGCTGGTTGAACATCGAGTCGACGATGTGGATGAAGGCCTCGTAGCAGTTGAACAGCCCGTGCCGCCCGGTGAGCAGGTAGCCCTCCAGCCATCCCTCGCACTGGTGCTCGCTGAGCATGGAGTCCACGACACGTCCATCGGGCGCCAGAAACTCGTCGTTCTCCCGAGTGCGGGCGTCCCATTGGCGGCTGGTCGCCTCGAAGACCGCGCCCAGGAGGTTCGAGATGGTCTCGTCGGGGCCGAACAGCCGGAAGTGCCGCTGCCCCTGGTTCAGCTTGACCACATCGCGGAGGAACTGGCCGAGCACCAGGGTGTCCTGGGCGTTGACCGCCCCCGGCGACGGCACGGTCACGGCGTGGACGGCAAAGTCCGGCATCCGCAAATCGCGCAGCAGGATGCCGCCGTTGGCGTGGGGGTTGGCACCCATGCGCCGGT
>PLAX01000044.1:0-378 GCA_003135255.1 Candidatus Dormiibacterota bacterium | reverse complement strand
GCCGTCGACCACCTTCGGCCCGGTCCAGCCCTTCGGTGATCTGAGAACGATCATCGGCCAGCGCGGCCGGGTGGGATCGCCGGTTCGCCGGGCGTCGCCCTGCAGCCTCTTGATGTCCTCTATCACCTCGTCCAGGGTGCCGGCCATCAGCTGGTGCATCAGCTCGGGGTCATCCCCCTCCACGAAGTGGGGGATCCAGCCGCAACCGCGGAGGAACTGGTCCAGCTCCTCGGGCTCGATGCGGGCGAGCACCGTGGGGTTGCTGATCTTGTAGCCGTTCAGGTGCAGGATCGGGAGCACGGCTCCGTCGGTGATCGGGTCAAGGAACTTGTTGGACTGCCACGCGGTCGCCAGCGGGCCGGTCTCCGCCTCGCCGTC
>PLAX01000166.1:1620-3043 GCA_003135255.1 Candidatus Dormiibacterota bacterium | reverse complement strand
CCGAATCCGACCAGGGCCACCCAGAGCGGCGGCGCCAGGAGGAAGACGGCCGCGATGAGGAGCCGCCGGGTAAGCCGCCCCCGCCCCGCTCCGCGCCCCGCCTCGCCTCGCGTCTCGCACCCGGCCCCGCCTCCCGCCGTGCCCCGCGCCTCCCGCCCTCTCCCCCGCCCTGCCTCGATCGCGAGCACCGCCTCGTGGGCCATGAGCAGGGAGAAGACGGCGAATACGCCCACGGTCAGGGCGTCGCGGAGCCGCATGCTGTCCTGCCACCCCAGGGCGTTGATGACCGCCACCACCACGCCGAGCGGCAGCAGGCTCACCGGACCGTTGGCGTTGGGATAGGGGCCGGCGCGGAGCGTGTAGACGAGCAGCGGATGCCCGTGGAGGGCGATCTCCGCCGACGGCCAGAAGAAGACGTCGAGGTCGGTCTTGCTGGTGTCGAAGAGGAGCACGGCGACGGCCGACGCGACCATGAAGGCGACCGCCAGCAGGGGGATCGCCGCCCGCCGGAGCGGACCACCCGCCGCGAGCGACCGCGGACGCGGGGGGCGCAGGGGCGGGACCATCACTCAGGCCGTGGTCGCGAGCGACGCGAGCGGCTCCGGCTCGGCCGGTTCCGCCCGATCTTCCGAGGGCACGCGGCCGGTGCCGCCGCTCGGCGCCGGGCGGGCGGCGGGGACTCGCCCGCTGCTGACCAGGAACCAGACCGTGCAGGCGACCAGGAGCACGTTGCGGGCGCCGATCCCGGCCAGGAACCACACCGAGTACCGCAGGACGGGTGAATACTCCACCGCCACCTGGTAGAGCACCGGGAAGATCAGCGCGCTGAGCAGGAAAACGGCCAGCCAGCGGTAGCGGAAGCCCTCCACGACGGCGAGCATCGGCGCCACCCAGAGCAGGAACTGGGTGCTCAGCACGCCGGTGGTGCAGAGCAGCACGAGCAGGGTCCCCACGACCGCGTGCCCGGTGTCCATCCGCCCGGTGAGCTGCCTCCACCACACCCAGAGCATCCCCACCACCAGACCGAGGTCCCCGGCCGCCGAGGCGACGCCGCTCAGGCTGCCGACGAGGTCGTAGGAGACGGAGGCGTAGACCGGGTGGGCGGGCACCCCGACCAGCGACCCCAGCCACATCAGTGTGGCCGGCACCGACTCGACCTGGACCGGGCGGCCGACGTTGTACGTGATCGCGCCCAACCCGTGGGACGGATCGATGACGTGACCGAGGGCGAATCCGCCTGCCACGATGACCGCGCAGACGACCACTCCGGCGGCCAGGCCGCGGATCAGCACCCCGGTGCTTCTGCCCCGCGCGGCGCGGGCGTGGGCGATGACGGTGACCGGGAGCAGGGCGAGCGGGAAGAGCTTGACCAGGGTGCCGAGGCCGATCAGCGGGTAGGTGGCGGCGAAGCGGCGCCGTTCGA
>PLAX01000166.1:0-1581 GCA_003135255.1 Candidatus Dormiibacterota bacterium | reverse complement strand
GCGGCGGGTACTCGTGGGGCAGCGACGGATGCGCCAGGTGCCCCCAGAAGGCGAGGGCATCGGTGCGGTACAGCGCCACATCCGCCTGCCGCCAATCGCCGGGCAGCCAGACGCTGACGAGCGCGCCCACGAGATAGAGCGCAAACAGGACGCGCGCGACGCGCAGCCAGGGGACGGATCTCAGCCGGTCGATCGCGGCATGATACCGGCGCCGAGCCGCCGGGCTCGGGCTAGCGGTACTCCAGGACCAGCTCGGCGACCTGCACGGCGTTGGTCGCCGCCCCCTTGCGGAGGTTGTCGGCGGCCACGAAGAGGGCCAGGCCGTGCTCCCGGCTCGGGTCGCGGCGGATGCGGCCGACGTGGACCTCGTCCGAACCGGCCACCTCGCGCGGGGTCGGATACGTCTGCGAGGCGGGGTCGTCGACGACCCGGATGCCGGCGGCGCCCTCCAGGACATGCCGGGCCTCGGCGGGGGTGACCTCGCTCTCCAGCTCGATCCAGACCGCGGCGGCGTGGCCGACCGCCACCGGGACCCGCACGGTGGTGATCCCCACCGGCAGCTCGGGGAGGTCGAGCAACCGGCGGAACTCCTGGACGACCTTGACCTCCTCCTCGGTGTCGTCGCCGTACATCCTCCAGCCGCCGGGGACCACGTTGCCGTGGAGGACGTGTGGGTAGACCTTGCGCGAGGGGGCCTGACCCGCGGCGTCCTCGCGTGCCTGGGTCTCCAGCTCCTCGCGGAGCGCCCGCCCTCCCCCGCTCGCCGCCTGGTAGGTGGAGACGGTGAGGTGGCGGAGACCGAAGGCGCGATGCAGCGGGGCGAGGGCCACCGACAGCGGGATGGCGACGCAATTGGGGTTGGCGATGATCCCGTGGTGCTCGCGCACCTTCTCCCCGTTGACCTCGGGCACCACCAGGGGGACCTCGGGGTCCATCCGGAAGACGCTCGACTTGTCGACGGCGACGCCGCCCCCGGCGGCGACCAGGGGGGCGTACTCCTTGGAGGTGGCCCCGCCGGCGGCGAAGAAGACGATGTCGCAGCCCTCGAGACACACCGCCTCCACCGCCGCCACCGTCAATGCCTCACCGCGGAAGGTCACCGTCCTGCCCGCGCTGCGCGGAGATGCGAGCGCCCGCAGCTCCCGCAGCGGGAAGTTGCGGTCCTCGAGAACCTGCAGGACCGTGGAACCGGCGGCTCCGGTGGCACCGACGAGGGCGACGGATGGAGCGGACGACGTCACGTCTGAATTGAGCCTTCTGAAAACTACGCCGGGCTGCCCGACCCCGACTCGCCGGCATCTGCCTGACCCTTGGCGAGGTCGCGGATGGCCTCGCGGCGGGAGAGGTTGACCCGGCCGCGGTCGTCGATCTCGATGACCTTGACCATGATCTCGTCGCCCACGGCGACCACGTCCTCAACCTTCTCCACCCGGTGCTCGGCGAGGTTGCCGATGCGGACCAGCCCCTCCTTCTTGGGCGCGATCTCCACGAAGGCGCCGAAGCCCATCAGGCGGGAGACCTTGCCCTTGTAGATGCGTCCGATCTCGATGTCATCGGTGAGGTCGCGGATCATGTCGAGGG
>PLAX01000039.1 GCA_003135255.1 Candidatus Dormiibacterota bacterium | reverse complement strand
GGTCGCATGTTCACCCCTGAGAACCTCGAGGTGGTCATGGTCTCGTTCGAGGGACCGGACCAGTACAGCCTCGCCGGCGGGCTCGGCGTCCGGGCCCGTGAGCTGACCCGCGCCTTCGCCGCCGCAGGCTTCGTCACCACGCTGGTCTTCGTCGGGGATCCTGGCCGGGCTCCCGAGGAGACCTGTGCGGGGGTCCGCCTCATCCGCTGGTGCCAGGAGGTGAGCGCCGGCTGCCCGAGCGGTGTCTACGAGGGCGAGAGAGCAAAGCTGGAGGTGCTCATCCGCACCCTGCCCGACGCCCTGATCGAGCGCGTGATCGCTCCCGCCGTCGGCCGCAACCGGGTGGTGGCCGTTCTCTGCGAGGAATGGCACACCGCGGCCTTCTGCCGCCGGCTGAGTGACCGGCTCCACTCCATGGGGCTGCGCCGCCACGCCGTCCTGCTCTGGAACGCCAACAACCGCTTCGGCTGGGACGAGATCGACTGGCGGGCGCTGGGGTACGTGGCCTCGACGACCACGGTGAGCCGCTATATGAAGCTGCTCATGCTCGGCCGCGGGGTCAACCCGGTGGTCATCCCCAACGGCATCCCGGAGAGTGCCCTGGATCCACCCGACGCGGCGGTGGCCGCCGCCATCCGGAGCGCTGCCGGGACGCCCTGCCTGGCCTTCAAGATCGGGCGTTTCACCCCCGACAAGGGCTGGACACAGGCGATCGACGCCGTCGCCGAGCTGCGGGCCGAGGGCCTGCCCGCCCGCATCCTGATGCGGGGAGGCATCGAGCCCTATGGAGCCGAGGTGATGGGGCGGGCACGCCACCACGGGCTCTCCGTCTGCGATTGGTTCGAACCCGTCGACGATGCCGGTGGCGTGGTTCGGGCCCTGTCGGAGAGCAGGGGGGCTGCGGTGGTCAACCTCTGCCGCTTCCTCCCCGAGACCGTGATCCCGGAGATCGACCTCGCCGCGACCGCCGTCCTCGCCAACTCGGGGCATGAGCCGTTCGGCCTGGTGGGCCTGGAGGCGATGGCCGCGGGCGGCGTCGCCCTGGTCGGTGCCACCGGCGAGGAGTACGCCCGCCCCTACGGCAACGCCATCGTCATCGAGACCGACGACGGCGCCGAGGTGGCCGCGGCTCTGCGGGGGCTGGTGGACCGTCCCGCCCTCGCCCGGCGGCTGCGTCGCGAGGCCCGGCACGACGCCCGCGACTTCACCTGGCCGGCGGTGATCGAGGGCCTGCTCGAGCGGCTCCGGTACATGTCCTTCCACCAGCAGGTGCTGACGCCGTCCCCAGGCACTAGGCTGAGATCGTGAAAGCCGTCGTCATGGCCGGGGGCGAGGGCACGCGGCTCCGGCCGCTCAGCAGCCAGTCCCCCAAACCGATGGTGCCGGTGGTGGGCACCCCGGTGATCGAGCACAACCTCAGGCTGCTCCGGGACCACGGCATCACCGAGGTCGTGATCACCCTCCACCACCTTGGCGCCGACATCCGCAACCGGCTCGGGGACGGTTCGGACCTCGACATGAGCATCGACTACGTGATCGAGGAACGCCCCCTCGGGACCGCGGGCAGCGTTCGCAACGCCGCCCATCTCCTCGACGACACCTTCCTGATCGTGAGCGGCGACTGCCTGACCGACATCGACCTCTCCTGGGTCATCACCCAGCACCGTGAGCGGGGTGCGATGGCCTCCATCGTCCTCACCTCGGTCCCCAACCCACTGGAATACGGAGTGGTGATCACCGGCACCGATTCGAAGGTTGAGCGCTTCCTGGAGAAGCCCTCGTGGGGCGAGGTGTTCTCGGACCAGGTCAACACCGGGATGTACGTGATCGAGCCGGAGGTGCTGGAGCGGATCCAGCCGGGTGCCAATGCCGACTGGTCGCAGGAGGTCTTCCCGGGGATGCTGGAGCGGCAGGAGCCTCTCTTCGGATTCGTCGCCGATGGCTACTGGTGCGACATCGGCAACATCCCCTCCTTCCTCCAGGCCAACTGGGACGCGCTGGCCGGCCGGGTGCGCTGCCACATCCCGGGGCACCGCGAGGGCAACGTCTGGATCGGCCAGGACGTGGAGATCGGGATGGGGGCCGTCATCGAGGGGGCGGCCTTCCTTGGCGACGAGGTCAAGCTCAAGCCCGGCACCCACCTCACCGGTCCGGTGATCATCGACAGGTACTCGGTCGTCGACGAGAACGCCCAGATCGTCAACTCGGTGGTCTGGCCTCACGCCTACATCGGTGAGGGGTGCCGGCTCCGCCAGGCGGTGGTGGGGCGCGGCGTGACCATCAAGAACAACACGGTGGTGGAGGAGGGGGCCGTGATCGGTGACGACTGCGTCATCGGGCAGGGCTCCCGCATCCAGGCCGGCATCCGGATCTGGCCCCACAAGGAGATCGAGCCCGGCTCGACGGTCAACGAGTCGGTGGTCTGGGCGGGGGAGTGGCGACGCGGCCTCTTCTCGTCGTCGGGGATGACCGGCCTGATCAACGTCGAGCTGACCCCCGAGTTCTCCGCCCGTCTCGGGGCGGCCTTCGCCGCCACCCTGCCACGCGGGGCCGCCATCGCCGTCGCGCGCGACCACGCGCGCAGCTCGCGCATGATCAAGCGGGCCATCGTCTCCGGGATCGTGAGCGGCGGTGCCAGGGTGCGCGACCTCGACGAGCTGCCCGTGCCGGTCACCCAGTTCGCGACCCGGTACGGTCGATCGGAGGCCGGCATCCACGTCCTGGTCTCGCCTCTCGACCAGCGTTCCGCCGACATCCGCTTCTTCGACCGCGACGGGCTCCCCCTCGACAAGCGAGCCGAGCGCCGGCTGGAGGGCCTCTACTTCCGGGAGGACTTCCGGCGCGCCGCCTTCTACGAGATGGGCGACATCGAGGAGCACATGACCGCCCTGCCCGACTACGTCCAGCACCTGATGAGCAGCGTCGATGCCGAGGCGATCCGCGCCGCCCGGTTCCGGCTGGTCATCGACTACGATTACAGCCAGGCGTCGCAGGTCCTTCCCGACGTGCTTCACGGGCTCGGGGTGACGACCGTGCCTCTCAACGCGGGGTTCGCCGAGGGACCGCGCCACCGCACCGTGCCCGAGGAGACGGTGTTGATCACCCGGACCATGCACGCCGACCTGGGCTGCCTCTTCAACGCCAGCGGCGAGCGGCTCGACGTCATCGACGACCAGGGGAGCGTGCTGACCCCCTACGAGCTGTTCGCCGTGCTGGCCCGATGGTGGTCGCATCGCGGTGTGATGCTCGCCCCGGCCAGCTCCCCCCAGTGGGTCCGCGGTCTGGTCGAGGAGCAGGGCTTAGAGTTCGTCCCGACCAACGGTGAGCCGAACCAGGTGCTGCGCGCCGCGGCGTCCCCGTCGGCATGCCTCGCCACCGACGGCGAGGGCGGGTTCGTCTGGCCGTACTTCTTCGGTGCCTTCGACGCCATGTACACGCTGGTCAAGCTGCTGGAGCTCCGGGCCGTCGCCGGCGAGCCGCTCTCGGCGGCCACTGCGCGCCTCCCCCAGGCCGCCTACCTCACCGCCACCGAGTTCGTCCCCTGGGAGGCCAAGGGTCGGGTGATGCGCGCCCTCATGGAGGCCCATCGCGACAGCAACGTCGACCTCGTGGACGGCATCAAGGTCTTCGTCGACGACGGCTTCGTGCTGGTCCGCCCCGACCCCGACGAGCCCGCCTGCCACATCGTGGCCTCGGTCACCAGCGAGACGCGGGCACGGGACCTGCTCGACGAGTACAGCCGCCGGGTGCGCGAGGCGCGCGGCGGCGAGGGCGCCCCGGTCGCGACCGAGATCATCGGCAGCGCATCCCCAGCTCCGGAGACGGCACCCGCNNTCCCGCTCGAGCTCGACTGGTCTATCGAAGAACACCTCGGTGACGACGGCGAAGAACTCGCCGGTGTTCTCCGCACCGTAGGGATCCAGCAGGTCCCCGCCGGTCCCGTCGCGGAGCGCGGCGAACTCAG
>PLAX01000096.1:4201-4331 GCA_003135255.1 Candidatus Dormiibacterota bacterium | reverse complement strand
GCGGCCACGTGATGGGTCCACCCACGGCCAACTGATAGGACCACTTGCGGTCACCCAATAGGTCCACTTGCGGTCAACGAATAGGTCCACCCGTTGGGGTGGCGTGACCGCCCGGTGCCACAGCGACGAT
>PLAX01000096.1:0-4102 GCA_003135255.1 Candidatus Dormiibacterota bacterium | reverse complement strand
GCGGGTCCCCCTCCTGTTCGTCGACCGGTTGGCGCCGACGGCGACGGAGCAGCGCCAGGAGCTGGCGCGGTTCCACGAGGCGATCGTGGCCGGTCTGGCCACCAACACAGCGCAGACGGTGTGGCAGCGGCTGCACGACGAGGAGGGCCTGACGGTGAGCGTCCGCACCTTCCGGCGCTACGTGCGAGAGCGGATCCCGGGCGGTGTCAGCACCGACCAGTTCACGGTCCGCAAGGAGGTGACGCCGCCGGGGGAGGTGGCGGAGATCGACTATGGCCGCCTCGGTCCGTGGTTCGATCCGCTGTCGCAACGCCGCCGGGTGGTCAACGGCTTCCTGATGACGCTGGCGTTCAGTCGCCACGTCTTCGTGGATCCGGTCGTGATCTGTGACGAGCGGTCCTGNNTGCCGGCGGTGCTCCGGATCGATTATGTTCCGCGCCACATAATCGGGGTTCTGTGCCCGGTCGGGTTATGTGGCCGCGGGCCAGCGTGACGTCGTCACCACGGCGGTGACGGACCCGAGGCCGACGGTCGAGGGCACATAACGCTGGGGGTTCGAGGGATGGTGCCCTCCTGCGCCTACGAGCGGACAGGAGGTTATCCATGCTGGAGAAGTACTTCGTCAAGCCTCAGACGGTCGACCGGATCCGAGCCTCATGGATAGGGCCAGAGGTCGAGAGCTACGTCGCCTGGATGGCCGAGCACGGCTACAAGGCTCGCAACGTGCTCTCTCGAGTCCCGGTATTGCTCGCCTTCGCGGAGTTCGCACGGGTGCGAGGCGCCGAGATAGTGGGAGACCTCCCGATCCACGTCGAGGCCTTCGTTGCCGATCGTCTCGCCAGGCATGCCCGCCAGAGGCGGGACGGGAAGGTGCGTCCCATGCTGGCCAAAGAGGTTCGCGGCCCGATCGAGCAGATGCTGAGCGTCGTGCTGCCAGCGTTCGAGGTGTCCGGCCGCCGACGCCGAGAGCTACCCTTCGCCGGCGCGGTGCCTGGATTCTTCGAGTACTTGGTCGCCGAGCGTGGGCTGCGGCCGGCGACGGTCGAGTTGTATCGCCACTACCTGGATCGCTTCGAGTCCTATCTCGCCCGGATCGGTGCGGAGCTCCGTGAGCTGTCGCCGACTCTGCTCAGCGCGTTTGTGACGGAGCGCTCGGCTGCGGGTCTTGCCAAGTCGACTGTCCGGGACGGTTGTGGAGTGCTGCGGGTGTTTCTGCGCTACGCGCACCGGGAAGGAGCCTTGCGGCGCGACCTGTCAAACACGGTGGAGTGGCCGCAGGTCTACCGGCTGTCGACGATCCCGCGCTCGATCACCTGGGCGGAGGTGGAACAGGTTCTCTCTGGCGTCGATCGGCGTACTCCCTGCGGGAAGCGCGATTACGCGATCCTGCTGCTTCTGGTTGTCTATGGCCTACGCGGTCGTGAGGTGGCGGCGCTGAGCCTCGAGGACATCGACTGGCGCCGCGAGCGCCTTGCCGTCCCCGAGCGCAAGGCTGGGCACTCGACCGCCTTCCCGCTATCGCCTCCGGTCGGGGAAGCCATCGTCGACTACCTCCGCAACGGCCGGCCGACCACCCCTGACCGCCACGTCTTCATGCGCGCCGTGGCGCCGATCCGTCCCCTTGGTCCAGCGGCGGTCTCCTCGTGCGCAAGGAGCTACCTGCTGGGCGCCGGGGTCAAGGTTCCCCGGCCGGGCTCGCACACCCTGCGCCACACCTGCGTCCAGCGGCTGGTGGATGCCGACTTCAGCCTGAAGGTGATCGGGGACTTCGTCGGGCACCGCAAGGCCGCCTCGACGGAGATCTACGCGAAGGTGGCGGTCGCGTCGCTCCGGGAGGTCGCCCTGGGCGACGGCGAGGAGGTGCTGGGATGAGCGAGAGCCTCGCCGCCGTCGTCTGCCGCTTCCTCACCCACCGCAGGGCCCTTGGACGCAAGTACCACAGCGAAGAGCGCGAGCTGCGGCTGCTGGTGCGCTTCGCCGAGGAGCGTCGGATCAGTCGGCTCGACCAGCTCACCGCTGCACTCCTAGAGGAGTTCTTCGCCTCCAGACCGAGGTCCCGTCCACGCAGCTTCAACCACCTGCTCGGCGTCGTCCGCTGCCTCATGGAGTGGGCGGTCGCCCAGGAGCTACTGGCAGCCTCACCGCTACGGACCGGTCGGCGGCGGGTGACGTCTGCCCGGGTACCGTTCCTCTTCGACGCCGCACAGGCTCGCCGCCTGCTCGGTGCAGCGGCCGCCCTGCCGGACAACTCGCGAGCCTCCCAGCGAGGGCCGACCTATCGGACGATCTTCGCCCTCTGCTACGGGCTGGGGCTGCGAGCCGGGGAGGCATGCAGGCTGCGCCTGGGCGACATCGACGCTGACCGCGACCTGCTCGTCGTGGTGGGCGGCAAGTTCGGCAAGAGCCGTCTCGTTCCGCACGGGCCCCGCATCGCCAGGTTGGTCGCAGCCCAGGTCGAGCGCCGCCTGGCCGACGGGGCATCAGATGCCGATGCGCCGCTGTTCAGCTTCGATGGGCACCGGAGTGTGCATCCCTGCACGGCCAGCCAGGTCTTCCATCGGCTGATTGCCGCTCTGGAGCTACCCGTCCCCGATGGGGTCTCACCGCCGAGGCTGCATGACCTCCGTCACTCCTTTGCCGTCGGCTGCGTCCTGCGCTGGTATCGCGAGGGTCTCGATCCGGCCAGCCGGCTCCATCAGCTGTCCACGTTCATGGGCCACGTCGACCCCACCTCGACCGCCGTCTATCTCACGATCACCCCCGCGCTACTGGAGGAGGCCAACCGGCGCTTCGAAGCCTTCGCCGAACAAGCATGGACCAACCTGGGGACAGCGCAATGATCGACTCCAGCCCGTCGCTTGGGGCGATGCTGCACTCGTTCTTCGTCGATCACCTGGTGACCGTCAAGGGTTTGCGCCCGTCCTCAGTGCGCAGCTACCGTGACACGATCCGGCTGCTCTTGGTGTTCATCGCCGCAGACAAGGGATGTCGGATCACCCGGCTCGTGCTCGCCGATCTCACCTTCGAGCGCCTCGTTGGCTTCCTCCGCCACCTCGAGATCGACCGCCACAACCACATCCGCACACGCAACCAGCGCCTCGCCGCCATCCACACACTCTTTGACTACATCGCCACCAGAGCACCGGAGATGCTCGGGGTGTGCCAGCGGGTCGCCGCCATCCCGATGAAGCGCTCGGCCCCAGCCGAAACCCACTTCCTCGAACGTGACGAGGTCGAGCTGCTCTTCCGCAATCTGCCCAGGCGAGGGCGGCTTGCTCTCCGAGACCGCGCGGCGCTGTTGTTCCTCTACAACACCGGGGCTCGGGCACAAGAGGTCGCCGACCTGCGGGTCGAGCATCTGGATCTCCGCGAGCACCCGCTCGTGCGCCTGCACGGCAAGGGCGACAAGTGGCGCACCTGCCCGCTCTGGCAACAGACGGCCGACCTGCTACGCGGGCTGGTCGACGCCGATCCTGCCTCCGGTCCCCAGGCACCGGTGTTCTCGGCCAACAGCCAGGGTCTCACCCGCTCGGGCATCTACAAGATCGTCCGACGGCACGCCTCCAGCCTCGATGACCCCAGAACGGGTCGCCGGGTCAGCCCGCACACCTTCCGCCACACCGCCGCCGTTCACCTTCTCGAGGCTGGCGTCGAGGTCAACGTGATCCGCGGCTGGCTCGGCCATGCCGACCTCACCACCACCAACCGCTACGCCGAGATCAACACCCCGCGCCAAACAGGAAGCCCTGCGGGCCTGTGAGCCTCCGGGGGTTTCGGTGGGATCCCGCACCACGCCGATCTGGCGGTCCGACGAGTCCGTCCTCAGCTGGCTCGCTTCGCTCTGAGCGTTATGTGCCCTCGATCGCCGACCTCGGGTCGGTCACCGCCGTGATGACGACGTCACGCTGGCCCGCGGCCACATAACCCGACCGGGCACAGAAGATCGACAACCTGAAGACAGGGGTGCTGCGGCCCGACCTGTACGACCCCAAGCTGAACCGGGCGTATGCGGAGATGGCCGAGCACTACGGCGTGCTCATCGACCCCTGCCGGGCGGGCAGGCCAAAGGACAAGCCGAGAGTGGAGCGCACGGTCCCCTACG
>PLAX01000033.1 GCA_003135255.1 Candidatus Dormiibacterota bacterium | reverse complement strand
CGTTCTGCGACGATCACCTGCTTGCCAAGGTTCAGAAGCTGAACCAGAGCAGGGAGAAGCGGGTCATCAAGACCTGGTCGCGGCGCAGCGACATCTTCCCGGAGATGGTCGGACACACCATCGCCGTGCATGACGGGCGCAAGCACAACCCGGTGTTCATCACCGAGACCATGGTCGGGCACAAGCTCGGCGAGTTCGCCGCCACCCGCAAGTATCGCGGGCACGGCCACCACACTGAGCGGAGCACCGCCCTCAAGTGAAAGTCATCGCCACCGCCAAGAGTGTTCGGATCACCTCCCGCAAGGCGAGGCTGGTCGCCGACAGCGTCATCGGCCTGCCTGTGGCCGAGGCTCTCGCCGTGCTCAGCTTCACCCCGCGTCACGCCGCCAAAGAGGTGGCCAAGGTGATCAAGTCGGCTGCCGCCAATGCCGAGCACAACTACAACCTGGAGGCCTCCTCGCTCCGCGTCGAGCGCATCGACGTCGATCAGGCCGGGATCATGAAGCGTTTCATCCCCAAGCCCCGGGGCATGGCCGGGAGCCTCTTCAAGCGCATGAGCCACCTCCGGTGCTACGTCACCGACGAGGAGCCGGCGCCGGACCGTCGTCGCCGCTCGGTGGTGGCGATGCCGGGCCGGTCCGGAGGACAGGGATCGACTCGGCCGGCGGCCACCCGCCGTCGCCGTCCCGCCCAGCTCCGCCGGGCCCAGGAGGCGGCCACCGCCGCAGCCGCCGCCGAGGAGGAGGCCCTGGAGGTCCCCGCGACCTCGGCCGGCGACGACATCGAGACACCCGAGACCGACGCCCTTGACCAGGGCGCGGCGGAGGCCGACGCTGACCAAGCCGAGGCTGACGCCGCTCAGGACGACGAGGAGAAGGACTGATGGGACAGAAGGTGAACCCTATCGGCTTCCGCCTCGGGGTCTACCGGCAGTGGGACGCGCGCTGGTATGCGGACAAGGAGTACACGAAGCTCCTCCACGAGGACCTGGCGATGCGGCGGCTGATCGGAAGCCGTCTTCGCAACGCCGGCGTGGCACGGATCGAGACCGAGCGCAGCGCCAACCAGCTGACCGTGATCATCCAGACCGCCAAGCCCGGAATCGTGATCGGCAAGCAGGGCGCGTCCGTCGACGCCCTCCGTGACGAGCTGGAGCGGATCAGCGGAAAGAAGGTTCGGGTGACGATCCACGAGATCAAGGTGCCCGAGCTGGACGCCCGATTGGTGGCGGAGAACGTCGCCTCCCAGCTGGAGAAGCGGATCGCCTTCCGGCGCGCTCTCAAGCAGACCGTGATGCGGAGCATGCGAGCCGGCGCCAAGGGCGTGAAGCTCGAGGTGAGCGGCCGTCTGGGCGGCGCCGAGATGTCTCGCCGTGAGTGGGACCGCGATGGACGCGTGCCCCTCCACACCCTCCGCGCCAACATCGACTTCGGCCGGGCCGAGGCGAAGACCACCTTTGGCCGCATCGGCGTCACCTGTTGGATCTACAAGGGTGACTACGTGACCGCCACCGGCGAGCCGGTGATGATCGGTGGCCCGGGGCGTGAGGTGGTCGAGGTGGCACGTCCTGCCGCGGCTCCCGAGCGCGAGCGGCGCCCGGCGGCTGCGACTCTGGCCCCCGGCCGTGAGGAGGTGACGCCCCTGGTCGCCGAGGTGCCCCTCGGAGACGAGGCCGACACCGTGGCGAGCCAGCCTGACGTTGCTGACGCGGCGGTTGCCGTGCTCGAGGCTCTCGGTGAGGCAGATGTCGAGGTCGCCGAGGCGGAGCTCGACGAGGAGCTCCCCGAGCTCGGGGTCGTTCCCGGGGCCGATGCCAAGGTCGAGAAGCTCCCGGTCAAGAAGCCGGCGGCACGCCGCCGTCCCACCCCGGCCAAGAAGGCGGCCCCGAGCGGCGAGCCCGAGGCCGAGGCTGAGGAGGACTGACGGTGCTGATGCCCAAGCGGACCAAGTTCCGCAAGCTCCACCGGGGACGCCGCCAGGGCAGTGCCCAGCGCGGCAACACGCTGGCCTTCGGCCCCTACGGGCTCCAGGCGCTCGAGCCCTGCTGGATGACCAGCCGTCAGATCGAGGCGGCCCGGCGCGCCATGACCCGCCACGTCCGCCGCGGCGGGCAGATCTGGATACGCATCTTCCCCGACCACGCCTACACCAAGAAGCCCGCCGAGACCCGGATGGGGTCGGGCAAGGGCGCCCCCGAGGGGTGGGCGGCGGTGGTGAAGCCGGGGCGCGTCCTCTTTGAGATGAGTGGCGTCAGCGAGGAGATCGCCCGCGAGGCGATGCGCCTCGCCGCCCACAAGCTCCCCATCCCCACGCGCTTCGTCGCCCGGCAGGGGACGGGGGACGAAGTCGAGGCGGAGGAGACGGCGTGAGCAAGCAGGTCGAGGCGGTGAATTCTCTCCGCACGATGACGACGGCGGATCTCGACGAGCACCTGCGCCAGCAGCGCCGCCGGCTCTTCGAGGTCCGCTTCCAGCAGGCCGCCGGCCAGGTGGAGAACCACCGGCAGGTGCGCGAGCTCCGTCGGGAGATCGCTCGCACCATGACCATCCAGCTCGAGCTGGCCCGTGGCCACCACCTCGTCTCCGACCTGGAGGTGGAGGAGGCGCCTGCGGAGCAGCCGCGTCCGCGTCGCCTGCTCCGCAGGCGCCCGACCGCGGTCCCGGCCGGGGAGGTCGTGGATGCGGAGCTGGTGGACGCCGGAGCCGCAGCGGCGGAGCCGGTGGCGGACGCTGGTTCGGACGACGCCGGCGTGGCCGAGCCGGAGCCGGCCACGAAGGCGCGCCGTCCGCGCCGGGACCGGGTGGCCGCGGCGCCGGTCGCTGAGGCCGAACCCGCCGTGGAACCGGCCGGCGACGAGGCGGTGGAGGGCGCGGAGACAGCCGGCGACGGCTCCGAGATCGCAGACGAGGGCGCCGCGGGGCCCGACGAGGAGCAGACAGATGAGTGAGCAGCCCGTGACCGAGCCGACCGTGGAACGCAGCCGTCGCAAGGTCCGGGACGGTGTCGTCGTGAGCGACAAGATGCAGAACACCGTCGTCGTCCTGGTCGAGGAGAAGAAGCCCCACCGCCTCTACAAGAAGGTGGTCACCCGCAACCACCGCCTCAAGGTCCACGACGCCGAGGGGACCTGCGCGGTGGGCGACCGGGTCCGGATCACCGAGACCCGGCCCATCTCCAAGGAGAAGCGCTGGCGGGTCTCCGAGATCATTGAGAAGGCGAAGTAAGCAGTGATCCAGCAGGAGAGCATCCTCAAGGTTGCCGACAACAGCGGGGCACGAGAGCTCCTCTGCATACGTGTGCTCGGCGGCAGCCGCCGGAAGTACGGGTCCGTTGGCGACGTCATCATCGGGACGGTCAAGGTTGCCCAGCCCAACGCGCAGGTCAAGAAGGGCGAGGTGGTCCGTGCCGTCATCGTCCGCACCACCCAGCCCTTTCACCGGCCGGACGGCAGCCAGATCCGTTTCGACGAGAACGCCGCCGTGCTGATCAACCCCCAGAACAACCCTCGGGGCACTCGCATCTTCGGTCCGGTCGCGCGCGAGCTGCGGGAGCGGAACTACATGAAGATCGTGTCCCTCGCACCGGAGGTGATCTAGATGGGCTTGGTCGCCAACCGACGCGCTGCCAAGGCCAGGCACCATCGCGTCGAGGTGGAGCACGAGGGCTGGGCCGATGGCGCGATGCGTCCCCTCGACATCCGGAGCGGTGACACCGTGGAGGTCATCTCCGGCAAGGACAAGGGCAAGCGGGGGATCGTGGAGCGGGTCCAGGTGGAGCGTCAGCGGATCGTCATCCGCGGCGTCAACCTGATGAAGCGTCACACCAAGGCCAACACCCAGGGCAACGTGCAGGGCGGCATTGTCGACTTCAACGGGCCGATCGCCTACAGCAACGTGCAACTGGTCTGCAGCCGCTGCGACAAGAAGACGCGGGTCGCCCATCAGGTGACCGAGGAAGGGGTTCGCGTGATGATCTGCCGCAAGTGCGGCGAGCGCTACGAGCGGGTGACCGGCTGATGGCCGTCGCAGCCGCCGAGGCCCCGCGCCTCCGCCGCCAGTACCAGGAGCAGGTCGTCCCCGAGCTGGTCCGGGAGTTCCGCTACACCAACGCGATGCAGGTCCCGAGGCTGGAGAAGATCGTGGTCAACATCGGCTTGGGCGAGGCGATCCAGAATGGACGCGCCATCGACGCCGCCGTCGCCGACGTCAAGACCATGACCGGCCAGGCCCCGATCGTGATCAGGGCACGGAAGTCGGTGGCCGCCTTCAAGCTCCGCGCCGGGATGCCGATCGGGGTGAAGGTGACCCTCCGGTCCGACCGGATGTGGTACTTCCTGGACAAGCTGGTCAACGTCGCCCTGCCCCGCATCCGGGACTTCCGCGGTGTCGACCCCAAGGCCTTCGACGGCCATGGCAACTACACCCTGGGGCTCAAGGAGCAGCTGGTCTTCCCCGAGATCGACTACGACAAGATCGACAAGCTGCGCGGCCTCGAGATCTGCATCGTCTCGAGCGCCAAGACCGATGACGAGGGCCGGGCCCTGCTCACCCACTTCGGCATGCCATTTCGGAAGAGTTAGTGTTGGTTGATAGTTCGCGCGCGTCGGCATCCGCCGATACGGCGCGACGAGGTGCCTAATGGCCAAGAAGTCACTGATAGCCAAGTCGCTCCGGGCGCCTAGGTTCTCCACCCAGCAGCGCCACCGGTGCGCTCTGTGCGGGCGGCCGCGCGCCTACATGCGCAAGTTCGGGATGTGCCGCATCTGCTTCCGAGGGCTGGCCAGCATGGGCCAGATCCCCGGGGTCAGGAAGAGCTCGTGGTGAAGCCATGACCAGCGACCCCATCGCCGACATGCTGACCCGGGTCCGCAACGCCAGCGCGGCCAACCACCGGACCGTGGTCATCCCCGTCAGCCGCATGAAGGTGGAGATCGCCCGCGTGCTCAAGGAGGAGGGCTTCATCGCCGACTTCCTGGTGAGCGGCGAGACCCCCCAGGAGATCATCACCATCACCTTCAAGGCGCGCAGCCCGCGGGGCCGTGCGCTGAGCGGCCTGCGTCGCATCAGCCGGCCGGGCCTCCGGGTGTACGCCCGCAAGTCGGAGCTGCCCCGGGTGCTCGGCGGTCTGGGGATCGCGGTGATCTCCACCAGCCAGGGGCTGATGACCGGCCAGACGGCCCAGCGTCTCGGCCTCGGCGGCGAAGTCGTCGCCTTCGTGTGGTGAGCTGATGTCCCGTATCGGCCGCAGTCCCATCCCGCTTCCCGCCGGCGTCACGGTGGTCGCCACCGGGGCCCACGTCTCCGTGTCGGGCTCCCGCGGCACCCTGGAGCGACTGGTCCCGCCGGCGATGTCCGTCGTGATCGGTGACGGCGTGGTCGAGGTCCAGCGCCCGACCGACAGCGCCGTGCACCGCTCCCTGCATGGGCTGACCCGGACCCTGATCGCCAACATGGTGGAGGGGGTCAGCACCGGATTCACTCGCAACCTCGACCTGGTCGGCGTGGGCTTCCGCGCCGCTCGCCAGGGCTCCGACCTGGTGCTGACGGTGGGGTATTCCCACCCCATCCGCTACACACCCCCCGAGGGGGTGACCATCGAGGTCCCGGCACCGACCCAGATCGTGGTGAGCG
>PLAX01000054.1 GCA_003135255.1 Candidatus Dormiibacterota bacterium | reverse complement strand
GGCCTCTTCGTGATCGTCGCCGCGATCAACGTCTGGATGAACAACAGCTGATCCGCCGGCCGGTTCGCCGGCTGGAGATCGGCGCGGCCCTGGCCCTGCTGGCGGTCGCTCTCGCGGTCACGGGTGTGGCCGTGGTTGGACACCTCCGGACCACCGCGTCGGAGGCCATCCCCTCCGCGGACTACCGGGCCGCGGTGCTCACCGACCACCTCCCCCTCTCGCTCAACCCCCTGATCGACTCCGAGGACCCGGCGGTCGCGGCCATCACCCCGCTCCTGTACCGCTGCCTGCTCCAGCTCGACTCCACCGCCTACCCGACACCCGATCTCGCCTCCCAGCTCACCATCAGTCCGAGCGGGCTCACCTACACGATGCCCCTGCGCGCCGACCTCCACTGGTCGAACGGGAGCCCGATCACGGCGCAGGACGCCATGGCCACGATCCAATGGGTCCAATCCGCCGCCTTCCCGGACGCCGCGGTCGCGATCGCCTGGAGAGGGGTGACAGCCGGCATCTCCGGCCAGGCGCTGGTGCTCACGCTCGGCACCGCGCGAGCGTCGTTCGCCGTCACCCTGACCGAGCTCCCGATCCTCCCCCTGGCGGGCATGCCGTCCGCCGTGCTGGCCAGCCTGGTCCGGCGTTCGGCGTCACCGCTGCCCACCTCGGGACCGTATGAGGTGGCGTCCCAGAGATC
Organism: Candidatus Dormiibacterota bacterium; assembly: GCA_003135255.1. GTDB lineage: Bacteria > Chloroflexota > Dormibacteria > Aeolococcales > Aeolococcaceae > Changshengia. The sequence goes on along the minus strand of PLAX01000054.1, from coordinate 11,723 downwards.
CGGCGTCCTCACCCTGAGCGCCAATCCCCACGCCGCGGTGGCGCCCCGCCTCAGACGGGTCCAGATCCAGGCGGTGACCACCTTCACCGCGGCGGCGCAGGCCTTCGCGGCGGGTTCGGTGCAGGCGGTCCTGGCCACCACCCCGGCCCAGCAGGCCGAGCTGATGAAGCGGCACGGGGCCGTCGCCCGCGGCGTCCTCACCTTCGGGTTCGTCGATCTCCTCCTCAATGAGACGGTTCCCGGNNCCGACCCCACGGTCCGCCAGGCAGTCGCCGAGACCATCAACCGCGACGCCCTCGTGAGCGGGCCCCTGGACGAGCTGGGGGTGGGCCAGTACGGTCCGATCCCGGACGGCATCGGGTGGCTGCAGGGCCAGGAACCGGCCGTGGCGCCCGATCTCAGCGGGGCCGCCGCCGGGCTCGATGGCGACGGATGGCTGGTGACCCCGGAGGGCTTCCGCTCCCAGGGTGAGGTGGCGCTCCACTTCACGCTGAGCGTCCCCGATGCGGCGCCGCTCCCCGAGGTGGCCACGATGGTCGCCGACCAGCTTGGCGCGCTGGGGATCGCGGTCACCGTCTCGGTGGACCCGAGTGCCACCTTCCTGAGTCACGTGCTGGACACCGGAGACTTCCAGCTCGCGATCGCCTCCTGGGACGCCGGTGCGGACCCCGACCTGACCCCCTTCTGGGGCTCCGCCTCGACCCCGCCGCATGGTTACTACGTCTCGGGTGGCGTCGCCGATCCGTTCCTGGACCAGGACCTGGCAACGCTCGCCACCGTCACCGACCAGGACCAGAGCATCGCCGCCGCCACCCTGGTGATCCAGCACATGGAGCAGGACGCGCCCGCCGTCTTCCTCTATGCGCCCGCCGAGAGCCTGGTTGTCGACAGCACGTCGCTCTCCAACGTCGTGGTCCCCACGGCGGGCGACCCCTTCAGCCAGGCGGCGCTCTGGGAGCGCTGAGCCCGCCGGGCCGCGCCGCGCCTGCTACGATCGATTCCCACAACGTGCCGGGGTGGTGGAACTGGTAGACACGCAGCGTTCAGGGCGCTGTGAGCGTCAGCTCGTAAGGGTTCGATTCCCTTTCCCGGCACCAGAAACCCCTTGTGGGGCAACGACTTTCCAATCCGTACCCCCACTCGTACCCCTTAACTCCCCCGGGAGGACGCGGAGTCGCCGACCGTGCCGGGCGTCGATCGAGGCCACCAGCGCCTCGGTGCTGACCTGGGTCACGTGGGCGTAGATGCGGAGGGTGGTCGCCACCGAGGCGTGGCCGAGCATGGCCGCGACCACGTGGGCCGGCTGGCCGTCCTCGAGCGCCTGGGTGGCGGCGGTGTGGCGGAGGGCGTGGAAGTTCACCGGCGGGATCGCGGCGCGGCTCCGCAGCGCCTCCCAGCGGTGCGTGAAGGTCGAGCTCGGCATGAGCCGGCCGTCATCGCCCGGCCAGACGAGGTCGCCAAGCCTCGGGGTCCGTGCCAGGGCGTCCACGGCCAAGAGAGGGAGCATCAGCCTCCTGTGGCTGGCCGAGGTCTTGGGCAGCGTGACCACGTGCTCCCCCTCGAGCGTCCGTGAGGCGGTCCCCGTGACGCGCAGCTGGCGGCGAGCCAGGTCCACGTTCCCCCACGGCAGGCCGAGGAGCTCGCCCTCCCGCACCCCCAGCAGCACGGCCACGACGTAGAGGGCCTCCCGAGGGTCGCCGGCGGCCGCAGCGAGGAGCCGATCGACCTCGTCGGGGGAGAGGGTGACGATGGCCCGCTCGGCGCGACGCGGCGGGGACACGGCATGGATCGCTGACGACACCGGGAGCCCACGCTTCGTCGCCACGTTGAGGGCCGCGACGAGGGTCATGTGGACGTGATGGGCCGTGGTCCCTCCAACCTTGCGTGCGAGCTCGGCGTGGAGCCTGTCGAGGTGCTCCGGGGTGAGCGCGTCCAGCCGGACGGGGCCGATGGAGGGCACGATGTGCAGGCGGGCGTGGGCCTCGTAGCTGAGCCACGTCTGGGGCCGGACCTGGTCCCTGCGAAGCTGCAGCCACTCGGCGAGCCAGTCCCTGACAGTTGGAGCCTGGCCAGTCCGCCGGCGCTGCTGTTTGGCAGCGTCAGCCTCTTACGTTGCGCCTCCTCCTGGGTCGCCCCGTACACGCTCAGCCGGCGCCCGTCGACGAAGATCCGGATCTCCCAGCGGTTGCCCCGCTGGCGGGCGGTGCCCGTTCCCTGTCGCTGGCGTCTCCTCATCAGGTCGAACACTAGGCTGTCCGCCGCAGGGTCTGGCGGCTGGCCCTCGTGGGCCACTCAGCCGGCGGTGACGGAGGCGCGCTCTGACGCGCAACGAAGGCCGTCAACTCCTGCGGAGCGAATCTCACCAGCCGGGGTCCCAAGCGGACAGGGGTCAGGGAGCCGTCGGCCAGCCAGCGGGAGATCTGGCGCACGCTGACGGTGAGCACCCTCGCGGCGTCTGACTTGGTGAGCAGCACAGGTGGGTCGGCAGCCTCGGGTCGCCAGCGCTTGTCGTGGACGGGCGTGAACGGAGACACGCGTCCGTCGGGGAGCGTCATCTCCGTCACCACCGATCGACTCAGGCCGCTTCCGTGCGGCGGGTGTCGCGACTCATGTGGGTTCGGAGGGTCCGGACAGGTCGATGAGGTTGCACATGCTGCTGGTCCTCGTGGGCAGCGGATGGATGCGCCATGGGTACCAGGGAGGCCGTAGGGATCCCGTAGGANNTTTCGACGCGACTGCCCCTACAGACGCGTCCGTTCGGGGCGTTCGCAACTACAGGCTCGTTCTATTCGCTCCGTTTGCCACTACGGGCGCGTCGTGGGCGATCCGACACCGTTGCTGTCTTGTTACAAGCCCGGCCGCGAGGCGGCCGCCAAGACGGCTCTCGGGACATCGCCCAGCACGCGGTTCTGGGCTTGCCTCCCCCCGGGCTGATCTCCCCCCTCGACCTCGGGGGCGTAGTAGCGTGATGGCGTGAGCGACGAGATCACGTGGCCCCCTGAGTGGAGACCCCGCGACCCGGCTTTCCGGCTGGCCGTGGTGAGACGGGTCACGGACGTCGTGTTCGACGTGGTGGACCTACGTGGCGTGGGGGAAGTCGTGGGGACAGCGGTCGTCGCGCTGGCCGCCGGTATGGGCTCCGAAGTCCTGCTCCGGGCCAGCTGTGAGCGGGCGGCTTAGAGGAGTTCGCCGAGCGAGATGGCCGTCAACCCAGATCGAGATCCCATCGACGAAGAGATCGAGCGCGTTCTTGCCGAGAATCCCGGTCTCCTAGAGCGAATAAAGGAGTGGGACCGCCGCTTCGCCGCCGGTGAGGTCCAGCAGGAGGAGCTCCTGACGACCGAGGATGTTCGCCGCCGACTGGGACTGGGGCCCGGCTCCGATTGAGGCTGCTCTGGACCGAGCACGCCCTCGAGGATCTGAGGGGGCGGCGCGCTGGTCTCCGGTGCAGGCCGAGGCAGTCGTGAACGCCATGACGTGGATGGTCGAGACAGGCTTCTCCCTCGGCCGCCGCATCCCTGGTACTGACGCCCGCTACTGGCCCGTTCCGCCCTTGGGGGTCGTCTACCGAGTCGAGCGCGAGTCGATGGTTGTCCTCGAAGTCATCGACGCCCGTCGCCGGAAGCAGCCCTGGTAGGCCACTGGCGGCGCCGAGTGTCAGGGGTCGCGCGGCCGTCAGGCTTGACGGTCGAGGGGCGGGAGCAGCCAGCTGAGTCGAGCAGCAGCTGGAGGCCGACCCGGAGTCGGTCGCGGTGGAGTCCTTCCGGCCCGAATACCGCGATCACGTAGCAGCCGATCGGCCACTGCTGGCGCGGATAGGTGAGCGGCTCGCTGGCCTCAGCGCAGACGGCGATCCGACTGGCCGAGCGGCGCCTGCCCGACTGGCGGCCGCGGGCCAAGAAGGGGACCAGACCAGATGAGGTATGCTCAATCAGACATGAAGGAGACGGCCACCATGGAGAGCGAGGACGAGCCCGACGACGTCGAGGCCCTGATCGCGGAGTTCAGCGCCGCGGATCCAACCTTCCCCGCTGCCCTGGTCGCTGCGGAGGAGCGGCTGGCGATCATGACCCGGCTCAAGGCTGCGCGGAAGGCGGCGGGGCTGAGCCGCGCCGCCGTCGCCGCTCGGATGGGGACCTCGGAGTCCGCGGTGGCCCGGATGGAGGGCGGAGGGCTGGACGCCCGCATCTCCACGGTTGTGCGGTTCGCCGCCGCGGTGGGCGCGCACCTCGAGATCGGCGCGGCCGGGCCCGCGGCCTCCGGTGGCGCGCGCAGCCGCCGGTGAGCAGGTCCCACCGCGGCCACGTTCGGACCTCGCGGGCCCGTTGGAATCTCATCGGTCGCTTGCTCGACTGGTGGTTTGTGCGCCGGTCTCCAGCTTCGTCTGGTCCCCCTTCTGGGCCCGGTACAGCGGGAGCAGGCGTCCCCGCTCCATTGCCCCGTCCCCCGGCCGGCCTGCTCGCGGGAGCGGAGGCGCAGCCTCCTCAGGACCCGGGAGACGGGGACCTGTACCTGCCTCGCCAGCGGAGGTTTGGTCGGTAAGGCACCCTCGGCTCCGGAGGGTCAGCCGATCTCTCAATCACGCCAGGCGCTCCGTGCCAGTCAATCCCGTGCCCGCAGGAGGGGGCGGGAGGCCCGGAGCGGGATGGCCCTCGACCGCTTGACATCTGGACGCCGCATGCGGCCGCTGAGCCCCCCGCCCCCTTCCTTTCGCTGCCCGTCCACCGTGCCTCCGGGCCCCTCCGGGGCGACCGCGGGGAGGGCATCAAGGGGGCGCCGAGGACCGGTCGGACCTATGCGCTCACCATAGGTGCATAGGGTACGGTATCCATGAACGACGCAAACGCAAGAGCAGGCGAGCGTGGAGGCGGGGAAGAGCGTACGGAGCGTTCGGTGATGGCGTCAGAGAGGGTCTGGCGATGACCGGGGACGACCCTATCGCGACAGGGCAGGCGGTGAAGCGCACCGAGGCGCTGCTCCGCGACGCCCGGGCGGTGCTGCGCCGGGTCGACGTCCTCTTGGCCACCGCGCTGGCCAACGAGGACCCGGCGCTCCCTGAGATCGCCGCCCTCCGCGGCGCCTGCGATCGCCTGGTCGCCCAGCTCGGCTGGCAGGCCCCGCAACTGGCGGCGTGTCGAAGGTGGAGGACGGTGGCGGCGATATTCAGGTTCGCGTGCTAAGGTTGAATAGTCGACGAAGCTGTTCAAGGAAGGCGCCGATGCCCGAGTACGTCGATCGGATCTGGGAGCCTCCGAGCGAGGCGGGCGCCATCCTGCCCCGTCGCGACCGAGTTCGCGTGCGGTTCCGCGCCTTCGTTCCCGACCCTATCGCGGACTTGGACGTGCGCACCTCCCCGGAGACGGGGGAGGCGATCGAGGCCGCGGAAGAGGCGATCCGCCAGCTGGACGGTCGAGCTCGACAGGTCGCGTCGCTGGAGGCGCTGTCGCGTCTCCTCCTCCGCGCCGAGGGCATCAGCTCGTCGCGCATCGAGGGCCTGGTTGTCGGGCACCGTCAGCTCGCCGAGGCGCTCTTTGACCCGGAGCACTCGCGCGCGGTGGCGCGCGAGGTGGTCGGGAACGTCCGGGCCATCAGCGCGGCGATCGAGATTGGGGCGGGCGCGGCGCCGTTCACCCCCGATGTGCTGCTGAGCATCCACAGAACGCTGCTGGGTGCGGGTGCGAGCGGGGGCGGACGATTTCGGACCGTTCAGAATTGGATCGGCCCGGCGTCGTCGATGTCGCCACGGACGGCGGAGTTCATCCCGCCGCCGGAGGACGAGGTCCCGCGGCTCACGTCGGACCTGTGTGCGTTCCTGGCTCGGCGGGACGTCTCGCCGCTGGCGCAGGCGGCGATCGCCCACGCTCAGTTCGAGACCATCCACCCCTTCGAGGACGGCAATGGGCGGGTCGGCAGAGCCCTGATCCACGCGGTGCTGCAGCGCCGACGACTCGCGCAGCGCCATACCCCGCCGCTCAGCATCGTGCTGGCTGCGAACCCGCGCAGTTACATCGGCGGTCTGACGAGCTTCCGCGCGGGGGACTGCGAGGCGTGGCTCGGGATCGCCGCGCGGACTGCGCTGGTTGCCTGCCGGGGGACGGAGCGGTTCCTCGCCGCGGTGGGCGATTTGCAGGGCGCCTGGGTGGAGCGGGCCGGGCTCCCGCGGCGCGATTCGAGTGCGCGGCGGCTCATCGAGCTGCTCCCCGGCATCCCCGTGTTGGATGTGCGGCTAGCCGCAGCGGAGCTCGGCGTTTCATTCCAGGCGGCAAACGAGGCCGTCTCCCGGCTTGAGGCGAGCGGGGTGCTGCGCCGGCACGAGCCCGACGCCCAGCGNNCGGTGGCCGGCGTCGAGGGTCAGGGCGTGGAGCTTTAGCGCCATACACTAAAGGTCGGTTTAGTGTAAACGGGCCCCGGTGAGCGCTCCAGGGGGGACGACGTGTGGGCGTCGACGAAACCACGGCTGTGTCCCACTAGCGACAAGCATCGGTCGTCGAGGCACTCTCGGCCTCCTGGAGACGGTCGGGGCAGAGGTTTCGTGTCGTAGGGCGGGCAAGCGTCGGCCCGCCGGGCGATGCGCGGTCTCCCTGCTGGATACCGTTGCGACCGTTGCGCGTGGATGATAGACTGCGGCAGGAGGTATTCCATGCTCACGACGCTCACCGGCCCGGACGTGCGGGCCTGGCCCTCGCTGAGCCGCGCCGCCCGCGCTCTCGGCGTCGACAAGTCAACGCTCTCGCGCCGCGACGATCTTCATGGGGAGCGCGTGGGCCAGCAGGAGATCCGCCTCTCTCCAGCCACGGTCATGCGCCTGGCCCGAGAGTACCGCCGGCGCGTCGTCGATGAGGTGGCTTTCGACCTGGTTGAGTACGCCCACGAGCATGCGGAGGAACAGGTGGAGGCGGTCGAAGCCGAGATCGATACCTACCTGGCGGGTCACCCTTCGACTCCTCCGGACGTCGCCCAGCTCCTCGAGTTGGCTCGCCGCCACCTACCCGCCGACCTCTATCGGCAGGTCGAGCGAGCCACGATGGGGACGGCAGAACGGGGCGTCATCGGCCTGGGCTAGGCAGCTCGTCGATGTGGGGGGCGTCCTGCACCAACACGACCTCGAGGCGGCCCGTTCCGCGCGGGGCGGGCCGGAATCCAAAGAGGTGCTGGGCCTCGTCGATGGGGGCGCCGCCGGGTCGGAGCCCGAGCTGGCCGCCCTGGCCAAGGTAGGCGCCAAGTTCGTGGAGGCAGGCCTTCAGCATCAGCACGCACGCCCGACCGACGGGGGCGACGGCGTCGATCCGAGGCGCCATGGCGGTGATGAGCAATGGGGAGGAGCTGTCCTCGGGGATGTGGTAGGCGATGGCTGCGACCACCTCGTTGAGCGCTAGGTCGACAGCGAAGACCACACGTCCCTTCTCACGGTTCGCCTGGTTGATCTTCGCAGCCAGCTCGCGGTCGAAGTGCGATGGAGACAGCCGGGCGGCGAGCTCGGTCGTGAGAAGGAAGCGGGATCCTCCATGCACGTGCCCCAGCGTCACCTGCGTCCAGGGCCCGGTGGCTTGCTGTATGACGCGCACGCTGAGTTGCTGCTGGATGAGAGCGGCGAGGGTCAACGGGGACATCGTTCGATGGAATAGTGACGGCTGTCGCGGGGGGCATCACGCTTCAGCGAGGCCCACGTCGTCGAGCCGGGATGACGCGGCAGAATCCCTCCCATGTCCGAGTGCCCGGGAAGACCTCACAAGCATCCCGCCGGCGCGCGACGCTCCTGGTGTATGGCGGCGCCGCGGCCCTCCTCCTCGTCGCCATGGGCCTCAGGGTCGGTCTTGCTGCGGCGGATGCGGGCGCCCTGGTGGATCTGGGCCTCTTCCGCTCACGCAGCTTCACCTGGGGCACGATCTGCACCGCGTTCGGCGTCTTCGCACTCTTCGGTGGGATGTTCGCGCTGGTCCAGTCCTTTCAGGCGATCTTCCGCGTCGACCCGCAGGGCTCCGGCTTTCGTCTGCTGCCACTGGTGGCCGGCCTGGTAGTCGGTACGGCGAGTATCCCTTGACTGTAAAGGACGGATGTACGATGCACTACGCATGGAGAGCAAGTCGCTCGAACGTGAGATTGCCGAGATCCTAGTCGCCGCTACCGATGCTTCCCAGCGCCCCTCTCTCGCCAACCTCGGGGAGGAGATGCCCAGTCTCACCCAAAGGCTGGATGCCGTCCAAAGCTTCCTGCTTCGGCACATCGACGCCCTTGAGACGGTAGTAATCCGGCTTGCCCGGGAAATAGATGCGCTCAGGAACGCCTGAGGCGGACGGGACCTCGGACTTGCGCCAGTGCTAAGAGTTCCGAATAGCCCCCCCTCTTTCGTGGGCTCAGAGTCGTCGTCGGCTCAGACCCTGGTCACTTTCGCCCAGCAGGTCCGCTCAGTTTCGCCCAGTGCCGTCTTCCCCTGTGACAGACAGACGACGGTCCGTCACATCTAGCAGCTAGCCCAGTCTCAGGATGCCAACGCGTCACACGGTATTGGAGTCATAGGGCACCCTGGCCGAGCGCATGAACCCACTGGGGACCTGTCGACGATGACCCCGGGCGACAGAGTGAAGAAGGGAGACGACATCGTGAACGGCACGGCCCCACGCCTCGCTGTGGGGGAACGGGCGAGCCCACCTGGCTCAAGACGCACGCCGACCGCTCCGCCACACGGCGGTGGCGCCTCCGTCGGAGAAGTCGGCGGGGCTCTGTGCACACGAAGCAGACGGTCGCCGTCGGAATCAGGGACGGCTCCGCCGGAGTTGGAGTACCCCTTGTTCTGGGCGGATCCATGACTCCTGACGAGTTTCTCCCTGACGCCTCTGCGGCGGAGCCGACCCACCATGGCGCAAATGGAGAATCGGCAGCCCGCGAACGCTGGTTCCGCATGCTGGTGGCCAACTCAAGCGACCTCATCGCCGTCCTCGACGAGCAAGGGCGGGTGCTCTACGTCAATCCCACCGCCGAACGCATGCTCGGCTTCGTGCCGGGTGAGCGCGTCGGACGCAGTGCACTCGAGCTGATCCATCCCGACGATCGCGACGCGATCACAGCAACCTTCCGGGAAGGTGCCCATCAGCCTGGAATCCACCGAGCGGTCGTCTTCCGAATCAAGACGGCACCGGGCGATTGGCGCTCTCTTGAGGCAGTTGGGACGAACTGCCTTGGAGACCCAGCCATCGCTGGGATCGTGGTGAATGCCCACGACGTCACCGAGCAGACCAACCTGTCCCGGGCGCTGCGCACCCTGACTGAGGGCAATCAGGTGGTGGTGCGTGCCACCGACGAGGCCTCGCTACTGGCTGACGCGTGCGAGACAATCGTCGCAGCCGGATACCTGCTGGCTTGGGTGGGGTACGCCGAGCACGACAGCGCGCACACTGTGCGCCCGCTCGCGTCGGCGGGGCGGACCGAGTATCTGAAGCACATACGCGTCGGCTGGGGCAAGGATCAGCTGGGGTCTGGCCCAGCAGGCACGGCGATCCGAACCCGCTCAGTTCAGGTCCTGAAGGATATGCACCGCTCGTCGAGGTTCGCTCCGTGGCGAGCCGCAGCCGATCAGTATGGCTTTCGCACCGGGTGCGCCCTCCCACTCATTGTGAGTGACGAGGCGATCGGAGTCATCATGATCTACGGCGCTGAGGTCTGGGACTTTGATCCGGCCTCACTCGCGGCCTTGAGCGAGTTGGCCGCTGACCTGGCGTACGGGATTGGGCGGCTCCGGGACGCCGAGCGTCTGGCCCGGAGCGAAGCGCTGCTCCGCGAGGCACAGGCCATCGCGCATGTGGGCCACTGGCAGTGGGATCTGGCCAGCGGCCGCATGGACTGGCTGGCCGAGGAGATGTTCGCCATCCATGGAATCGCGCCCGACCAATGGCGGGGCACACGCGAGGCATTTCTGGACCTGGTGCATCCGGACGACCGAGCCTCCGTGATGGAGGGCTTCGATCGGATGCTCTCGGGCGACGCTATCGACCTTGAGCACCGCATCGTGCGCCCGAACGGAGACATCCGATACATCCGCAAGTTGGTACCAGCCTCGCGCGGCGCCCGGCTCGGTCACATCTTGGGTGTCTGCCAGGATGTGACCGAGGCGAAGGTCGCCGCGATCGCACTCCAGCGCGCCAATGAGGAGCTCCGCTTCAAGACCGACCAGGCTCGCTCTTCGCTTGAGAAGCTGCGGACTTCCGACCAGCAGCGTCGGCGCCTACTTGGCGCGATTGTCAGCGCTCAAGAGGCGGAACGGCGCCGCGTGGCCGGTGACGTTCACGACGACTCCATCCAGATGCTTGCCGCTGCGGTCATGCGCTTGGCCGCGATACGTCACGGGATCACGGACCCCGCACTCAGCGCACGGCTCGGCGACTTCTCATCGTTGCTTACCCGCTCCATCGAGAGCTTGCGGCATCTTGTATTCGAGCTTCGGCCACCATCCCTCGACCGCGACGGTCTCGACGTCGCGTTCCGAGAGTCCGTTCTCGACTGGGCTGCAGAGGAGAACGTCAGCGTCACCGTGACGAGCAACCTCGCAACACCACCCAATGCCGAGGAGCGCGTTGTTCTCTTCCGAATCGGACAGGAGGCGCTGAACAACGTGCGAAAGCACGCGCATGCGCGTTCAGTCTCGGTATCTCTTGAGGAGGTCGGTGGGGGCATCCAGCTGCGCGTCGCCGATGACGGTGTGGGCTTGACCGGCGCTCCTCCGGCGACCAACAACGCCCTCCACATCGGCGTCACCGGCATGACAGAGCGCGCCGAGCAGGCCGGCGGCTGGCTCCGGATGAACCACCCGGGCAGCGGCACGGTGGTTGAGGCCTGGATACCGACCAATAGGGAGCCAGAGCTCGCTCCCTAGCGATGCAGGGAAGCGCTACCGGTGGCTGGTCGTTGTATTGCTACCCTGACGACGAGTAGCGATGCCGGGTCCGACGATGACCCACGAGCGTCACCACCTCCGATCCTGTGGCGGGCGGTCGCTCGCGCAGCTAGCCGGTCAGAGTGCGATCGAAGGCGAGGAGGCGACGTGCTCCCCTTGATCAGCTGGCGAGTTGCCGAGTGCTTCCACGCCTAGCCCGAGAAGCCCACGCGTGCAGGCATGTGACCTGATCAAGGGCGAGGGGGGCTCTTCGACAGCTGGGAGAGCGGTCAGACCGCGGTCTGTCCTACACCGCCTCGGCCGAGGAGCGGCTTGATGCCGCCGACCCTCGCTGCCCCCGAGTGTGAGCGCGAGAACCTGCCTTCCTCGCGTTACAGCCCCAGCCAGGCGGAGGCGTTCTCCTGCCAGAGGTCCCCGGTCCGGATGTAGCGCCGCACGGGGGCGGAGCTGCGCCAGCGGCCCTGGCGCATGATNNTCGCGAGTTCGAGTCTCGTCTCACGCTGTCCCGACCTCGCTGTGATCTGGCTTCGGTCCGCAATTCACGACCGAACGTGAGATTGCGCCGGTCCTTCCATGTTGACTAGACGGGAGTCCCCCTTCGTCGGCTGACCCGGCGAGCCTCCTGACGGAGCAGCGCACTGCTGAGTCCCCACCCGCTCCGCCAAGTCTTCGGCGATAACATCGGCAACGACCGTCGGCTCGTCNNGAAGGGCTGCAGGTAGCTGTAGACCGTCGTCCGGGCGGATCCCAAGCGACGGACCCCGGGCAGATAGAGCCAGGCCGTCAGCGCTACCGCCGCCAGGGCGCTGTAGGCGAGCAGCCCCAGCCAGGGCCC
>PLAX01000227.1:22603-25285 GCA_003135255.1 Candidatus Dormiibacterota bacterium | reverse complement strand
GGCCGGTCTCCGCCTCGCCGTCACCGATCACACAGGCTACGACGAGATCGGGATTGTCGAAGACGGCCCCGAAGGCATGGCTGAGCGAGTACCCGAGCTCGCCGCCCTCGTGGATCGACCCCGGCGTCGTCGGGGCCACGTGGCTAGAGATCCCACCGGGAAACGAGAACTGCCCAAACAGCCGTCTCAGACCGGCTTCATCCTGACTGACGTCAGGGTAGATCTCGCTGTACGTGCCCTCCAGATAGGTGTTGCCCACCAGCGCCGGGCCACCGTGGCCTGGGCCTGCGATGTAGAACATGTCGAGGTCGTACTTCTTGATGACGCGGTTCAGGTGGACGTAGATGAAGTTCTGGCCCGGCACCGTGCCCCAGTGCCCGACCACCAGCGGCTTCACGTCCTTCAGCTCCAGGGGTCTCTTCAAGAGCGGGTTGTCGCCAAGGTAGATCTGCCCGACCGACACGTAGTTCGCGGCACGCCAGTACGCGTCCATCCGCTGCAGGAGTTCTGGTGAGAGCGTTGGGGTGGTCATTGCTGGAGCTCCGGTTGGCAAGCTGGGCGAATCCTGGTCGGGCGCGGTGGATCGACGATAACGCACCGAGCCTCCTCGCGGCCGGCGACATCAGCGTCGCGTCGGTGTCGGAGGATGCGTGCAAGGATCGAGCGCTGAAGCGCCAACTCCGCACGACATGACGAAACCGGCGACGACGACGGCTGAGCGCAGAGCAGCAGGCCTACCCCGCGCATGCGTCCGATCGCACTCTATGATGACATCGATAACCGCTGGGCGTCGGTACCCTCGCGGACCAAGTGATGGGTCAGTGGTGCGGCACGCAGAGTCATCGATCACCACCACGCGCAGCACACGCGGACCGCATCGCGTCGCGTCCAGCGCTGTGCAACACTATCTGCGTGAAACCGGCTGGCCTCGTCGCCGCTGCCACCTCATGGCGTGACGTCGATCCCGACCCGGTGACCCGCGCGGAACTCAATGACCTCCTCCAACGCGAGGACATCGCAGGGTTGGCGGAGCGTTTCGATGGTGCCCTCGCCTTCGGGACGGCGGGCATTCGGGCGGAGGTCGGAGCCGGACCGATGCGGCTCAACCGACTCGTCGTCGCGCGTGTGGCGACGGGACTGGCGCGTTTCATCTGGACGCGGGATCGGTCGGCGAATACGGAAGGGATCGTGGTCGGCTACGACGGCCGTACCAACTCGGCCGTCTTCGCCACCGACGTGGCCCGGATCCTCTCTCGAGAGGGCATCAGCGTATCGCTGCTGCCGCGAGCATTGCCGACTCCTGTTCTGGCCTTCTCCGTGCGCCACCTCCACGCGGCGTACGGACTGATGATCACGGCCAGCCACAACCCGCGCCGGGACAACGGGCTGAAGGTCTATGTCCGAGACGGTGCACAACTGCTCCCACCGGTCGACGCCGACATGGCTGCCTTCATCGACGCGGTCGACCCGCTGAAGCTCCCCGACGGCTGGTCCGAGGGAGCCTTCGACAACCCCTCGATGGAGGCGACCGTGGCGGCCTACGTGGAGGTGGTGGCCGCCGGCGGAACGCCCCCCACCGGTCCGTCGCGCCTCACCGTGGTCCACACCGCGCTTCACGGCGTGGGAACGGAGTCTTTCCGGGCCGTGCTCGCCCGGGTGGGATGGCCGATGCCAGTTTCCGTGACCGCACAGGAATGGCCCGATGCCGCCTTCCCGACCACGCCTTTTCCCAACCCGGAGGAGCCCGGCGTGCTCGACCTGGCCAAGGCCACCGCCGAGAAGGTCGGCGCGGACCTGATCGTGGCCAACGATCCGGATGCCGACCGCTTGGCGGTGGTCGTTCCCGGCCCCGGCGGGTGGCAGACCTTGACCGGAGACGAGCTCGGTGCCCTGCTGGGCAACGCCGTGCTGACCCGCCTGGCCGAAGGCCGTCCGATCGAGGACCCTCGAGGCCTGGCTCCGGTCGTGGCGACCACGGTGGCGTCGGGTTCGCTGTTGCGGCGCCTGGCCGCGGCCGCTGGGGTCCGGTGTGTCACCACACTCACCGGGTTCAAGTGGATCGCCCGGGCCGCCGGTCCTGAGGATCGACTCATCTATGGCTACGAAGAGGCGATCGGCTACGCCGTGCGCCCGCAACTCGTGGCTGACAAGGACGGGATCAGCGCTGGTCTGCTGGTCATCGAACTAGCGAACACCGCGGCCCAGGCCGGCCGCTCTCTGCTCGACCTCCTCGACGATCTGGCCCTCACGCACGGGCTGCACCTCACCGGGCAGCGGGCCATCCACGCGCAGGGGCCGGACGGGCTGGCCCGGCTTGCGCAGGCGCTCGAGCGAATCCGCAAGGCGCCGCCCCAGCGGCTGATGGGTCAGCGCGTGACGGTGACGGACCTGCGCAGGGGGGATCGCGGGGAGGTCGACCTGGCCGGAGGACACGGTGAGCGCTCTCCGGGCCGGCCGCTGCCGGCGGCTGATGTCCTGATCTGGCAGGTGGGCGGCGATGCCCGTGTGGTGCTGCGACCCAGTGGCACCGAGCCGAAGTTGAAGGTGTATCTCGAGGTGATCCATCCCGTCGCGGCCCGCTCCGACCTGGTTGCGACCCGGTCTGCGGCCACCTTCCGGCTGCAACGGCTTGCCACTGAGGTCGTCAGCGAGCTCGACATCGATGCGCCGCCAGATGCGGCT
>PLAX01000227.1:0-22518 GCA_003135255.1 Candidatus Dormiibacterota bacterium | reverse complement strand
GGAATCGCGGTGGCAGCGGTCGTCGGCTTCCCATCCGGCGCACATCCGACCGCGGTCAAGGTGGTCGAAGCCGCCATCGCGGTGGCGGCCGGGGCCGACGAGATCGACATGGTCATCGACCTGGGGGCGGCGTGCGCGGGCCAGTGGGACCTGGTGACCGCAGAGGTGGCCGCCGTACGCGCCGTGCTCGGCCCTGCCATCGTTCTGAAGGTGATCCTGGAGACCGCGTTGATCGGCCCTGACCGCATCGCGGCCGCCTGCAGTGCCGCGGAGTCCGGGGGCGCCGACTTCGTCAAGACCTCGACGGGATTCCACCCAGCGGGTGGAGCAACGGTCGAGGCGGTGGCGGCCATGGCAGCCGCGGTAGGCGGCCGCCTGGGAGTCAAGGCGGCGGGCGGCGTGCGCACCACCGAAGCCGCACTCGCCATGGTGGCCGCTGGGGCCACGCGGATCGGCGCGTCCGCTACGGCCGCGATCCTTGCCGGCCTGCCCTGAGCCGCCCTCGCCTTCCATCGACCCTGATCGCCGGGCACCCGATCGCCAGGGAGCCCTCCGCCGCATGCGCACGCGGCTTCCCCACCATGGCGACATCCAACCTCCAGGAGAAGGACAGTGCAAGCGGAACGGCAACATCATCTTCAGGTCACAGCAGGAGACGTCGGGGAGTACGTCCTCCTCCCCGGGGATCCCGGGAGATGCGAGGCGATCGCCCGCCGCTTCGATTCACCGCGGCAGGTGGCGTCCAATCGCGAGTACAACACCTGGTCCGGCGACCTCGACGGTGTCCGCGTATCCGTGACATCGACCGGCATCGGCTGTCCCTCCACCGTCATCGCGGTCGAGGAGCTGGCGCGAGTGGGAGCCACCACGCTGGTTCGCGTGGGCACCTCCGGTGCGATGCAACCGGACATCCACCCGGGCGATCTGGCAGTGGTGACCGCGGCCATCCAGGATGAGGGGACGACCCTGCACTACATGCCCGTCGAGTTCCCCGCCGTGGCCGATCTGGACGTCACCAACGCTCTCGTCAAGGGGGCGAGGTCAGTCGGGGCCACCGTGCATGTCGGCATCTCCCACTCCAAGGACTCGTTCTATGGGGAGCTGGAGCCGGATCGGATGCCGGTGGCGGAGCATCTTCACGAGCGCTGGAAGGCCTGGGTCGCCGGTGGAGCCATCTGCTCGGAGATGGAGGCGGCCGGCATCTTCATCGTCTCCAGCGTCCTCAGGGTGCGCGCCGGCGGCATCATGCTGATCGCCGGGAACGACGACGACTGGCTCAAGGGGCAGGAGGGGCCGGCGGCGGCCGACAACCTCGAGGTGCTCATCGACGCGGCCATCGCCGGGATCCGGGAGCTCATCGCCTTCGACCGGCAGGCAGCCCAGGCGCCATCTGCGTGACCGAGCATTCCCGTGCGTGAGAGTGCTGACGGCTCCGTGCGCCAGGGTACGGACGCGCCGGCACGGGCCGTGCCAAGCTTCGTCGGCGGACGACGGTTCGGCCGTCAAGCCACGTCCGAGCCAGGTATGAGCACGCGGGAAGGGAGTCCATGCCAGCAGATACGGTGAGCGACCCCGTCAAAATCCACCACTCGGTCCTCCAACGCATCAACGGCGAGATTGAGACGGTCGGTGTTGAACCCGTCCCCGAGAAGCAGCGCACCACCACGCCCTACCGGCTCTTCATCGTCTGGTCGATGGCGTCGGCATCGGCGACCACCCCGCTGGTCGGCGCGCTCCTCTTCAACATCGGCCTGTGGTACATGCTCGCGGCCATCGCGCTGAGCTGGGTGCTCTTCTTCCTTCCGCTGGGCGTGGCCTCGGAGATGGGCCGGGAGCTCCCGCTGCCCACCCTGCTCATGGCCCGGCGCAACTTCGGCTGGCACGCGACCTTCCTCTTCTCCCTCCTGTTCACCTTCGTGAACATGGCCTGGTTCGGGCTCAACTGTGCGGTGGGCGCCCAGATCCTTGCCTCGCTCTCCCACTCCAGTGTCGTTCCCTGGTACTGGCTGGTCGGCGGCCTAGACATCGTGCTGGTCGTGTTCGGGTACAAGTGGCTCGAGTACTTCTACCGATACACCGCACTTCTCCTGGTCCTCTGCTACGGCGCCCTGACCGCCTACCTCTTCCTCCACTTCTCCCTCCACGTCCCGCGCCAGACCGCACCGGTGGAGTGGGGTCCCGCGATCACGACGGTGGCCGGATTCGCGATCCTCGGGTGGGCGTATGAGGTCTCAACGGTGTCCCGCTTCTGCCGGCCGGCCATCGACTCCCCCGCCACCGGCGACCAGCCCGCGCGCAAGGCCCCGCCGCGCCTCTGGTATTTCCTGATGCCATCGCTCGGCATCATGCTCCCGGTGGTGCTGATGGGGGTCATGGGGGCGTTCTCGCAGGAGGCGATCGGGACCTGGAACATCGCGACGCTCGGCGCCAGCATCTCCGGGTGGGGAGCGATTGCGGCTTTCGGAGCGACGCTGGGTGTACTCCACACCAACGCCATGAACCTGTATCCATCAACGGTGGACCTGCTGGTGGCGATGACGACCGTCCGGAAGCCCAAGAAGTGGGAGCAGCCGCTCTCCACCGTCATCCTGGGTGTGATGGGGACAGGGCTCGCCCAGGCCGGGATCCTGAACCACGCCGAGACCTTCGTCAGCGACGTCAGCTACCTGCTGGGTCCGTTCATGTTCGTGATGGTGATCGACTGGCTCTGGGGGTTGAGGAACAAGCGAAATGTCGAGAGCTACTTCCGGAAGCCGCGGGGATTTGCGGAGCAGTGGCGGCTGCCGGCGATCATCAGCTTCGCGGCCGGATTCGTGGTCTCCTTCTGGGGGACCAACTTCCTGCCACTCTGGCTCACCAACGACATACCCCTGGCGTTCACCGGGTCAGTGGTGTCGGGGATCCTCTACGGGGCGTGGCTGTCGGTGCGCGGGCACGTTGGCATGGCTCCCGACGCTCGCGAGGGGCTCGCTCCCGAGCCTGCCAAGGCGGCCTAGGCTAGACGGCGCACTCCCCTTCGCAGCATATAGTGAGGACCGGGTCGTCCCCGGCTACGTCCCGGGGGCGGCCGGTGGAGAGGAGGGGGGCGCGGCGCCCCCGGGGACTGTCGATGGGGCGGCAGGTGTCGCGGTGGCCCCGTCGGATGTCGATGGAGCGGCGGCGGATGCCGGCGGGGCGGCAGGTACCGGCGCCGCGACGGGGGGCGCCGCCGCCTGGCCTGCCTGCGCCGCCCTCAACAGCTCGGCGATCTCCGGGCGGGTGAACTCGGCCGGCAGCTGCTCGCCCTGGGCGAGCAGCTCGCGCACCCGGGTCCCGCTCAGCACCGAGCGCTGCTCGGCGGGATGCGGGCAGGTACGGGTCGACGCCATCCCCCCGCAGGCCCGGCACCAGAACGAGTGCTCGAAGCGCAGGATCTCGATGCCCAGCTCCCCGGGCTCGTACTGGTCGAAGATCCGCTGCGCCGCGTAGGTGTCGTAGTAGTTGCCAACTCCGGCATGATCACGCCCCACGATGAAGTGAGTGCAGCCGTAGTTGCGCCTTATCAGGGCGTGGAACACCGCCTCCTTGGGGCCCGCGTAGCGCATCCAGGCCGGGTTGGTGGCGAGCAGCACCCGCTCCGCCGGGAAGTATCCGGCCAGCAGCTCCTCGTAGCNNAGCCGACCATCGTCGCCCACTCCCGCTCCGCCTTGGCCTTGCGCACCTCCAGGGGGGTGAGGTCGTACCCGGGGAAGCCGGTTTCGGGGCGGCGGAGAGCGGTCACGCCACCACCCACCGCCCAGCGCCCGGAGGCGCGCAGCAGGCTGACCCCCGGGTGCGCGTCATCGCCGGTCCCGTAGACGGAGAGGGCCTCGGTCTCGGCGTCGGTGCGATAGATGTCCTCGACATCCACGACCGCGATCACCTCGCCCTGGTGGCGCAGCGCGACCCGCGCCTTGCCCCGGATCCGCTCCACTCCCTCGTCGTCCAGCCGCAGCAGCACCGGGATGGGGAAGGGCTGGCCCCCCGAGAGGCGCCCCGATCCCACCACGTCCCGATAGTCGGGGGCGGTCATGAAGCCGGGCAGCGGCGAGAGGGCCCCGGTCCCCAGCATCAGGGCGTCAGCCGCCTCGTGCGGCCCGACCTCCACCGCCGCCAGGGTCGCCGCCCCCGCCCGGAGCGCCGCCCCTTCCTCGCCTTCCAGGAGGCGGGGCCGCACCCCTCTCCAGATGTGGCCCAGCCGCTCCAGCCGGTCGAGGATCCGTTCCACGGACTCCTCCACCCTCTCCCGCGCGCTGTCCACGATGATCTCCGGGTTGAGCGGCGCCTCGTACGGGTCGCTCACCCCGGTGAAGTTGGCGATCTCCCCCCGCAGCGCCTTCTCGTACAGCCCCTTGGTGTCGCGCCGCACCAGCTCCTCGAGCGTGCAGCGCACGTACACCTCCACGAATCCCGGCGTCGCCGCCCTCACCTCATCCCGGATCTCCCGGTACGGCGAGATCGCCGCGGTGATCGCCACCCCCCCATGAGCTGCCACCAACCCGGCCACATACCCGATCCGCCGGATGTTGGTGTCCCGATCCTCCTTGGAGAATCCCAGTCCCTTGGAGAGATGCGTGCGCACCTCGTCTCCGTCCAGGACGGTCACGTTGCGCCCCAGCACCTTCAGCTCCTGTCCGAGCCGCGTCGCGATCGTCGACTTCCCGGCCCCGGACAGTCCGGTCAGCCAGATCACCAGCCCTCGGCTCATCCCTCTGCTCCTGCTGGGGCCGCGGTGGCGGCGGTGGACTCCGCGCCGGCATCCGCCCGGCCCAGAGAGGTGGCGACATCCGCGGCGGGGCCGGGTCCCGTCAGCACCGGGTGCAGGCCGCACTCCTTGATCGAATCCCCTTCCCACCACCAACGCCCGGCGCGCTCGTCCTCACCGGGGCGAGTGGCCCGGGTGCAGGGCGCGCAACCGATGGACGTGTAGCCGCTCGCGTAGAGGGCGTGGCTGGGCAGGTCGCGCGCGCGCACATGGGCCCAGACGTCCTCGCGCCTCCAGCCCACCAGCGGTGCCACCTTGACGATGCCGCCATGCCCCTCGTCGCGGGAGACGACCGGGGTCGCCCGGCGGATCGCCGACTGCTCGCGGCGCAGCCCGGTCACCCAGGCGTCATAGCCCGCGAGGGCGCGGGCGAGGGGCCGCGTCTTGCGGACGTCACAGCAGGTGTGCCGCAGCTCCGGGGAGAGATAGAAGAGGTTGACGCCGTGCGTCCGGGACATCTCGGCAAGCTCCGTGGGATCGGGGCTCACCACGTTCAGGGTCACCGGGAACCGGCTCCGCACCCTGTCGATGAGGTCGTGGGTCTCCTGGGGAAGCCGGCCGGTGTCCAGGGTGATGACGTCGACGCCCGGACGCAGCCTGCTCGCCATGTCGATGAGGACCACCGACTCCGCCTGGAAGCTGGCGACGACCGCGACCCGTGGGAACCGCTCGAAGGCCCAGGCGAGGACCGCCTCGGCATCGGCACCCTCGAGGTCGCGGGCAGCCGTCTCCAGGTCGTCGGCAGGAATGCGCACGGCGGCGGTCATGGCTGACCGGCCGGCGGTCGGGCCGGCGGCTGGGCGGCGGTCAGCGCCGACGCTCTGGCCGGCCGCGGCGGGCGGCCTACATACGGGCGCAAGCGACCTGGCGGAAGAAGTCCATCTGACCCCGGCGGGAAAAGAAGGTGGGCGTGGACATTCTGTTCCGCATGGGTTGGGAGCATACCAGCGAAGCGTTCTCTACGTCAAATGGTTCGGCTGCTGGCGTGGAATACGAGGGGCCGCTCCTGACCCGGGTGGCAGGGGGTGCTACAGCCCCGGGGTGCCGAGACCGGATCCGAGCAGCGAGGGGAGATCGGCAATCGAATCGATCACCGCGGCCACTCCCGGATGCCCCTCCCCCACCGCCCCGCCGCGAGAGCCGAACTTGCCGGTGCGCACCAGGACGCAGGGGGCGTCGACCGTACGCGCGCCGGCGGCGTCGGTCTCGGGGTCGTCCCCCACCACCAGCACCTCCGCCGCCGCGCAGCCCAGGTCGGCCAGGGCCATCTCGAAGAAGTCGGCTGACGGCTTGCCGAAGCCCCGGGCCGTCTGCCCCGAGGCGTGTTCGAGGAGGGCGACGAACGCCCCGGTATCGAGCGAGGGGCCGTCGGGCGCCTGCCACCAGCGGCCGCGCTGGAGGGCGAGCAGCCGGGCCCCCTCCATCAGCCGGCGGAAGGCGGCGTCGAGCTGGACGTACCCGCCGACCTCGCGGCAGTCCCCCACCAGCACGTAGTCGGCTCGACCCGCCTCGGCATCGTGAGCGGCGAAACGTGCAGCCAGCTCGGCGCTGAGCAGGAGGTGGCAGCGCTCGGCCGGGTGCTGCTCGAGGAAGCGCAGGGCGGCGACCACCGGCGTGAAGACGGCGTCGACCGGGACCTCGATGCCGGCGGCGCCCAGCTCGCGGCAGACCGTCTCGGGGGTCCGGGAGTCGATGTTGGTCAGGAGCCGGATCTGGATGCCATTCTCGCGCAGCCGGCTGAGCGTCGAGGCCGCGCCCGGGATGGGCTGGCCGGCGGAGACCAGCGTGCCGTCGACGTCGAGGAGCACGGCCCGTATCGAGGTGGCCGGCGGCAGCGTCACGGGGCAGGCTCAGGGGGGGCGGACGGCGGCTGTGTCACCGGTCGACCTCCAGGGCACGCCAGAGGTACCAGCTGGCCAGGGTGCGGTACGGCGCCCATCGCTCCCCGCGCCGGGCCACCTCGTCGCGGCCGGGCACCGCCTCGGTCCGGAAGGCGACCTGGAAGCCTCGGCGGAGACCGTAGTCGTCGGCGGGCAGGACGTCAGGCCGACCGAGGGTGAAGATCAGGAACATCTCGGCGGTCCAGCGCCCGATGCCGCGCACCTGGATCAGCTTCTCGATGATCGCCTCGTCCTCCATCCCCCGCGCCTGATCGAGGGTCGGCAGCTCGCCGTCGACCGACCGCCGGGCCAGGTCGTGCAGGGCCCGCTGCTTCGAGCCGGAGAGCCCGGCGCCGCGGAGCGTCGCCTCGGAGGCGGCCAGCACCTGGTCCGGGGTGGGGCAGCTCGGCGCACCGGGGAAGAGGGCGCAGAACCGCCCGAAGATGGTGCCCGCCGCCTTGGGCGAGAGCTGCTGGTAGACGATCGCCTCGGCGAGCGCGGCGAAGCTGCTGGGCTCGTCCGGCAGGGTCAGCCCGAAGGGGCCGGCGCGGTCGATCAGCCGCCCCAGCTCGCCGTCAGAGGCTCGCAGGTGAGCCAGAGCGCGGGCGATGTCGACGTCGAACTCCACCAGGCGGCTTGACGGTCAGGCCGGTTTCGGCGCTCCGGCCGGCTTGGCGGCCCCGGGCGGGCCCTGCGTGATGACCTTGGGCGCGCGGTTGTCGCGCATCGTGAGCTTGCCCTTGGTGATGACCGCGGTCCGGGGAGCACGGCGGGCCACCTTGGTGTCGTGGGTGACCAGCACCAGGGTCATGCCGCGCTGCTTCCAGAGCTTCTCCATCAGGGCCACGATCTCCAGGCTGGTCACCTCGTCGAGGTTTCCGGTCGGCTCGTCGGCCAGGATCACCTTCGGCTCCTTGACCAGGGCTCGAGCGATCGCGACCCGCTGCTGCTCGCCACCCGACATCTCCGACGGGAAGTGGCCGACACGATCGCCCAGCCCCACCTCGGTGAGGGCCGCGATCGAGCGGGCTCGCCGCTCCGCGGTGGGTATGCCGAGCGGCACCAGCGCCGCCTCGACGTTCTCCTCGGCGTTCAGTGTGGGCAGCAGGTTGTAGTTCTGGAAGATGAAGCCGAAGTTCTGGGCGCGCACGTCGACGAGCTGGGACTCGGGCATCGCCCCCAGGTCCTTGCCGTCGAAGATGATCTTCCCGGAGGTCGGCTTGTCCAGGGCCCCGAGCATGAGCAGGAATGTGGTCTTGCCGTGCCCGGTGAGCCCCTGGACGGTGATGAACTCACCGTCCGGGATCTCGAGATCCACGCCGCTCAGGGCTGCGACCTTGCCTCGTCCCTTGGGGTAGACCCGGGAGAGCTTCTTGAGTTCATACATGCTGGGTCTCCAAGGACGGGGCATCCTGAGCTGGGGCGGGGGCTGCGGCCGGCGTTGGGGCCGGCGGTCGGGCAAACGCAACCATCGTGCTATTCCACCCGCCGCAGGGCCACGGCCGGCTGCAGGCGGGCGGCTCGCCAGCCACCGATGGCGCCGGCGATGATCGCTCCCACGATGGCCAGACCAGCTGCCACGCCGAACACCTCGAGGCTGAGCGGCGCGGTCATGTGCAGGGTCACGCTGTGGTTGCTCGCGGCGAAGGTGCGCGCGAACCCGGATCGAGCGCTGGAGAACGCGCCCGGGGAAGCTCCTCCGAAGAAGCCTCCGCCCCCGCCGCCGAAACCGCCGCCCCCACCGAAGCCCGAGGGGGCCGAGCTGCCCAGCCCGGTCGCCCCGACCGTGGCGGTGAGGGGCCCCGAGATCTTGGTGACCGCGAAGGCCCCGATGACGCCGAGCCCGATCCCGACCGCACCTCCGATGATGCCCTGCACCAGCGTCTCACCCATCACCTGGCCGACGATCCGGCGGCTGTGCCAGCCGATCGCCTTCAGGGTCCCGAACTCCCGCACCCGGCGGGTGACCGAGGCGATGGTGAGCAGGACGGCCAGGACGAAGGCGGCCGCCAGGACCGCGATGGAGAGCCCGAGCCCCAGCGAGTTGGCCAGGTTGGAGGCGGTGCTGAGCGATCCGGAGATGTTGCTGGCCTCGTCCGAGGCGCTGGTCACGGTGACCGACGGGAGCGCCTTCTGGATCTCGGTCTGCACCGTGGAGATGCCATTGGATGTGTCGGCGGTGACGTAGATGGTGTTGACGTCACCGGTGTCGCCGGTCAGCGACTGGGCCTCGCTCAGGGAGATGTAGATGTCCGCCCCGTCGGTCTCGGTGACCGAGACCACCCCGAGCACCGTGAAGCTGGTGCTGGAGATGGTGACGGTGGAACCGGCCTTGAGCGAGTTCTGCTTGGCGTAGGCGCTGCTGACCAGGGCGAGGGTCTGGTCCGAGGCGTTGCTCGACTGGACGTCGGTGAACCACTCGCCCACGACGGACGCCCCCGACGCGATGTTCGGCCCGCTCAGCAGCCCGAGGCCCGGCTCGGTGGGATCGATGCCGTCAACGCTGAAGGTGGAGATCCCGAACCCGCTGCTGGAGGCGCTGGGGCTGGCCGAGGCTGTCGCTGTGGCCGTGGGCGTGGGCGTCGGCGTCGGGGTGGCCTTCGCGCTGGCGCTGGCCCCCGGGCCGAACCCGCCGGTGAAGGTCCCGGTGATGTGCACGGAGTTGAGCGCCAGCGCACCGGTGGCCCCGGCGACACCCTTGAGCTTCGAGATGGAGGTCACGTCGCTGGCGGAGATGGTGGTCAGGCCGGCGGCCGAAGTCAGGTGGTCCTGGGCGAAGCTCTGTCCCGCCTGGGCGCTGCTCGACGGGGTGCCGCTGAAGCGGAACCCGCCCCCGGGTCCGGCGGTCGCCGCCTTGGTGACGGTGAGGTCGGTGCCCACCCCGTAGAGAGAGGAGAGCACCTGCCCCTGGGCGGCCTTGACCCCGGCGGCGTACGACGTGACGGTGATGACGAGGCCCACCCCGAGTGCGAGGCCGATGGCCACCAGGGCGGCGGAGCGCGCGCGGCGCCGGAGTTCGCGTCCGAGATAGCGGAAGTACAACGTGTGCTCCTGTGGTCCAGTCTGCTGTCAGATCCCCAACCCGGGCCGGAGTATAGGCGAGCCTCCTGGGAGACCCCTGGGAATGATCTCGTGAAGCGCTGAGTGTCGCCGTGCCGAGCCGGTGCAACGCGGTGTTGGTGACCCGCGTGGAGGCGCTGTGGTGAACGGCGTCAGGTCACCGAATGGGGTGGCGGTCCCGCGTCCGAGGTGCGACCATGGGGCCGGCACGCCGCGGAGCAGGTTGCCGCAGCTCACGTCCCAGGCCGGCGCCCCGCGGCCATCACAGGAGGTGAGTACCGTGGCCCAGTCAGTGCTTGCGATGGCGGCAGAAGCGGTCGAGGACCCCTGGCTCAATGCACAGCGGCAGTTCGATGCGGCGGCGGATCTTCTCGGCCTCAAGCCGGGGGTCCGCGCCTTCCTGCGGGAGGCCCAGCGCCAGCTGATCGTCAACTTCCCGGTGAAGATGGACGACGGGTCGATCCGAATGTTCGAGGGGTACCGCGTCCAGCACAACCTTGCGCGTGGGCCGGCCAAGGGAGGGATCCGGTACCACCAGGGGGTGACCCTGAGCGAGGTCAAGGCGCTGGCCATGTGGATGACCTGGAAGTGCGCCGCGGCCGGCATCCCCTTCGGCGGGGCCAAGGGTGGCGTGGTCGTCGACCCCAAGAAGCTGAGCATGGGCGAGCTGGAGCGGCTCACCCGCCGCTACGCCGCCGAGATCTCCGTGCTGATCGGGCCGGACCGCGACATCCCCGCCCCCGACGTCAACACCACCCCCCAGGTGATGGCCTGGATCATGGACACGATGTCGATGAGCGCCGGGCACTCCATCCCCGCGGCGGTGACCGGCAAGCCGATCGCCGTCGGGGGCAGCCAGGGACGCAACGAGGCCACCGGGCGCGGTGTGGCCGTGGTGGCCCTGCGGGCCTGCACCCGCCTGGGGCGGGACCCCCGCCAGTCCACGGTCGCCGTCCAGGGGTTCGGCAACGCCGGGAGCATCGCGGCCCGGCTGATGGAGGCGGACGGTTTCAGCATCCGCGCGGTCTCGGACACCGGCGGTGCCATCTGGAGCGACAAGCCCCTCTCCGTCCTCGAGGTCCTCGAATACAAGCGGACCACCGGATCGGTGGCCGGCTTCCCGGGGACGCGGGCGATCAGCAACGCCGAGCTGCTCGCGGCTCCGGTCGACGTCCTGGTTCCCGCGGCGCTGGAGAATCAGATCACCGGGCGCAACGCGGGAGCGGTCCAGGCGTCGCTCATCCTGGAGGCCGCCAACGGCCCGGTCAGCCCCGAGGCCGACGAGATCCTGGCCCGGAAGGGCGTGACCATCGTCCCGGACATCATCGCCAACGCCGGCGGGGTCACCGTCTCCTACTTCGAATGGGTGCAGGACCTGCAGTCCTTCTTCTGGGAGGAGAAGGAGATCAATGAGCGGCTGGAACACATCATGAACGCGTCCTTCGAGGCCGCCTGGGAGGCGTCGCAGCGCCTCGGTGTCCCGCTCCGGCTGGGCGCCTACACCATCGCGGTGCAGCGGGTTGCCGAGGCCACGTCAGCGCGCGGCATCTACCCGTGACCCGGACCCTTCACAGCACGCGGCGCGGAGGCCACGCCGCCAGCTGACGGGAAGGTGGAAGGCAACACGCCCTGCGGGTCGACCGGCGTCTGACCCGCAAGGCGCGCTCCACGCCTGCGCGAGGGGCTACGCGGCCGGCGTCGCCTACGGGGTGACCGGGGCTCCGGTGTTGACCACCTCGAACAGCACCTGGCCCGGAGCGATCGGTGCCGGCTGCCCATCGGCGAGGGTCAGCTGGGGTGGGCCGGTGGCTGCCTGGGCCCAATTGATGCTGTAGAGCTGACCGCCGACCGCGAGCTGCCCGCTCCCGCTGGCGCTCGGCCCGATCCCGAAGTCGAGGCCCTCCGTATAGCCACCGCTCGGGTTCTCGTTGTCCGCGGCCACCGGGATGGTCGGGGCCTGCAGGATCACGATGGTGGGCGTTTCCCAGGGGGCGCTGGTGTTGGCATCGTTGAGAACGCCGGTCGCCGGGTATTGGGGGGTCGCCGGTTCGCTCCGCTGGTACTCGCCCGTGGCGGGCTGGTAGGTGAACATCGGCGTCTCCTCGGTCGAGATCGGCACCGTGAAGCTGCTCACCGCGGTGCCGCCGGAGGGAAGCCGCGTGATCGGGGTGCGCGTCCAGAGCTGGTAGCTGACGGTGCTGAGATTGATGCTCTGGTCAAAGGTGGCCAGATGTGATCCGTCCGTGTAGAGGTTGTGGGGGGAGCCGTACCTCGCCGCCGGGGGCGGCGTCGAGGTGCGGAAGAGCGGCGGCTCCGGGTCGTCGTAGTGCTTGCCGCTGGCTGCGCTGGCCTGCGCCAGCACGTAGTTGCTGGCACCCGAGTAGATGAGTGCGCCACCGTAGATCTGGAGCAGCCGCAGGCTGATCAGGCGTGCGCTCCGCACCGGGCCGACCATGTCGGCGCTCGGAGGCTTGGTGAACCAGATGCCCGTGAAGCGGCTGATGCCGCCCTCGGTCTGGTACTCGTAGACGACATCGGCGCTGCTCAATCCCGACTGGGGCCGCGCCTGGTAGAGATTCTCGACCTGGATCAGGAGCGGCTGGCTGAGTGGCGCGAGAGCCGGCGTGGGCGTCGGCGTCGCTGACACGCTGGCAGAGGGCGAGGGGCTCGCCGTCGCGGACGGACGCTTGGCGGCGTGGGACGCCCCGCCGCAAGCGGCGACCGCCACGAGCACGCCGGCGAGGAGAGCGGAGGTCTGGATCTTGAAGGGGGGCATGGCATACCGTGTAATCTGGTGGGATTGAAGCCTTCGACGCGCCGAGGGCAAGAGCGGCTATTGTGCCCCAACCGGCCGCCGGCAGGCTTCCGTGCCCGCGACTGTGTCACCGCAGAATGGCGGCGCCGCGCGCGGCCTAGGTGCGGCCGGCCTCGCCTGCACAGCCCGTCCCGGGAGGTGACCATGGTCCCCGGCTCCCGCACGCCGTGCAAGATCATGGTCGTGGGCGCGGGCGCGGAGGCATGAGAGAGCGCGAGAAGCGGGAAGGTTCACGGAGGAGTCGGCTGATGGCACGGAAGCTGAGTGACGAGGCGAGGTACCGGGCCAACCGCCAGGGCGAGTTCGACTCGGCGGTCGTGTACCGGGCGATGGCGAAGACCGAGCCCGACGCCCGTCTCGCCTCCGTCTACATCCGTCTCGCCGAGGTCGAGGAGCGCCACCTTGGCTTCTGGGAGGATCAATTGCGGGCGTTGGGCCGCGACCCGGGGCCACGGCGGCCATCGTGGCGGGCGCGTGCCATGCGCCTGCTGGCCCACAGGTTCGGAGCGCAGCTCGTGCTGCCGACCGTCGCCACCCTGGAGCGGGCCGACGAGGAGAACTACGACGACCAGACCGAGACCGAGGGCACCGGGATGCCCGACGACGAGCGTTCGCACGCCCGGGTGCTCCGCTACATCACGGGGGGATCGCCGGCCGGGGTGGCCGGGGAGACGCTCGGCAGGCTGGAGGGGCGCCATCGTGCCCCGGGTGGCAACGCGCTGCGGGCAGCCGTGCTCGGGGCCAATGACGGTCTGACCTCCAATCTCGCCCTGGTGATGGGGGTAGCGGGCTCGGGCCTGCCGCCCAAGGCGATCCTGATCGCGGGTATCACCGGGCTGCTGGCCGGGGNNTGGCCGGGGCGTGCTCGATGGCGATCGGGGAATGGGTGTCGGTGCAGAGCACCCGGGAGCTGTACCAGCGCCAGGTCAAGACCGAGGCCGCCGAGCTCCGCTCCGTCCCCGACGAGGAGCGCGAGGAGCTGACCCTCATCTACGAGGCCAAGGGGCTCTCGGCCACGGAGGCCGCGGAGGTGGCCGGGCGGCTGATGGCCGACACCAAGAACGCCCTGAACACCATGGTGCGCGAGGAGCTGGGGCTGGACCCCTCAGCGCTGGGAGGGTCGCCCAACAGCGCGGCGGGCGCCTCCTTCTTCCTCTTCTCGATCGGCGCCATCCTTCCGCTCATCCCCTTCTTCTTCGCCACCGGGGCGCCGGCGGTCGGGCTCGCCATCGCCTGCGCCGCCCTCGGGCTCTTCCTCGTCGGCTCGCTGATCACCCTGCTGACCGGGCGGAGCGTCCTCTTCTCGGGCGGCCGGCAGCTCCTCTTCGGGATGCTGGCGGCGGGGGTCACCTTTGGCCTGGGGAGGCTGATCGGCACCGCCGTGGGGGCGTAGAAGGGCTCCGGGTCAGCCGGTCAGAGGTTGCTGTAGGTCGGACCCGGGATCATCAGCGCGTCCTGGACCTCGAAGAGGGCCGAGACCCAGTCGGCGATCGGGACGGCAATATCCTCCGGCATCACCCGCGCCCCGGCGACGTCACCGGTGATGAGGCCATTGGCGCGGCGGGTCAGCTCACCCGGGACCACCGACACTCCAGCAAGGTTCAGCAACTCGAACTCGTTGATGACCTGGTCAATGAGCCGGATCTGGTGGCGACGCGCGTAACGGGTCCGGCGCGCGTCATGGTCCTGCGTCCTCAGGTCCTCGACGGTGAGGCTGGTCTGGTCAAACAGAGCCTCTCTCCCCTGCGCAAAGCATGCTCGTGCAGTCGTCCAGCCCATACCGCTGGTCCCGCCCACCTTACAGGTGGTACCCCTCCGGGGCGGATCCGAAACCTCGCCTGCGGCCGCCAGGGTGCAGAAGCACCCTGCTAACGCGAGCAGACGGGCCACTCTCCCGATTCGCCGTTCGCGAACATGGTGGCGGCGATCTGCGCCTGCTGGGTCGGGTCCCAGATGTCGCCGCCCCCATGGGCGGCGAAGGTCGAGGGAAGGAACTGGAAGAGGCCATCGTACGGTCCGGCCCCGTTGTACGCGTTCGGATTGAGACCGGACTCACACTCGGCGGTGGAGATCAGCCAACTCGGGTCGACCCCTTGCGCCTGCGCAGCCGCGGTGATGATCGCCTCGACGTCGCCCCCGGACGAACTCGTGCCCGTAGATGCCGGAGCAGGCGCGGGGGCCCGCACAACCGGAGTGGGGGTCGGGGTCGGAGGCGCGGTCGGAGGTATGCGAACGATCAGGACGGGCAGCGGAGTGGGGACCGCCACGGTCGCCATGAACGTCGACGCGGCAGTAGCGGCCGGAGTCGATGCGCCGGCGGATGACGACGCTGTGGATGACGCCGACGCAGCGCTTGCCACAGATGACGACGCTGCGGATGACGCCGACGCCGCGTTTGCCACGGATGTTGAGGACGACGCCAACGCGGCAGACACCGATCCCAGGTCGCGCGCCAACGCAAAGGAGTCGACCCGGGGCCGGCCGTTCTGCGGCACCGGCTGCAAGGCGGTGAGCCCGATGAGACCCACCACAGCAATGCCCGTGAGGCCGACGCCGCACATACGCAAACGACCGCGAGTAATCAGACGACGCATGAAATGCAATCTCCTGCAGTCGGTGTCTCGTGCCACACCCGGCTCAATCGCTCGGTCAAGGGCAGGCGACGATGCACCTGGGCTTCAGTTCCACCGCGAATAAGGGACGGTGGGCCGCGAACTGGTGAGAGATCCGGCTCCCACCCTGGCTCTCTTGTGGACCTGGACGATCCGCGACCAGGGCACCCTACCATGTCGCCGCCCAACGGCGCAACCTTCGTGACCTCTTCGATACCGGACCGACCCTCCACCGAATACCAAACCGGCTTTCCGCTGAACACGAGATCCGCTTTCCGCTGATCTCAGCGCCCGGTCTCACTATCGGACGGTTCGTGTCAGTGTTGTCACCGCGTGTGGGGACGGACGCACCAGCGGCCAATCTGCCCGCCCAGCAAGGGGTTTCGTCACGCGTATCCATCAGCGGAAGCAGGGCCGGTCCTCAGCAGGGTGCTGCAGAACCCCCGACGTTCCTGGCGCCCCCGTCCTCGGCGATGCGGCGATCGGGGCCAGGGCCCTGCATACTGGGACTCGCGGGGACGGCCGCCGTCCCGCCAGGCATCGGACCGTGGCGAGGGCGTCCACCTGAGGAGACAGCGGGGTGAGAGTTGACCGGAGGCGCGGCGGGACGATCCTCACCTGGCTGACCCTGCTGGCCGTGAGCGGCTGCGGCTCCGCGGCGCCCGCGCTCTCCCCGAGCCCCCGGTCCGCGGCCGCACCGGCCGCGGGCAGCCCGACGCCGGCCGGCGGGCCCGCGTCCGTGACGGCGGTCCCGTCCACCGCCACCGCCACCGCCACCGGCGGGAGCGATGACTCTCTGGTGGTCGAGCCCAAACAGGGAATGGGCACCGTCTACCAGGCGATCACCGGCGCCCGCCACTCCCTCGACCTGGTGATCTACGAGTTGGAGGACACCACCGCCGTCAACGATCTGATCCAGGCCAAGGACCGTGGCGTCTCCGTCCGCGTGATCCTCGACCAGGCGTACGCCAAGAGCCAGAATGAGAGCGCGTACGCGACGCTCGCCGCGCACGGTGTCGACGTCCACTGGTCGTCGCCCCAGGTGGACATCACCCATCAGAAGACGCTGATCGTCGACTCCGATGAGGCCCTCGTCATGACCGGCAACATGACCTCGCAGTACTACGCCTCGACACGGGACTTCATCCTCGCCGACAGCGACGCACGCGACGTGGCGACGATCGAGGCCGTGTTCGACGCGGACTTCTCGAACACTGCGGTGCAGCCCTCGCCGGGCCACGACCTGGTCTGGAGCCCTGGTTCAGCGGCCGCCCTGGTGGGGCTGATCCAGGGCGCGAAGAAGGAGCTGCTCGTCGAGAACGAGGAGATGTCCGACCAGGAGATCGTGGTCGCGTTGGAGGCGGCGGCGCAGCGCGGCGTCGACGTGCAGGTCTGCATGACCGATTCGTCTTCGTGGAGCAGCGAGTTCTCCGATCTCACCCACGACGGGGTCCGGGTCTACACCTACTCCCCGGACGCGGCCCTGTACATTCACGCCAAGGCCATTGTCGCCGACCCGGGAACCGACTCGATCCGCTGGTTCCTCGGCTCTGAGAACTTCTCGTCGACATCGCTGGACCTGAACCGGGAGCTGGGCGTCGAGTTGAACGATGCGTCGACGGGCAACCGGCTGGCATCAGTCATCGACGGGGACATCGCGGGGGCCATCCCCTGGTCGGCATCCTGATGACCACCCGCTGCGACGTCAGCGCGGTCCCGCCCCAGGGGGGATACGTCGCCAAACGCTGTCCCGTGCGAGCCCAGAACGACGCCCTCCTGCCCGGCGAGGCGGCGCCGCCCGACCCGTTCGCCGAGCGCCTCATCGCTCGCGGCGTCGCCTTCCAGGCCGAGGTCGTCGCCGAGATCCTCCGGCTGCACCCGGAGGCGGTGGTCGTCGACGAGGCGGCCGGCGCGACGCGTGCGGCGCAGACCGAGGCCGCACTGGCGCATGGGGCCTCCCCTATCGTCTCCGCCCGGCTGCCGGAGGACGCCGCCGGCCGGCGGGTGGGCACGCCGGACCTGCTGGTGGCGGCCGTCGGCGGCGGGTACCGCGCCATCGACGTCAAGTGGCATCAGGCGCTGGAGCTCTCCGAGGGACGGGCCACGGAGTTCGAGGGGCTGTGCGCCGGGCTCGATGCGCTGACCCTGGAGGCGGCCGCCCCCGACCCCGAACTCGCGGCGAAGCGTCGCGAGGACGACGTGCTCCAGCTCGCCCACTACCAGCGGATGCTGGAAGCGGCCGGCCTGGCGGCCCGGCGTCCCCGCTACGGAGGAATCCTCGGGATCGAGCGGCGGGTGGTCTGGTACGACCTCGACAGGGCCGCCTGGCGGACCCCCTCCTCCACCGGCAAGACCAAGCTCCGAACGACGATGGAGCGGTACGACTTCGAGTTCGACTTCCGGCTCGACATCCTGGCCGTGGCCGCCCGGCACCGGGCGGATCCGGCGGTGCACCCCCTGGTCGTGCCGGTCCGCTGCACGGAGTGCCCAAACTGCCCGTGGGATGCCCACTGCCGCTCCCTCCTGGAGGCGGGGGCGGGTGACGTCAGCCTGCTCCCCCGGATCGGCTGGACCCAGTGGAAGGTCCACCGGGATCACGGCGTCACGGACCGGGCGGCGCTGGCCGCGCTCGACTGGCGGACGGCGCGTGTGGTGGCCACCGGGATGGACCTGGCCGGCCTGCGAGCCGTGGCTGCCGGGCGGCCGCCCGATGCGTCGCTGCTGGATCTCGCGGTCGCCTGGAGGCGGGGGCGGGACCTGGAGCGGCTCCAGGAGATGGCGATCGCGACGGTGGGAGATCTCCTGGCGCTGGACGAGGCGACGGCCGGGTACTCGGGCTCCGAGCTGGCGTCACTGCCGGAGCAGATCGACCTGGCCCGGGCGGCGCTCGGCGACCAGCCCGTCTACCGGCGCCGGGGGGTGCCGGCCGCGGCGGTGCCCCGCGCCGACATCGAGGTCGACGTCGACATGGAGAACTCGGAGGTGGGCGTCTACCTCTGGGGCAACCTCCTCACCGATCGCACCCACAGCGGAGCGCCGCGCTCCGAGTACGTCCCCTTCGTGACCTGGGAGCAGCTCACGCCGGACGGTGAGGCGGCGAACTCGCTCTCCTTCTGGCGGTGGCTCATGGCGGTGCGTGCCCGGGCTCGCGAGCAGGGTCTGACCTTCCGTGCCTACTGCTACAACGCCGGCGCCGAGAACCAGTACCTCCGGCGCCTGGGGCTCTCCGCGGGCCTGGCCGGCGAGATCGCGGACTTCATCGCGTCCGGCGAATGGGTGGACCTTTTGCGGGTCTGGGACGCGCAGCTCATCACCGGCCGCGGCAGCGGGCTCAAGACCGTGGCGCCGCTGGTGGGGTTCCACTGGCAGGTCGATGCCCCCGGGGGCGCGGACTCGATGGTGCGGTACGACGCCGCGGCGGTCGGGGATGAGAGCGCGCGGCAGTGGCTCCTCGACTACAACCGCGGCGACGTGCAGGCAACCCTGGCGCTGCGCGAGTGGATGGCCTCAGCGAGGGTGCCGGGAGTGGAGAAGCTGGGGCCGCCGTCCAGCAGGTGAACCCGGACGCGCGGTTCGCAATACCGGCGGAGCTCACCGTCGGAGGGCCGGGCGGCCCGGCGCCACCACGGACGCCGGGCCCACCCTCAGGCGGGAGGGGCCGGCGGTGTGGCGGTCTGCCCCGCGTGGGACTGGCGATGCCACTCGTCCCAGACGCCGTGCATGCGGGAGGCGCGGCCGCACGGGCCGTGGCGGTGGTGCCGCCCCGGACCGGCGATGCCGAGGACATGGGGCACGATGAGTCCCCCGATGAAGGTGATGACGATGTAGCCGGCATTGTGGGTCGTCAGTCCCACGGCGATGGCGCCGCCGATGGCGGCGAGGCCCCAGAAGGTGCGAAGCGGGCGGTACATTACGGTCCTCCTGACTGCGGTGACGGAGTGGTCGATGAGGACAGCATCCCCGCCGCGTGTGAACGAGGCGTGAACCGGCGCCGGAGAAATGCGGCACGGTAGAGTGGGAGCATTGGTGCCACGGCCACGCCGGCACCCGGAGCGGAGGAGCAGACGATGGCCGATCCCGTCAGCACCGGGTACGCCCGTGTCAACGGCGTGGAGATGTACTGGGAGAGCCGCGGCGAGGGCGGCACCCCGCTCATCGCGGTGCATGGTGGCTTCGGCCTCGCGAGCACGTTCGGAGGTCTCCTCGACCGCCTGGCAGCGCGCCGCCGGGTGATCGCCATCGAGCTGCAGGGCCACGGCCACACCCGCGACATCGATCGCGTCTTCAGCTACGAGGCGTTTGGCGATGACATCGCCGCACTCGTCGACGAGCTGCAGCTCGGCTGGGTCGACCTGCTCGGGTACTCGCTGGGTGCGGCCGCGTGCCTCCGGGCCGCCATCCAGCACCCTGACCGGGTCCGGCGATTGGTCCTGGTGTCGATACCGTGCCGGCGGGACGGCTGGTTCCCCGAGGTGCTGCGGGGGATGTCCCAGGTCGGCAGCGGCCAATTCCACCAGATGAGACGGTCAGACCTCTATCGCGCCTGGGCTGCCGTGGCGCCCGACCCCGACTCCTTCCCGGTCCTGATGGACAGGACGGGGGCGCTGCTGCGCAAGCCCTACGACTGGACCGACGAGATCCCCCGGCTCGAGATGCCGGTGCTGCTCGTCTACGGGGATGCCGACGGCATTCCGCCGTGGCACGCCGCCGAATTCTTCGCGCTCCTCGGAGGCGGCCTGCAGGACGCCGGCTGGGATGGTGCGCGGCGCCCCCGCCACCGCCTCGCCATCATCCCCGGGCGCACCCACTACACGATCTGCGCGGCGCCCGCGCTGGCGGGCATCATCGACGACTTCACCCTCTTCTGAGGCGAAAACAGCGCCGATTGGCGCGTTTTCATCCATCAGAGCCCGAGGCCATCGCGGTTCATTCCGGCGGGGCCGGTTCCGGGGAGTTCACCAACGGGGCGCCGCCGCTGTTGCTGCCCTTGTTTCGGTCCCCGGCCCAGAGTGAACTCACCCGGGTCAGAGCGTGCCGCGGACCTCGGGATCGAATGATCCGTAGGAGGGCGGAAACCATGTTGGTCGGTTCCGTGACACTCACCCTGGACCCCGGAACGATCCTGCTCTGGGCCTTCATCGGCCTGGTGGCGGGCTTCCTCGCGAGCAAGGTCGTGACCGGCCGCGGCAAGGGCGTCCTCGCCGACATCGTGGTGGGCATCATCGGCGCGCTCGCCGGCGGATTCCTCGCCCAGATGCTCAGCATCAACTTCAGCATCCCCGGCCACACGACCATCACCGAGATCATCATCGCCTTCGTCGGCGCCGTCATCCTCCTGGTCATCGTCCGCCTCCTCACCGGCAACGGGCGCAGGTGGTCGCACTCGCGTTGAGGCCCGTCAGATCGTGACGCCTCCCGTCTCGGGCGCGGACAGTCTCCAGGCTCGCCGCGCCTATCTCCGCAGTGGTCGCTCGCACCGGAGCCACGACCGCCACGTCATCGCCAGATGGATCGTCACCGGAGTGGTCGTCCTCTGGCTCCTGATCGCGGGCGTGGTCCTGGTCGCGGCCGGCTGAGTCCCGAGGTCAGTGCGGATCAGCCGCCGGCGGGTCACCGCTGCGGCCTGCACCCCCCGGTTGCAGGAGCTTGGTCTCGAGCTCGGCGGAGAACGGCCTGTCCCCGCCGGCCATCGGAATGCGAGATCAGCACGGGGCACCCCAGAGGCATCTGACCGCATCTGAGGCGCCACGACGACCAGCCCATGTACGGGTCGACGGCGACGCCTCAGTAGTAGTGCCGACGACCGCCCACTGCATGCCCGAGCATCCCCAGGACGGCAAGGATGAGGCCGATCACCAGCAGGATGACCCCGAGTGTCCAGAGGATGGGGATGCCTACGACGAACCCGATGATGAGCAGGATGATCCCGAGGGTTATCAAGTGGCACCTCGCGCGTGGTCGAACTGATCCAGAAGCAACTCCGGCGCACCCACGCCGTCGTTTGCTGCATGGTGTCACCGAGTCACGCCGTGCGGCGGCCCGCCAGGGTACAGACGGGCCGCCGTGTGGTGACGGATGACGCCGTCTCTGCGGCACGGCGTCCCTGTCAGTCGTGTGCCTCTCGGAGAACAGGGTCAATTGGCCACGGGGCCGCAGACCGGGCGCTGACCTTCCACCCGGCCCGGCCTCCGGCAGTCGAAGCGCATGATCTGGTTCTCAGGATGCCAACCTCCGAGCTTCCCCATTCTTGCGCTGCTGTTCAGCCCGCCCCTCGGATGCCGCCGGTGGTGTCTCTGCCGTGAGCCGGGTGCAGGTCGTGGGCGCGCGACGCGTTCGACTGGCTGCCGCGGCCGGCCTTGGGACGCTCTCGATCGCAGGAAGCCTCCTTCTCGTGGTCACCGATGGGATCAACGCCGGCATCCATTGGACACACCATGCAGGCGTGTCTGCGGCTCCGTTGCTGCTCGTCGCCGGTGCGATCGCGACCATGAGCATCGCTCACCCGCCCGCCTGGCGGCGTCTCGTCATGCGGCTCGTGGCGATCATGGCGTTCGCTGCGTGGGGCCTCTCTCAGCTGTTCGCCGGCTCTCCGGCTGCTGGCCTCCTCGATGACGCAGCGATCCTTCTCTTCGTCGTGGATGCCGGATCGGCGGTCATTGGCGACGCACGAACGCACCTGCGAACTGCGCAGCCAGCCGGTCCCGAGACCGAGAGGAGCCACCGCTGGGAGGGCTAAGCGATCCTGCGGCGATAAATGGCCCTGGCGAAGACGTACGCGACGATGAGGATACCGACACACCAGGCAAGGGCGATCCAGATGTCGGAGCCGACCGGCTGCTGTGTGAACAGGTCGCGGATCGTGTTGACGATGGACGTCACCGGCTGGTGCTCGGCGAAGGCGCGCACCGGGCCGGGCATGGTGCCGGTGGGCACGAATGCCGAGCTGATGAACGGCAGGAAGAGGATCGGGTAGGCGAACGCGCCCGCGCCGTCCGCGGACTTCGCGGAGAGACCGGCGATCACCGCGATCCACGTCAACGCCAGGGTGAACAGGATCAGGATGCCGGCGACCGCGAGCCACGCCAGCACTCCCGCCCCGGAGCGGAAGCCCATCAGGAGGGCGACGAGCACGACGACCACGAGCGCGATCAGATTGGCGACCAACGAGGTCAGCACGTGCGCCCACAGCACCGACGACCGGGCGATCGGCATGGAATGGAAGCGCTCGAAGATCCCGCTCTGCATATCCAGGAAGAGCCGGAATCCGACGTAGGAGATGCCCGAGGCGATCGTGATGAGCAGGATGCCGGGCATCAGGTAGCTCACATACGAATGCGACCCTGACGTGATCGCGCCGCCGAGCACGTA
>PLAX01000170.1 GCA_003135255.1 Candidatus Dormiibacterota bacterium | reverse complement strand
CACCGAGGGGATCGGCATCTGGAAGTGGGCGAGCAACGATGAGGGAGCCGAGCCCGACGTCGTCATGGCCTGCTGCGGCGATACGCCCACGCTCGAGGTCCTGGCCGCGGTCTCGATGCTGCGCACCCATCTCCCGGAGCTGCGGGTCAGGGTCGTCAACGTGGTCGACCTGATGAAGCTGCAGCCCAGCACGGAGCACCCGCACGGGCTGAGCGACGCCGACTACGACTCGATATTCACCAAGGACAAGCACATCATCTTCGGCTTTCACGGCTATCCGTGGCTGATCCACCGGCTCACCTACCGCCGGGCCAACCACAACCTCCACGTCCGCGGCTACAAGGAGGAGGGCACGATCACGACGCCCTTCGACCTCAGGGTGCAGAACGGCATCGACAGGTTCCACCTCGTCGAGGACGTGATCGATCGGCTCCCCCAACTGGGCGCCAAGGGCAGCTACGTGAAGCAGATGGTTCACGACAAGCTCGTCGAGCACAAGCGCTACGTCGACGCACACGGTCAGGACCTGCCCGAGGTCCGCGACTGGAAGTGGGGCACCCCTCAGTGAGGGGTGGCCGGTTGGGCCCATTTCGGTCCCCTGCGGCCGGTCGCATTCCGGTTAGCCCCGCGGCTGGTCCCATTCCGGCCACCCCTGCGGCCCGGCGTGTTGCGCCACCCCCGCGGCTCGTCCTACTGAGCCGCGACGGTGGCTGATCCGATCAGCAGCGTGGAGGGATCGGGCCACGCGTAGCGGAGCTTGGTGACCACCCCACAGATCCGGCTCGGATCGCCGCCCGGTGGGTGGACGTGGTCCCGATCGACGCGACTTCCACCCCGCGCCTCGTAGAAGCGCTGGGCCCGGACGTTCTGCTCCAGGACCCAGAGGTGGAGCCCCGAGGAGGGTCGCTGCTCGATGACCGCCTGGGCGGTGAGCGCCATCAGCCGGGTCCCGAGCCCCTGACGCTGGTGGGCGTGGGTGATGTGGAGGTTGTCGAGATACGCGCCCCAGGTCGGGTCCTTGTCGAGGACCGAGTGGGCCGCGTGCAGGGCCGCGATCGAGCCGGCATCGTGGGCGTCCGCGCGGCGGAACTGGACGTGGTCATGGTTGGGCACGGCGGGTCGCACAATACCGGCGTGACCACCTCACCCGTCCCTGGCCGCGCCTACGCAGGCGTCGGTTCGCGTGCCACGCCGGCGGGGATCTGCCATCTGATGGAGCGGTTTGGCGCCGAGCTGGCTCGGCGCGGCTGGACGCTTCGATCGGGGGGAGCCGTCGGGGCGGACAGCGCCTTCGAGAAGGGGGCACGGGAGGCCGGTGGGAGATGTGAGATCTACCTGCCGTGGCCCGGGTACAACGAGCACTCCGAGGCTCGCCTGGTCGAGGCGTCCCCGGAGGCATACGACGTCATGACGCGGATCCACCCCGTCTTTGCGCGGCTGCCCAGGAGCAGCCGGCGGCTGCACGCGCGCAACGCCCACCAGATCCTCGGTGCCGACCTCCGGTCGCCGGTCGAGATGGTCGTCTGCTGGACGCCGGGGGGCAGGGGGCGCGGCGGCACGGGGAGCGCCATCCGCCTGGCGAGGTCGCGGGAGATCCCGGTGCATGACCTCGCCGACATCGCGGCCCGCCGCCGGATGGGGGAGCTGCTCGGACTGGAGGTCGAGTCTCCGCTGGACACGGGTGCCGGCGACGGGCAGCTGCCCCTTCCTCTCTGAGGTCGACCATCTGCCCCGGCCGAGCATGGGGCAGATGCATCTACCCCAGACGCGCCAATGCGCTCAGAGTGCTCACCATGGTGAGCGCAGAGGCACTAGACGCTTCCAGACCTTCCCACACGGTCCTGGTCGTCGACGACGACCCGAGCTTCCGAGAGGCCCTCGTCGAGCTCATCGGCATCGACCCCAGGCTGGAGGTGGTCGGCTCGGCCTCTGACGCGAGCGAAGGAGCCGAGATGGTGCGCTCGCTGCGGCCGACCATCTGCCTCTGCGACGTGCGCCTGCCGGGTGGTGGGGGTGAGATCGTCGCGGCGGAGGCCCGGCGCTCCGCGCCGGAGACACGGGTGGTGGCCCTCTCCGCCTGCGATGACGCGGGCACGATCATGGGGATGATCCGCGCCGGGGCGATGAGCTACATCGTCAAGGGCGCAGCCGGTGACGAGGTGCTCGACGGCATCCACCGGGCGATTCGTGGCCAGGCCTCGATGCCGGCGTCCGCCGCCACCGCGGTCGGCGCCGAGCTTCGTGGCCAGGGGGAGGAGGCGCAGGGCAAGGTGATCCTGCTCCGCAACGTCCTCGACCATGACCTCATGAACATCGTCTTCCAGCCGGTGGTCGATATCGAGACGCGCGAGCCGATCGCCTTCGAGGCGCTCTGCCGGGTCAACTCCCCGCCGCAGCGGCCGCCGGACATGTGGTTTGCGGACGCGGCCGACAACGACCTGGGCCTCGAGTTTGAGCTGCAGGCGATCCGCCTGGCTCTTGGCCACCTCTCCCACCTTCCCGGTAGATGCCCGCTGCACGTGAACGCGTCGCCGGCTGTGGCGATGTCCAGGGAGCTGGCGTCGTTGCTCAAGGGGAGCGAGCCGGGAAGGATCATCCTGGAGATCACCGAGCACACGCAGATCAACGACTATCCGGCGCTCACCGGTGCGCTCGCCCCGCTCCGCGCCGCCGGGGTGTTGATCGGTGTCGACGACGCGGGCTCGGGTTTCTCCTCCATGAGCCACATCGTCAACATGGAAGCCGATGTCATCAAGGTGGACATCTCCCTGGTGCGTGACATCCACCTCAACAAGATGCGCCGTGCGATGGTGGGTGCTCTCGCCGAGTTTGCGCGGCAGGCCGAAGCGCTGGTGATCGCCGAGGGCGTGGAACTGGAGGAGGAGCGGGCCACCCTCATCACCCTCGGAGTGACCGCCGCGCAGGGGTACCTCTTCGGGCGGCCCCAGCCCTGCGCCTGTGTCACCCCGTGCCTCGAGGAGCAGCTGGTGGTGGCGGCAGCCTGTGCCTGAGCGGCACCGGCGACGGTGAGGAGAATGGCGGACGAGCTCCGTCCTTCTCAGCGGCGCCAGTCCGGGAGGTCCGCTGGCAGTCAGACACGTTGCGGGATGATCACATTGAGCCGTTCGCCGCGTCCGCCAGATCGCGGGGCTCGACCTACCCTGAGGTGATGCTTCTGGGTGGGGGGATGGTCGCAAACCGGCAGGGTTTCGTTGCGGCGATCCGGTATGGGGCGGAGCGGAACTTTGGGTGTATACCTGAACCAGTCCCCTGAGGGGCTCAGAGCAGGCACGGCGGAACTCGGAAGCGATTCCGGTTTGATGGGGGTGCGTTTCCTCAGCGGCCAAGCGGCGGACCACAGGATGTCGAGTGAATGATTGACCAGACACCGAGCGTCGCCGGCCGGCAGCCGGCGGACAGGGTGTGGACAGATCGCGTGGTGGAGTGGCGGGACAGGGTGGCGACGGCCGAGACCGCCGTTCAGCTGATCCGCTCTGGAGACCGCGTCTGGGTTCAGCAGGGCTGTGGGACGCCGGCGACGCTGCTGGATGCGCTGGCGGCACGCGCTGCGGACCTTCATGACGTCGAGATATGCCACATGATGACCCTGGGCCCCCTCGACTATGCCCGCCCGGAGCTCGCGGGGCACCTGCGTCACAACGGGCTGTTCCTCGGGGAGAACGCGCGCGCCGCGGTGGCCGAGGGGCGAGCCGATTACACCCCCGTATCGCTGGGAGAGATCGAGCGCCTCTTCGCCGACGAGCTGCGCATCGACGTCGCCCTGGTCCAGACCTCGCCCCCTGACGAGCACGGGTTTCTGAGCCTCGGCATCGGCCCCGACTGCACCCTCACCGCGGCCTGCCACGCGTCGCGCGTCATTGTCGAGATGAACGAGCAGATGCCACGAGCGCTGGGGGATACCTTCCTTCACGCCAGTCGCGCTACCGCAATCGTGCCGGTATCACGACCGCTTCGAGAGCTCGTTCCGGAGCCGTCGGATACAGTCCAGATGCGGGTGGCGGAGCACGTCGCCGAGCTGGTCCCCGACGGCGCCACACTCCAGGTCGGTATCGGGGGCATCCCCAACGCTGTGCTCGCCCGGTTGGGCGACCGCCACGACCTGGGTATCCACAGCGAACTGTGCCCGGATGGCGTCGTGGAACTCATCGAAGCAGGGGTGATCAACGGGGCGCGCAAGACGCTTCACCCCGGGAAGGTGGTGAGCGGGTTCGTGCTCGGCTCCCGGATCATCTTCGACTACATCGATGACAATCCGATGTTCGAGTTCCATCGCACGAGCTACGTCAACGACCCGTTCATCATCGCCCAGAATGACGGCATGATCGCCATCAACTCGGCGATCGAGGTCGATCTGAGCGGGCAGGTCTGCGCGGACTCCATCGGGGCGCAGCCGTACAGCGGGGTGGGCGGACAGCTCGACTTCGTCCGGGGCGCATCCCGAGCGAGGGGGGGACGCGCGATCA
Source organism: Candidatus Dormiibacterota bacterium (assembly GCA_003135255.1). Lineage (GTDB taxonomy): Bacteria > Chloroflexota > Dormibacteria > Aeolococcales > Aeolococcaceae > Changshengia. The sequence continues at coordinate 10,589 of PLAX01000170.1, read as the reverse complement.
TCGCGCTGCCGTCGACCGCTCGGAGGGGGAGCGTGTCAAGGATCGTGCCCACCCTCGCCCCCGGGGCCGGGGTGGTGACCACCCGCGCGGACGTGCACGACGTCGTCACCGAGTACGGGGTGGCACACCTGCGCGGGCGGAACCTTCGGCAGCGCGCCGAGGCGTTGATCAGTGTCGCCCACCCGAGCTTTCGCGCCGAGCTCGTCGAGTACGCGGTGCGCACGCACCGGCTGGAGGCGCGCTCGGCGCCGACCTAGGAGGTCCCATGGATGAAGCCCGCGACCGAGGGGCGGTCGCCATCGACAGGGATGAGTGCAAAGGCTGCGGTCTCTGCGTAGAGGCCTGTCCACCGCGGGTGCTGCGGCTCTCGGGGGAGCTGAACCACTGCGGCTACCACCCGGCGGAGTACCTGGGAGCGGGCTGCACCGCCTGTGGCATCTGCTACTACGTGTGCCCGGAGCCCGGTGGCATCACGGTGCTGCGGCGGCAAGTGGCCTGAGCCATGGAGCCGCAGCTGATCAAGGGCAACGAGGCGGTCGTCAAGGCCGCGCTGCTGGCGGGCTGCCGTGCCTACTACGGCTACCCCATCACCCCGGCAAGCGAGATCGTGGAGATGGCGGCACTGTATCTCCCCGAGGTGGGCGGCGTCTTCGTACAGGCCGAGAGCGAGGTGGCGGCGATCAACATGCTCTACGGGGGCGCGTCCGCGGGGGTGCGGGCCATGACCGCCTCCAGCGGGCCGGGCATCAGCCTGATGCAGGAGGGCTTCAGCTACCTGGCCGGAGCCGAGCTCCCGTGCGTCATCGTCGACATGATGCGGGGCGGACCTGGCCTGGGAGGCATCGGCCCAGAGCAGGGTGACTACTTCCAGATCGTCAAAGGTGGTGGCCACGGCTGCTACCGCAACCTGGTACTGGCACCGGCGTCGGTGCAGGAGCTGGTCGACTTGACCATGCTGGCCTTCGAGCTCGCGGATCGCTACCGCAATCCGGTCGTGGTGCTGGCCGACGGCAGCGTCGGCCAGATGATGGAGCCGGTCTCCTTCCCGGAGCCACGGCCGGTTCCGGCGGCCCCGGCGTGGGCGGTCACCGGGACCGCGGCCACACGGCAGAACCTGGTCAGCTCCATCCACCTCGAGCCCGATGTGCTGGAGGGGCACATCCGCGCTCTCGAGGCCAAGTACCGTGAGGCCGAGCGATCAGAGCCCCGGTGGGAGACCTGGAGGGTCGAGGATGCCGACATCGTCCTGGTGGGATACGGCATCGTCGGTCGTGTGCTGCGCGCCGTGGTGGAGACGGCCCGCCGCCGCGGCATCAGGGCGGGGCTGCTGCGCCCGATCACGCTCTACCCATTCCCGACCCGGGCGATCCGCGCTCTGGCCGATTCGGTTCGGGACTTCGTCGTGGTTGAGATGAGCACCGGACAGCTCGTCGAGGACGTGCGGCTGGCGGTGGAGGGCAGCCGACCGGTGGAGACCTACGGCCGCGTGGGAGGCAACATCCCCACCGTCGAGGAGGTGCTCCAGTTTGTGGAGAGGACGATCCTGGTCGGCGCGCGGGTGCCGTTGGAGGTGAGCCCCAATGGCCAGTGACACACCGGCGATGGCGGTGGTGCACGGACGCTCGCCGATCTTCTATCGCCGCTTCGACCGCAAGGACGACGACCAGCACCAGACCCATTACTGCCCCGGTTGCGGTCATGGGATCGTGACCAAGCTGCTGGCCGAGGCCATAGATACGCTGGGCATCCAGGACCGCACCATCCTGGTGAGCCCGGTGGGCTGCTCGGTGTTCGGTTACGAGTACCTCGACGTGGGCAACATCCAGGTCGCCCACGGCCGCGGCCCGGCAGTGGCCACCGCGGTCAAGCGTAGCCGTCCCGACAGTATCGTGGTGAGCTACCAAGGCGACGGTGACCTCGCCGCGATCGGAACAGCCGAGATTGTCCATGCGGCGAACCGCGGCGAGACCGTCTCCGTGATCTTCGTGAACAACGCCATCTACGGAATGACCGGAGGCCAGATGGCACCGACCACGTTGCTCGGGGAGAAGACCACCACCACGCCACGGGGCCGCGACCCGGCGGTGCACGGATACCCGCTCAAGGTGTGCGAGCTCCTGGCCACGCTGGAGGCGCCTGTCTTCCTCGAGCGCGTTGCGCTGGGCAGCAACAAGCAGATCATGGCCACCGGACGGGCGCTCCGCCGCGCCCTCGAGAACCAGGTGCACGGGCTCGGCTTCTCGCTGGTCGAGGTCCTCTCGCCGTGCCCCACCATCTGGGGCCTGGATCCTGCTGAGGCGCAGACCTTCGTCCGCGAAACGATGACGCGCACGTTCCCGCTCGGGAACTTCCGCGACCGCTCCGCGAGCGCGGTCCCGCAGCGTCTCGCGGTGACCGTCCCGGATCTCGGGGAGCTGCCGCGAATCCTCGGCCTGGGCCCAGCGTCCGGAGTGGACGGGGCTTCCGACACGGTCGCGCCTGCCTCTCCGGTCCCGACCGCCGACCACCGGATCGTCGTGGCCGGGTTCGGCGGGCAGGGCGTGCTACTGCTCGGGGAGTTCCTCGCCGAAGCCGGGCTCAGCGCCGGGTACCACGTGTCCTGGCTACCGTCCTATGGGCCGCAGATGCGCTCGGGCACCTCGAACTGTCATGTGCGCATCTCTGCGGTACCCATCGACTCCCCGGTGGTGTCCCGCCCGAACGTGCTGATCGCGCTCAACGAGCCGGCCCTGCGCAAGTTCCTGCCGTCGATGGAGCCGGGCGGGCTCGTCCTCTACAACGCCGACAGCGTGCCGGTGGACTGCGCGGGGAGTGGCGCCGGGATCACCCCGATCGCCAGCACTGCGATCGCCGATCGATTGGGGTCGGCGAAGGTGGGAAATGTGGTGATGCTGGGCGCCCTGCTCGAGGCCACCGGGATGCTTCCCGACAGCGCGCTGGAGCGGGCGCTGCACCGGCTGGTCACGCGGGAGAGGTGGTACGAGCTGGACCGGGCCGCGCTCCAGGCGGGGCGGGCGGCGGTGCGCCGGATGACCGCCGCACCTGCGGAGCCGTCGCTGGCGCAAGACCCGGCCATGGGTTAGCGAGGGCCGGTCACCGACCCTATCGGTCGAACTGCCGGATAGCAGGGTGCCGGTCTCCCCGGGACGGTCATCGCGAGTGATTATACCAAACGCGCGTTCGCATGGTCAAGACGAACACACTCGCAAGCGGGGCGAGCCGCTTCCCGCCGACGGCGAGCTGACGTGACAGCAGTGGGCGGTGGGGGGGACGGTCCTCACCGATCACCTGGTGGCCGAGAGCAACTCCTGAGCGCGCGGCGCCGCGGCCGGTAGACTGCTTCCGAGATGCCTCGCGTCGTCCTCGTCACCGGGGCCAGCAGCGGGATCGGCGCCGCGACCGCCCGCCGCTTCGCGGAGATGTCCCGCACTGAGCTGGTCCTGGTCGCCCGCCGCGAGGCGCGCCTCGAGGCACTCTCGCGCGAGATCGGGGGGGCGACGGTGATCGCCGCGGACCTCACCGCCCCCGAGGCCCCGAGCCGCATCGCCGCGGTCGTCGAGCAGCGTCACGGCCGGCTCGACGTGCTGGTGAACGATGCGGGCGCCGGCTGGGGCGGGCGCTTCGCTGAGGCAGGCTGGGCCAACGTGGCCCAGACCATGGACCTCAACTTCAATGCCCAGGTGCGGCTGACCGAGGCGTTGCTCCCCCTGCTGCGGCGGTCCGCGCCGAGCTCGATCGTCAACGTCTCGAGCACCGCCGGACGGGTCGCCCGCGCCGGTGTGGGCGCCTACTCGGCGAGCAAGTTCGCGCTCTGCGGGTGGACCGATGCGCTGCGCTAGGAGGAGCGCAGCCACCGTGTGCACGTCGGATTGGTCCTGCCGGGGTGGGTCCCGACCGAGGGGTTCCCCGCGGAGGCCATGCGCCAGCATCCCATCTGGCGCTGGTTCATCGGCAGCGACCGGGGTGTGGCGGAGGCGATCGTCGACTGCGCCGTGCACAAGAGGGCGGAGCGCTACTCGCCCCGCTACTACGGGCTGGCGGCCGTGGTGCGCGCGGTGGCACCCGGGCTGGTGCGGGCGGCGCTCGACCGCAGCTCCTGACGCCGCCCAGGGGCCGGGCGCCCCTTCGTGCGCCCCCCAGCCCCCTGGACCCAGCCCCCCCGCCTCGATCCCGCTAGACTTCAGAGCCACGATGTGGAGATCTCATGCGCCCTCGACGCGGCCACTGCCGCCCCTGGGCGCCACCGGGTCCGCGGGGATGCGAATGCGCCGGGGCGGCCTGACCGCCCCGCACGCGTGATCTGACATCTTCCGAAACCTGAGGTCCATCACATGAGCCAACGAATACTTGCCCTGCGCTGCCGCGCCTGCGGCAACACGACCCCGATCGCGGCCACCCATGCCTGCGACCGCTGCTTCGGCCCTCTCGAGGTGGCCTACGACTACGCCGAGATCGGCCGCCGGGTCTCCCGCACGAGCATCGAGGCGGGCCCCGCGAGCATCTGGCGCTACCGCGACCTGCTGCCCGTCGAGGACGAGCTGGAGCCCATCACCCTGGGTGAGGGCTGGTCGCCGCTGATCCGAGCCCGCAACCTGGGCGACCTCCTCGGCCTGCGCAACCTCTACCTGAAGAACGACACCCAGAACCCGACCAACTCGTTCAAGGATCGGGTGGTGAGCGTCGCCGCCAGCTGGGCACGCGGGCATGGCTTCGACACCCTCGCCTGTGCCAGCACCGGCAACCTGGCCAACGCCGTCGCCGCCTACGCGGCCCACGCCGCGATGCGCGCCGTGATCATCATCCCGGCCGACCTGGAGGCCGCCAAGATCTCGACCACCGCGGTGTTCCGACCCACCCTGGTGCGGGTCAACGGCACCTACGACGACGCCAACCGCCTCGGCAGCGAGCTGGCCGACGAGGTCCCCTGGGCCTTCTGCAACATCAACGTCCGGCCCTTCTACAGCGAGGGCAGCAAGACCCTCACCTACGAGACCGTGGAGCAGCTGGGCTGGCGGCTCCCTGACGAGATCGTGATCCCGATCGCCTCCGGCTCCCAATTCGTCAAGGCGGAGAAGGCGATCCGCGAGCTGGTCGACCTCGGCCTGGTCGACGGTCCGCCCCACACCCGGCTTACGGGTGCCCAGGCCTCCGGCTGCGCGCCGGTCGCCGACGCCTTCACCGGCAACCACCCGGTCATCCCGGTACGCCGCCCCGACACGGTCGCCCGCTCCCTCGCCATCGGCAGCCCCTCGGACGGGGAGGACGTCATCCGCGCCGCCCGCAGGAGCGGAGGAGTGGTCGAGAGCGTCACCGACGACGAGATCCTGGACGCGGTGGAGTTGCTCGCCCGCACCGAGGGGGTGTTCGCCGAGACCGCCGGCGGGGTCACCGTCGCCGTCCTGCGGCGCCTCGCCGAGGCGGGCAGGTGGAAGGGCGACGAGGTGGTGGTCGCGTACATCACCGGTCACGGACTCAAGACCGCGGAGTCGCTCGAGGGTCGCAGCCAGCTGGACGAACCAATCACTCCATCGCTGCGGGCCTTCGCCGAGCGCTACCGGGCCGAGATGGAACGGGCGCCTCAGCCGGTGCACTCACAATGACCGCGCCCGCCGAGGTTGGCTGAGATGACCACGCCCTCGGGGCCGCTCTCCGGCTTCGACCCCACCGCCGGCTTCATCGGCCTCCTCGGCCTCCAGTTCGACGAGGTCACCTCGACCCGGGTCACCGCCCATCTCGAGATCGGCGAGCAGCACCTCCAGCCGTACGGCCTGGTCCACGGGGGCGTCTACGCCGCCGTCGCCGAGACCCTGGCGTCGATCGGGGCGATGGTGGCGGCGGGGAGTGACGGCTCCGGCAGGGGGGCCGTGGCGCTGGAGAACCACACCAGCTTCCTCCGCACCGCGCGCGCCGGGGAGAGGGTCGACGCCGAGGCGACGGTGCGGCACGCCGGCCGCCGGGTCCACCAGTGGGCGGTGACCATGCGCGACGCGCAGGACGGCCGCGAGCTGGCGACGAGCACGGTCCGGCTCCTCCTGGTGAACCCCGAGAAGCTCTGAGCCCGGCCTGCTGCTCCGCCGGCCCCTCCCGGTGAACCCCGAGAAGATCTGGCTGACGGCTGCCCGCCGAGGGCCTACACTGACGCCCGATGATCGAATCCGCCCCCAGCATCGATCCCGCCAAATTCGGCACTGCCACGATCGTCAGCCGCCGGGAGGCCGCCGAGAGCCTCTGGGTGATGCGGATCGCTCCCGACTTCGAGCTCGGACACCGGCCCGGGCAGTACTGCACGCTGGCGCTGCCCGTCGGAGAAAAGCTCGTTGAACGGCCTTATTCGATCTGCTCCTCGCCGGAGGAGGACGAGATCGAGCTGTTCATCGAACGGGTCCCGGGGGGCGAGCTGACCGTCCCCCTCTATGCGCAGCCCGTTGGCGCGGAGCTGCCGGTCCGGCGCCGCTGCAAGGGCGTCTTCCTGCGTGAGGCACCGGTCGCGGGGCAGGCCCACATCTTCGTGGCCACGGTCACCGGGATCGCCCCCTTCCTCTCCTGCATCCGCACGCTGATCCGCCGGCAGGAGCGCGGCGAGTGGTCGCCCGAGGGCAGGGTCTTCCTCCTCCACGGCGCCAGTGTCTCCGACGAGTTCGCCTACCTGGACGAGATGCGGGCACTCACCGAGAAGTTCGACTGGCTCGAGTACGTCCCCACCATCAGCCGGCCCTGGCTCGACCCCGAGTGGCCCGGGGAGCGGGGTCGGGTCGAGGACGTGGTGCGCAAGCACGCCGACCGGCTCGAGCTGCGGCCGGGCTCGGCCTCCGCGTTCATCTGCGGCAACCCGCAGATGATCGACAACGTCAAGGGAGCGCTGCGCAGGGGCGGCTTCGAGGCCGCCGCGGTCCACGAGGAGCAGTACTGGCCCGAGTGAGGGGCACCTTCGCCGGCAATCGAGGGGAAACCCTGATGTCCGCCCGCTCGCCGTTCACTACGGTGGGCGCAGTGAGAGTCGACGTCCCGAGCGGGGATGGGGGAGGCGTTGCCGGTCCGGGGTGGGTTTCCCGGCCCGCGTCGGGCCGGCGCGCGCCGTCGAGCCGCCGCCTTGCACCGATCCCTTCGCCCGGGTCGAGCCTCCGCTCGGTGTCGAGCGCCCCGGCCCCGCCTCGTGGACCGAGGCCGGGACGACCGAGATGCGGCCGGGCTCCTACGTGTACGGCGACGCCCAGCAGGTGGTGCTGATGGTGGAGGCGGCGAGGGCGTGGTGGGACCTGGTGGCGGCGCTCGGCTGGCAGGCATCGGGGATCGGGCCGCCGCCCGCGGGGCAGACCTGGAGCGCCGTGAGCTCGCTTGACCGGCTTCCATGAGCCCCGTGACCCCCGGCTCTCCCGGGGGTGGTTGACGGCGCAACGAGCCCTCGTAGCTAGACTTGAGACCATGACCGCGCCGAGTGGCCGCGCCATCGCCGTCGTTTCGGTCCACGCCTCTCCTCTCAGTGAGCTGGGGCGGGGCGAGAACGGCGGGATGAATCTCGGGGTCCGGCGGCTCTGCGAGGGTCTCGCGGAGCGAGGGGTGCCCAGCGACGTCTTTGTCCGCCGGGACGACCCCCGCCTTCCCGCCGAGCGGCTGATCGCCCCCGGGAGCCGGCTCGTCCTCCTCGACGTGGGCCCGCCCCGGCCGCTCCCCAAGGAGGAGCTGGTGGGGCTGCTCGACCCCTTCGCCGACGCGATGCTCGCCCACGCCGCGTCCGAGAAGCGCCGCTACCGCCTCATCCACGCCCATTACTGGCTGAGTGGCCCGCCCGCGCGCCGGGCTCGTGACCGGCTTGGGATCCCGTGGGTTCAGTCGTTTCACTCGCTCGCCCGGATGAAGGCGGCCGCGGGGCTCCCCCCCGACTTCCAGCGCGGGGCCGTCGAGAAGGAGCTGGCCGCCGCCTGCGACCGGATCGTGGCCATGAGTCGGGCCGAGGGTCGGGCGCTGGTGCGGCTGTACGGGGCGAGCAAGGACCGGATCTGTGTCGCCGAGCCCGGGGTCGACCTTCGCTCCGCGGGTCCGGGCGCGGTCACCGCGCTCCGCGGCGAGCTGAACGTCGAGGGGCGCCGGGTCGTCCTCTTCGCCGGCAGGCTCGAACCGCTCAAGGGGGCGGACACTCTGATCGAGGCGATCGCTGAGATGGATCGCGACCCCCACCTCCAGGACGTGGTCTGCCTCTTCATCGGCGAGGACAGCGGCGACGGTGCCAGGGCCAGCCACGGCGGGGAGCGCCGCCGCCTGGAGAACCTGGCGGCCGAAGCCGGCATCGGGGACCGAATCCGCTTCCTCGGGGCCGTGCCCCACGAACGGCTGGCCCGCTACTACGCGCTCGCCGACGTCTGCGTGGTGCCGTCGCGTGTGGAGACGTTCGGCCTCGTGGCGCTGGAGGCGCAGGCGCAGGGCACCCCGGTGGTGGCGTCCCGGGTGGGCGGCCTCCCCGAGGTGGTGGCTGACGAGGAGACCGGCCTCCTGGTGGAGGGCCGCGAGCCCCGCGACTACTGCGCCGCCATCTCCAAGATCCTCCACGATGAGGCCGGGCGGGAGCGGATGGGGGAGGCGGCCCGCCGTCGCGCCGCCACCTTCTCCTGGGAGCGGATGGTCGACCGGCTGCTCTCCATCTACGGCCGGGTCAGCTCCCCGGAGATCCCCGCCGAGCTGCCCTGCGGATACGAGATGTCGCTCGGGTCGGAGGTCTCCGCCGGCTCCCTGTGAGCGCCACTGACGAGCCGACGCGGAGCCGGACGGAAATCAGCGGCGCGACGCGGCGATGTCGCAGGCGCGGGCACGCATGGCCCGCTCCGTGCCGTCCTTGCCCTCGACGATCGGCCGCGAGGCGGCACGTCGCGTCGAGTCCGAGATCTCGGCGGCCTGGATCGCCGCCAGCGCCCGATCCGCGGCGGCGAGGGTCTCCGGCTCCACCAGCTGGCGCGGGTAGAGGTACTCCGTGAAGTTCTCCGCCTCCTCGGTGCTGCGCCGCGCCCAGAAGCCAGGCACGGCCTCCACCCATCGCTCCACGTAGGAGCGCAGGAGGGCGGCCTGGCGCTCGCCCCATTGGACCAATCCGCCGATCGCGAAGGGCCCCACGCCGAAGCCCCCCATCAGTGCGTTGAGGGTCTGCAGCGGAAGGTCGGCACCGCCGACCACCTGGTCGAAGGCGGCGCGCTTGGCCGCGGCGTCCGGCTGCGCGGCCCGGCACGCGGCTGCGCGCCGGCGCCCGAAGTCGGTGTCGTCGGCGGCGAGTTGGGCGTCGATGAGCGGGCCGGCCTCGCGGCCGAGGCTGGCGAGGCGGCCGACGATCATCCAACGAAGGTCGTTGTCGATCGTGAGCCCGGGGACGCTCTGGGTGCCGTCGAGCAGGCGCTCCAGCCGGTCGAGATCATCGGTGGAATCGGCGGCAGCGATGTGGGCCCGTGCCCAGGTGAGCTGAACGTCGCCGCCCGGCTCGGCCGCCGCCAGCTGGTCCCAGGCGATGCCGGCCACGCTGGCGCGCGCCGTCTCCCGGTTGGCGGGGTCGCCGAACTGGTCGATGGCCGCCAGCGCCTGGCTCAGCAGCCGTTCCAGGACGGTGACCTCGGCCTCCACCCTGGCGTGGTGGAGGACGGCGGCCACGAATTCGCGAGTGGGCAGCTCGGCGTCGCGGGTCATGTCCCAGAGCGCCGCCCAGCAGAGGGAGCGGGGCAGCGGGTCGGCCAGACCGTCGAGGTGGGCGAGCATGGTGTGAAGCGAGGTGGGGTCGAAGCGCAGCTTGGCGAAGGTGAGGTCGTCGTCGTTGACCACGGCGAGGTCGGGGGCCTGCTCGCCGGCGAGCTCTGCGATCTCGGTGCGCTCCCCGTGGACCTCGCTGTCGACCAGCCGGTAGCGGACCAGGCGTCCCCCGTCCTGCCGGTAGAGGCCGACCCGGACGTGGTGGGAGCGCAGGGTGGGGTATGCGGGGGCCGCCGACTGCACGATCGTGAAGCGCGCGATCCCGCCACCCGAGACCTCGATCTCGGGACGCAGCGTGTTCATCCCCGCGGTGCGGAGCCACTCCGCCGACCAGGGGGCGAGGTCGCGCCCCGAGGCGGCCTCGATGCAGGCGAGGAACTCGCCGAGGGTCGCGTTGCCCCAGCGGTAGCGGCGGAAGTACTCGCGGACCCCTTCTGTGAAGGGGGCGTCACCGACCCAGGCGACCAGTTGCTTGAGGACCGAGGCCCCCTTCTGGTAGGTGATGCCGTCGAAGTTCTGCCGCACCTCGTTGGTGTCGGCGCAGGGGGTGGAGATGGGGTGGGTGGAGGGGAGCTGGTCCTGGCGTGCCGCCGCCGACTTCATGGTGTTGGCGAAGTCGACCCAGGCGTTGGTGAACTCGGTGGCGTTGACCATCGCCTTGTTGGACATGTAGGTGGCAAAGGTCTCGTTGAGCCAGAGGTCTCCCCACCAGCGCATGGTGGTGACGTCACCGAAGCCGCAGACGTGGGCCATCTCGTGGACGATGACCTCGGCCCGCCGCGCCCGCTGCAGCTCGGTGGCCCGGCTGCGGAAGACGTAGACCTCGTTGAAGGTGATGCAGCACGGGTTCTCCATCGCGCCCATGT
>PLAX01000058.1 GCA_003135255.1 Candidatus Dormiibacterota bacterium | reverse complement strand
CGAGGCCCTCGGCGGAGACCTCAAGCCCCTGGGAGCCCAACCTGCGCTGCTGCATGCACGTGCCCTCCTTCGTCCTGTGAGCGACCCGCCCCCGCTCCCGACGATACGCCTGCACAATGCGTGGTCGATGGCCTGCGACTGGCTCCTGATCGATGGCTCGAGCATGATTTTCCGCGCCTTCTACGGCGTGCCCGCGAGCGTTCGCGGGCCGGATGGGCAGCCCATCAACGCGATCCGCGGCTTCCTCGACACCCTGGCCCGGCTGATCGTCCAGCGGCGGCCCCGCCGGCTCGCGGTGGCGAGCGACGAGGATTGGCGCCCCGCGTGGCGGGTCGCCCTCATCCCCGCCTACAAGGCCCACCGGGTGGCCGAGCCGGTGCCGCCCGGACTCGCTCCCCAGATGGCCGTGATCGCCGAGGTGCTCCGCGCCGTGGGCGTCGACCAGGCCGGCGTCGCCGACCACGAGGCCGAGGACGTCATCGCCACCTGGAGCGCGCTCACCGGAGGGACGGTCGAGGTGGTGAGCGGCGACCGTGATCTCTTCGCCCTCGTCGAGGACCCCCGGGTGCGGGTGCTCTACCCCGAGAAGGGGGGCCTGGCAGTGGTCGACGAGGCGGAGGTGACCCGCCGCTATGGCGTCCCCGGCCGCCGCTATGCGGATTTCGCGGTGCTCCGCGGCGATCCCTCCGACGGGCTTCCGGGATTGCGCGGGGTGGGTGCCGCCAAGGCGGCCGAGCTGATCCGCCGCCACGGCGGGCTGGCGGAGATCATCCGCGACACGCCGCTCGGAGAGGCCGATCGGGACTACCTCGCCCGAGCGATGCGGGTCGTCGAGCCGGTGCTCGACCTGCCCATCACGCTCCCCGCCGGGAGGCGCGACCGCTACCCCGCGGACCCCGCGGGGGTGGCGGCGCTCGCGGCCCGCCACGGGGTCAAAGGCGCCTGCGACCGGCTGGTGGCCGTGCTCGCCGCGATGGGCTGAACCTCGCCGCCATCCGGGGGAAGGACCATCCGGCGGCCGGTGGCGTGCCGCGGGAGTGGGTCACGGAGGCTCGGCGCAGCCTATTGACATTTCTGATAGGCCAATCAATAATCTCGCCATGACCCCACGTGAAGCGGCCGCCCGGCTGCGCCAGACCTCGGACGAGCGCCGCGACCAGGTGGTCGAGGCCGCCATCCGCGAGTTCGCCGAGCGCGGCTACGAGGCGGCGAGCACGGCCGCCATCGCCGAGCGCGCCGGCATCAGCCAGCCCTACATCTACGCACTCTTCCCCAACAAGCGCGATCTCTTCCTGGCCGCCCATGATCGGGTGCAGGGCCGGATCCGGGCCACCTTCCGTGAGGCCGCCCGGGGCGCCCGCAGCCCGGAGGAGGCCCTGGGGAAGATGGGGATGACCTACCCGGAGCTTATCGCCGACCGCTACGAGCTGCTCATGCAGTTGCAGGCCTACGCAGCCTCGGCCGATCCCGAGATCCACGCGCACTGCGCACGCGGGTTCCGGGCCCTGGCGGACGACGTCCGCCAGCTGAGCGGCGCCACGCCGCGCCAGGTCGCGGAGTTCTTCGCCGCCGGAATGATGGCCAACGTGACCACCGTCCTCGGAATTCCGGAGCTGTGCGCCCCGCTCTGGGAGCACAAGCACGAAGGCGCGGACCTCCAGGCCAGGCCCGCGACCACGGACCCCCACGCGATCGCCTGAGACAAGGCGGAATTTTTTTTCACCTGCAAAGTGATGGATGCATCAATAAGGAGAGCCACGATGTCCACTGCATTCACCCGGCCCCCCGCCCTCGTGCGGTCCCCCGCGACCCCCCGAACTGGATGGACCCTTGCCCTGGTGTCCCTGGCGCTGTTCATGGTCACCCTCGACAACCTGGTGGTGACCTTCGCGCTCCCCAGCATCCGCCTCCAGTTCCACGTCGATCTCGCCTCGCTGGAGTGGACGGTCAACGCCTACACCCTGAGCTTTGCCGTCCTGCTGCTCTCCGGAGCCGCGCTCGGTGACCGCTTTGGCCGGCGCCGGATGTTCGTGCTCGGGCTGGGCATCTTCACCCTCGGCTCGGCGGCCGCCGCGCTGGCTCCGAACGCCGGGGCGCTGATCGCGGCCCGAGCCTTTCAGGGCGCCGGTGGCGCGGTGGTCATGCCGCTCACGCTGACCCTCCTCTCCGAGGCGTTCCCCGCCGGACGGCGCGGCGTCGCCCTCGGCATCTGGTCGGGCATCAGCGGTCTCGGTGTGGCCCTCGGCCCGGTCATCGGCGGAGCCGTGATCAGCGGCATCTCCTGGCACTGGATCTTCTGGATCAACGTGCCGGTCGGGCTCGTCGTCGGACCACTGGCCGTGCTCCGCCTCAGCGAGAGCCGGGGTCCCAACCGCAGGTTCGACATCCCCGGGCTGGTGCTCGCCACCGGCGGGCTCTTCGGCATCGTCTACGGGCTGGTGCGCGCCAACGCCATCGGATGGGGGAGCAGCACCGTGCTGGGCGCGATGCTGGGCGGGGCCGCCCTGCTGATCGCCTTCACCGTCTGGGAGCTGCACTCACCCGCACCCATGCTGCCCATGCGCTTCTTCCGCAGCCGGGCCTTCGCCGCCACCAACGCCGTCTCCTTCGCGATGTACTTCGGGATGTTCGGCTCGGTCTTCCTGCTGGCCCAGTTCTTCCAGACCGCCCAGCACTACACCGCCCTGCAGGCGGGGCTGCGCACCCTGCCCTGGACCGGCATGCCGATACTGGTCGCCCCCGTGGCGGGCATCCTCTCGGACCGCGTGGGCAGCCGTCCTCTGATGGCGACCGGATTGGCCCTGCAGGCGATCGCCCTGGTCTGGATCGATCGGGCCCTGGCCCCCGGGATGCCGTACGCGTCGGTGATCGTGCCCTTCGTCCTCGCCGGCACCGGCATGGCCCTGGTGTTCGCTCCCGCCGCCAACGCTGTGCTCTCCGCGGTGCGTGGGCATGAGGCAGGCCAGGCCTCCGGAGCCAACAACGCCATCCGCGAGGTCGGCGGGGTCTTCGGGATCGCCGTCCTGGCCGCCGTCTTCTCCCACGCGGGTGGGTACGCGAGCCCGGTCCAGTTCGTGGCGGGGTTGCAGCCGGCCGTCCTGGTGGGCAGCGGCGTGCTGGCGCTGGGAGCCATGGCCGCCCTCTTCGTCCCCGGCATCGCGTCACAGCGCGCTCGGACCGCCGAGCGCAGGACGTCCAGCGAAACCGAAGGGGCGGGCGCTGTGGCCTGACCCCGATGCGCGGGGATTCGTCGCTCGAGCCGGGCAGACAAGCCGCCAGGAGAGGAAGAGATGCGTGAACTGATGGTTGAGACAGCGGGAGCCGAGCTCGCGGTGCGGGTCAGCCGGCCGGACGGGGAGGCGCTCCTGCTCCTCCACGGCGGGCCCCGGGGTGCCGGATTCGATGCAGACAGACATCGCTCCGCTGCTGCCCGGATACTGGGCCATCAGCTTTGACCAGAGGGGGGTCGGCCACTCCCTCTGCCACGACGGTCTCTACCGGATCGACGATTACCTCGCCGACATCGAGGCGATCCGGGAGCAGCTCGAGGTCCCCACCTGGCACGTCCTCGGCCACTCCTGGGGCGGTCTGCTCGCCCAGCTGTATGCAGCCCACCACGGGGCGCGCGTCCGCAGCCTCGTCCTCAGCAGCTCGTCGCTGGGTGTCGGCGCCGACTGGAAGGCCACCAAGCGCGACTCCTTCCGGATCGAGCTGGGGCGCGCAGGCGCCGGCGGCACCCTGCGTCTCTACCTCTACGGTTCCCTTCTCTTCCCGCCCAACCCCTTGCGGCGATGGGCGATGCGCCATGTCATGACCGAGACGTGGCACAACTACTTCCTCGATCCGCGGACGGCACCCAGCCCGACCGGGAGTGGCTCGAAGGGTGTTGCCCCGAGGCGCTGCTGCGAACCGATCGCTCGCTGTCGCGCGCCGACGGCGGTCAGCTCCTCTCGCTGCAGGACTACGCCGGGCCGGTGCTGGTGGTCTACGGCGCGGACGACATCTTCGGCGAGTCGGAGGCCACCGTCCGAGGCCGCTTCCCCCAGGCCACCCAGGTCACCCTCGGCGGGTCCGGGCATCTCCACTGGCTCCAGAACCCGGCCGGCTACCAGGAGGCCCTGCGGGGCTTCTACGCGCCCATCTCTCTCGCGACGGTCTGATCGCGGCGGGAGCCGGGCGGCAGGCCCGAGGCGCCGGCGGGTCCGCCGCGCCGTGTGCCATGTGACCTTATTGACACGTGACTGATTAGTAACCTATGCTAATGGGCGTGGACGACAACAGGGTCTTCCGGGCGCTTGCCGCCCCCACCCGGCGCAACCTTCTCGCCCGGCTCTTCGAGCGCGCCGGCCGCACGCTCACCGAGCTCCTCGAGGATGAGGAGATGAGCCGTATCGGGGTGAT
>PLAX01000013.1 GCA_003135255.1 Candidatus Dormiibacterota bacterium | reverse complement strand
CCGGAGACCAAGGCGTCGAGGGCTCCGGGCCTCGACCCGATCGGCGTGGGCGCCTCCACCGCGGGCCTGGTCGGTCTGACCTACGGGCTGATCCAGGCAGGACAGGACGGTTGGGGCAGCGGCTTCGCGATCGTCCCCATGATCGCCGGCGCTCTGCTCCTGGTCGGCTTCTTCCGGTGGGAGGCGGTGCTCGGGCGCCGTCCGGGCGGTCAGCCCCTCGTGGACCTGAACCTCTTCCGCTCGCGCAACTTCACCTGGGGGGTGATCCTCCTCGCGGTGTCGGGCGTGGCGATGATGGGAGGCCTGTTCACCCTCCCCCAGTACTTCCAGGGGATCCTGGGAGTGGATCCGATGGGCAGCGGCTTCCGTCTCCTGCCCCTGATCGCCGGACTCGTCGTGGGTGCCGTACCGGGCGCCCGCCTCGCCGTCAGGCTCGGTCCCAAGCTGGTGATCGCCGCCGGCTTCGCGATCTTCGGGATCGGGTGCCTGATCGGCGCCAACATGACGCTCGCCTCCGGCACGGCCTTCACCGCCACCTGGCTGGCGGTGGTCGGTGTGGGTTTGGGCCTGGTCTTTGCCCCCGCGGCGTCGGCGGCACTCAGCCAGATGGACGCCGAGCGCAGCGGCGTCGCGAGTGGCGTCCTCCAGGCGCTCAACAAGACCGGCGGTCCCCTGGGTGCCGCCCTCTTTGGCAGCGCCCTGAGCTCCGTCTACCAGGCGCACCTTCCGGTCGCCGGGCTCCCGGCCGCGGCGGTGGCGACCATGAGGTCGGGCCTCGCCCAGGGGCTCGCGGTCGCGCGCCAGCTCGACTCGGCGGCACTCAGCCGTGGGGTCCAGGAAGCCTTCGTCCACGGGATGAANNGCCGGTACCGCTCTGCCCGCGGACCCTGGCATGGAGGGCGCGGGATCCGGGCCGGCCCCGCTCACAACGGGTAGGATCGTGGCGGCGACAGCCGAGCAGGTGGAATGAGGATCGGGTCGAGATGACGTCATCAGAGGCGATCGAGGGCCGAGCTCCCGGGCTCCGCGAGCGGAAGAAGGCAAAGACCCGCGCCGCCATCCAGCAGGAGGCGATGCGCCTCTTCCGGGAGCGGGGCTATGACGGCGCCACGGTCGAGGAGATCGCCGAGGCTGCCGACGTCTCGCCGAGCACGTTCTTCCGTTACTTCCCGACCAAGGAGGACGTCATCCTCCGCGACGACTACGACGAGCTGCTGCTGGAGGTGTTCCTGCAGCTGCCCCCTGATCTCACGCCACTGCAGGCCTGCCGCGAGGCGCTCCGCAGCATCGGCAGCATCACCGGCGGGCTCTCCCCGGAGGAGCGGGAGCTGGAGAAGGTGCGAATGGCCCTGACCTTCTCGGTCCCCGAGGTCAGAGCCCGCTGGATCAACGAGCTGGTCCGCTCGTTCCAGGTGCTCGCCGGAGCGGTCGCCGCCCGAGCCGGACGCCCAGCCGATGACATCCAGGTGCGCGCCTTCGTCGGTGCCGTGCTCGGGGTGATGCTGGTCGCGATGGAGCCGCTCGTCGAGGACCCGACCCGAGAGTGGACCGAGTTCCTGCCGGACATCGACGAGGCGCTCAGCTACCTGGAGCAGGGCCTGCCACTCTGACGCCGCCCGCCGGTGGTGCCCCACGGGTCAAGACCAAGAGGGAGCACGGCCCACCGGCACGCCGTATCCCTGGCTGCATCGGCGCCGACTTGATGACATGCGTGTGAGGGCCCACCCCCACTTTCTTGGCGTCGCCCTGCCGGCGATCTGCGCTGGCGTGCTGACGGGGCTGGCGGCGGCCGGCCACGCCGGCCCATTCGCAGGGCTTGCCGTGGCAACCCGCCCATTGGCGGCCGCCCACAGCCTCCCACCCCTCAACGCCGCCCTGCTCTACCCACCCGCCACCCCACCACCGCCCACCGAGAGCCTCGTCGTCGTGCCCTACCCGCCGCCACCCGTTCCCACGACCGCGATCCCAGCCCCCGCCTCCGCGACCGCGATCGCCTCCGTGCCCCCGAGTACTCCCCTGGCCACTCCAACGCCCCGCCGCACCCCATGTGCCGACGACGATTGCGGGGGAGGCGACTAGGCTTGGTCCGTCGATACCGCCCCCGGGACCGCGACCGTGCCCTGCGCAAGGTCTCGCTCTGGACGGCTGCCGGCATCGCCGGCGCGGCCGGACTGACCGGCGCGGTCGCCGCCCTCACCGCCACGAGCTTCGCCGCCGCGAGCCCCAAGCTCACGCCGTCCGCCGCACACCCGGTCCCGGTGGAGGCGGCCCCGGTCCAGTCCGCACCGCCAACGCCCCTGGTCATCGTTCGAATCACCCACGCTCCGGCGGCGGCCGGGTCCGGGTCGCTGCGCCCCCCACTCTCCGCGCCGACCGCGGCTCCAGCCCCGGCTGGAGGGGGGGCATCGTCTGCCCCGCCCCCGCCTCCTCCGCCGGCCTGCCACTCGACGCCCTCGCATCCGTGCTGACCTCGGCCAAGTTCCCCGCCATGGGAACGACCACCGTCGTGGTGGTGGACGAGGCCACGGCGCTCCCCGCCGCTCTGGCGATCGCTCGGGAGGTGATCGGCGCCGTCGACAGGACGTGCAGCCGGTTCCAATCCGACTCCGAGCTCTCCCTGGTCAACCGCGGCGCGGGCACGGGGGCGAGAAGGGTGTCGCCGCTCCTCGACCGGGCCCTGGGAGCTGCCCTGGACGCCGCGCGCTCCACCGGCGGGCTGGTCGACCCGACGGTGGGCAGGCTCATGGAGCGGATCGGGTACACGGTCACCTTCGGCGACCTGCCACCCTTCGGTGCGGCCATCGAGCTGGAGGTGCGCCGGGCACCGGGATGGCGCCAGGTCACCCACGCCGGCGGCTCGGTGGAGCTTCCGGGGGACGTCTCCCTTGACCTCGGCGCCATCGGCAAGGCCTGGGCGGCCGNNGGCCTACCTGGCCGCCGCGGCCGCCGCGGCGCGCATCGGGGTGGGCGTGATGGTCGGGTGCGGGGGAGACGTTGCCGTCGCCGGGCCCGCGCCGGCAGGCGGCTGGCGAGTGCGCGTCAGCGAAGGCGACCACGACCCAGCGTGGCAGGACGTGATGCTGCATGACGGCGGGCTGGCGACATCGGGGACGCAGGCTCGAACGTGGCGCCGCGGGAATCGCACCCTCCACCACATCCTCGATCCGTCCACGGGACGGCCGGCCTGCACCCGTTGGCGGACGGCGAGCGTCGCCGCCGCAACCTGCGCAGAGGCCAACGCGGCAGCGACCTCGTCCATCATCCTCGGCGACGCCGCCGCGGATTGGCTCGCTGCACAGGGTCTGCCTGGGCGCCTCGTCGGCGACGACGGCACCCTTGTCCGAGTCGGCGACTGGCCCGGCTGAGACGCGGATGGCAGCCGCCGCCCCTCCCAGCGCGCTCTGGTTCACCACCCGTGGAGCCGGGGTGGCCACGCTGGTGCTGCTGACCGCCACGGTGGTGCTCGGCATCGCCACCTCGCTGCGTTGGGAGGGTCGGGCCACTCCCCGTTTCGTCATCGCCTCCCTGCACCGGAACCTCAGCCTCCTCGCCATCCTCCTGCTCGCGTTGCACATCGCCACGTCGGTGCTCGATCCATTCGCGGGCATCACGGTGCTGGATGCGATCGTCCCCTTTGCCGGGCGGTACCGAACCTTCTGGCTGGGTCTCGGCGTCGTCGCCGCCGAGATGCTGGTTGTGCTGGTGGCGACAAGCCTCATGCGGGGCCTGATCGGACCGCGCGCGTGGCGGCTGGTGCACTGGCTGGCCTACGCCTCCTGGCCCATCGCGGTGATACACGCTCTCGGCACCGGGTCCGACCAGCAGCAGCCGTGGCTCCTGGGACTGACGGTGGGATGCGTCGCCGCCGTCCTGGCCGCGCTGACGCATCGCCTGGTGGGCGGTGGCCGCCGGCGAACGGTGCCCGTGCGTGCTCTTGCCGCCGCCGCTGCGCTCGTGGCGACGGCAACGGCGTGCGCGTGGGCCGTCCGGGGGCCGCTCCAGCCCGGTTGGGCGGCGCGCGCGGGGACGCCGACGACAATCCTCTCCGCCTCCACCACCCTGGCACCGGACGCCACCGCTCGCGAGGGCTTCCAGGATCCGCTGGTGGGGACGCTGGTCCGCAACGCCCGGGGTGGGACGGCGATCGGGCTGCGCGACACGGTCGATCCCGACCTCACCCTCGCCATCACGCCACCGGGTCCCTCACAGGACCTGCCCGTCGTCACCGTGGAACGCGACGGCAGCGTGGTGTGCAGCTCGCCGGCGCGAGCCACGACGTCGCTGTACGCCGACTGTGGCGGCGTCCGGCTGATCGTCGAACTCCTCGGCACGCCACCCACCATCGGCGGGACGCTGACGGCCTCGGGACCGCTGCCGTGACCTCCATGCTGGAGTCGCACCGCGCCGGAGCGGGGCCGACTGCGTTGCCGCCCCGCGCGCCGGCCCCACACGCATCGCCGAGGCTTCTGGCCGGTCCCCAACCCGAGCGGGGCGCCGAGAGCTTCGCCGAGCATCGAGAGCGCCTCGGAGCGCGGCCGACCGGGGGCGACTGGATGATCGAGGTGCTGGAGCGCAGCGGGCTCCGCGGCCGCGGCGGAGGCTGGTTCCCCGCAGGACGGAAATGGCGAGCGGTCTCCGACCACGTGGAGGAGCGTCCGGCCCTGGTGGTGGTCAACGCGTCGGAAGGCGAGCCGCTCTCCGCCAAGGATCGGACACTCGCACTGCACCGTCCCCATCTGATCCTCGACGGCGCCCAGGTCGCGGCGGAGAGCGTCGGCGCGGAGGGGATCGTCATCTACCTCTCCAGCCCGTCGCGGCCGCTGGTGCGCGCGCTGCACAGAAGTCTGCGCGAGCGCCGGGATGCGGGGGTCCGCGAGGTCCCGGTTCGTGTGGTGCGCACAGCTCATCGCTACGTCGCCGGGGAATCGTCGGCGGTGGTCAGACGCCTGAACGGCGGGCCCTCAAAGCCCGGTTTCGCCCCCCCATACCCCTCCGAACGCGGTGTGGGTGGTCGACCCACCCTGGTCCACAACGCCGAGACGATCGCCAACACGGCGCTCGTCGCACGCTTCGGTGACGCCTGGTTCCGCGCCCGCGGCACCGCCGGAGCCCCGGGGACCGCGCTGGTGACCCTGAGCGGCAGTGTCCGGCACCCGGGGGTCTACGAGATCGATGTCGGGACCCCTCTCGTCGACGCGATCGGTCTCGCCGGAGGGGTGGCGGGTGCCACCGCAGGCGTGCTCGTCGGCGGCTACGCCGGCACCTGGATCGCACCGGCCGCGGTGGCTCACCTCCGGCTCACGCCGGACGAGGTGGCGCTCGGCTGCGGGGTCCTCGGCGTTCTCGGAGGACACGGCTGCGGGCTGAGCGAGTCGGCACGGATCGCCGACTACCTCGCCCGCCAATCGGCCGGGCAGTGCGGTCCCTGCGTCCACGGTCTGCGCGCCATCGCGGACGCCATGCTGCGCATCGCCGCGTCGGACGCGAATCCCGGCGACCTCGAGCGGGTACGCCGGTGGGCTCTTCAGGTCACCGGGCGGGGCGGCTGTCATCATCCGGACGGCGCCATCCACAACGTCGTCTCGGCGCTCGAGGCCTTCCCGGATCACCTTGCGCTGCACCTCCGGGGAATGCCGTGCCACGGATGGGCGGACGGGGCCCTGCCCCCACCCCCACGGTCCACCCCCGGATGGCGATGAGGGATCCGAACGCCGCCGACGGACCCCCGAGGTTGCGCCTCAATCCCATCCTCTGCGACGGCGTCGGGTACTGCGCGGAGATCGTGCCGGAGCTGATCCGCCTCGACGACTGGGGCTATCCGATCGTGGAGCGCCGTCCCCTGGAAGATGGCCGTCTGCAGCGACTCGCCCGCCGAGCCGTCGCCCAATGCCCCAGGGTGGCGCTGGCCCTCACCGCCGCCGAGGACACGCGGGGATCTTGAGCGCGGGTCCGCCGCGCGCCGGCTCAGCCGCCATCGCCACCACCCCCGTCATCGCTGCCGCCCCCGCCGCCGTCATCACCGCCGCCGCCGCCACCACCACTCGCGCTGGGAGCCGGGGAGCCGTCGTCGTCCGACCCGGAGGGTCGCGGACTTCCGGTGGCGCGCGGTGACCTGTCCGAGCCCGAGGGCTCTGCGCTGGATCCCGGCGCGGTCGCCCCCGGCGGGGACCCCGCGCTGGTTCGCGGCGGCTCACCGGGGCTCGCCGTCCCGATCCCCTTCTCCGCGTTCGCGAGCGTGGTCTGGTCGTCCTCGTAGCGGGCCCAGAGGGGTGAGCCCAGGTCGCTGGGAAGGGCGGAGAGGGCAGACCTCAGCTGCGAGCCGGCGTCCGCCAGGCTCGAGGCGAGATCGGTGCCCACCCTGGCGTCGGCCAGGTCCTGTTCGGCGAACTGGAGGTGGAGGGATGCAGCGTCGGCCCCGGGAAGCACGAGCTGCACGCCCTGGCGAGCCGACCGGATCCCGAAGAGCGGGGAGCCCGCGGGGGCATCCCAGCCAAGCGCCACCACGGCGGCGGCGGCGGCAAGGGCCACGACCGACCCGGTGAGCCGGGCTCGCCAGCGAGGGTGAATGCGGAGAGCGGCACTCCGCGCCCCCACGGGTGCCGTGCCCGACGCGAGGGCCGCGTGCATGGCGGCGCGAGCGCGCTCCCGCGCGAGCGGCCGGGGGAAGCGCCGGCTGTCATCGCGCCAAGCGGTGAGGCGGTCCAGCACCATGTGAGCGTCGTTCACGAAGCCTGCCTCCCCGCGAACAGGCGGCCGAGGGTGGCCAGTGCGCGGTGCTGGAGCGACTTGACCGCGCCCGCGCTGCGCCCGGTGGCCGAGGCCACCTCATCGATCGAGTGGTCCAGGACAAAGCGGCGGACGAGGATGTCGCGCTGGTCCTCGGTGAGCTTGCTCAGCGCAGCACGCAGCTCATCGGCGCGCAATCTGGCCTCGACGACATGCTGGGGGTCGGATGCCGGCTCGGGTTCGTCCACCGGCAGGCGGCGCTGGCGCAGGTTGCGGCGGAGGTGGTCGATGACCTTGTGACGGCAGATGTGCAGGAACCACGCTTGAACCGCCGGCTCGCGCTCGTCGCGCAGCCTGCGGATCGATGTCACGGCGGCCACGAACACCTCCTGGGTCACGTCCTCGGCACCCGACCAGTCACCCAGGCGGGCGAGCGCGTAGGCGTGCACATCGGGGTGGAACCGTTCGAACAAGGTGTCCCACCCCGATGCCTCCCCACGCCGGGCTGATCTGACCGCTCCGGCGAGATCGTTCAGCTCCGCGAGGATCGCGTCGCCCCGGTCTGGTTCATCAGCAGGAAGTCGCTCGGTGCGCACGTCGAGATACGGGCCGGCCGCCGAGCGGTCGGTGCCCGCGGCTCTGCCGTCCCTCTTCCTTCAGCTGCCGGCCAGCTTCCCGGTGAGGAAGTCGTCGTACGCCTGCAGGTCGAGGAGCCCGTGCCCGGAGTAGCCGAAGAGGATCACCTTCTCCTTGCCCTCTTCGCGGGCCTGGAGGGCGGCGTCGATGGTCGCCTTGATGGCGTGCGCGGTCTCGGGAGCCGGGATCGTCCCCTGGGTCCGCGCCCACTGGATGGCCGCCTCGAAGACGGCGGTCTGGTTGTATGCGCTGGCGCGCATCCGCCCCGTGTGCACCAGGTTGCTGATGATCGGCGCGTCACCGTGGTACCGGAGGCCGCCCGCGTGGATCGATGGGGGCACGAAGTCGTGGCCGAGCGTGTACATCGAGAGGAGCGGGGTGAGCCCGGCGGTGTCGCCGAAGTCGTACTCGAACTTCCCGGTGGTGAGGGTGGCGCAGCTGGTCGGCTCCACCGCCAGCAGTTCGACGCCCTCGTCCGCAACGAAGGGCAGGGCGAGGCCGCCGAGGTTGGAGCCGCCACCGCAGCAACCGATGACCAGGTCGGGCTTCTCCTCACCCGCCAGCTGGAGCTGCTCCTTGGCCTCCAGGCCGATCACGGTCTGGTGGAGGAGCACATGGTTGAGCACCGACCCCAGCGAGTAGTGGGTGTCCTCACGGCTGCCGGCGTCGCGGACGGCATCGCTGATCGCCATGCCGAGCGAGCCGGGGCTGTCGGGGTCGTCCACCGGCGACGGCACCACCTCGCCACCCCAGGCCTCCATCATCAGCCGACGGTAGGGCTTCTGCTCGTACGAGGCCCGCACCATGTAGACCTTGCAGGTGAGGCCGAAGAGTGAGCAGGAGAAGGCGAGCGCGCTCCCCCACTGGCCGGCACCCGTCTCCGTGGCGATGCGCTTGATCCCCTCCTCGCGGTTGTAGTAGGCCTGGGGAACGGCGGTGTTGGGCTTGTGCGAGCCGGCCGGGGAGACGGACTCGTCCTTGTAGTAGATCCGCGCCGGGGTGTCGAGCGCCTGCTCAAGGCGGCGGGCACGAACCAGGGGAGTCGGGCGCCAGAGGCGGAGGATGTCGAGGACCGGGCCCGGGATGTCGATCCAGGGGTCGGTCGACACCTCCTGGAGGATCAGGGCCATCGGAAAGAGGGGGGCGAGGTCCTGTGGGCCCGCCGGCTGCCTGGTTCTGGGGTGGAGCGCCGGGTCGATCGGCTGCGCCAGCCGCGGCACGACGTTGAACCAGGCTTCAGGAACTCGATCGGGCGGCATAGTCCAGCGCATAGGTCTTCCCCAACGATCGGCGGACGGTCGCCGGGACTCTATCAGGGCGCGGTCCGCCACTCCTGGTAGCGCGCTGGTGGGGGATGCGCTGGAGTCGCCGTGGGGAGAAAGCTGTGCAGCGCTTCGCCCTTGTGCAGGTGTCAGAGCGTTTGACAGGAGAGGCTCGATCCTGGTAGCCTGAGCATGCTCAGAAGGGGTGTGCCCGGAGGGGCGGACGCTGGGCTTGGGGGAAGCTGAGGTGTCGTTGCTGAGGCGTCAGAAAGCGGTCGAGGCGGAGATCGTGGGCGTGCCCGCCGCCTCACCCGGACATCCCAGCGAGCAGCCATGCTCCGAGCCCGGCTGCCAGGCCGAGAACCGGGTGTCGTGCGATTACCGTGACCGGCGCGGCATCCCGTGCCCGACAGCGTGGTGCGCCGACCACGTCGTGACGGTCAACTCCTGGCATCTCTGCCGACGCCATGCCCGCACCGTCCAGGCCCTCGCCCCCGTGGAGTTCCGCGGGCAGCTCCCCCGGCCCGACCTGGACAACCGCTCACCCTCGCTGGCGTCGTACCTAGCCGAGGGACTCGACTCCCGGATGCGCGCGGCCCTCACGGCGCTCTCCCGACCGGCGAGCGGCGAGCACGTCGGCACCGAGGCTCTCACCCTGGTGACCGACCAGAACCGCGGCCGCCGCTGGGTCCAGGGTTGGAAGCTCTTCGACAACACCGGCCCGCTGCTGCGCATCGACGTCGAGGTCGGCGAGGCTCGCGACCCGGAGTGCGCCTTTCGGCTCAACAGCCGGGTGATCCTGCGCTGCGTCCCACCCTGGATCCAGGACCGCAAGGCTCACGTGCCACCGGTGGAGGGAGCCGAGGCCGAGAGGCGCCGTCAGGCCTTCTACGACAGCCTCATGGAGCAGCACGTCTGGCCGGCGCTGGTGGCCGAGGAGCGCTGGGTGCGGCGCTGGGAGCCCACGCCAAGCGGCACGGTCTAGGGTGCCGGTCCGTCCCCTCTGACCGGACGGACGCCTCCCCGCGGCTCGCAGGATCGGCCGTCTCAGATCTGGAGACCCAGAGCCCGCAGCGCCCGCCGGTACTTGGAGGTGCTCTCCGGCGGTCCCGCGCCGGCCTCGCGAAGCCGTGCCGCCACCCGGTCCGCGAGATCGTCCGCTCCGTCCTGCATCTCGACCTCGAGCTCGCGGAATCGGTCGACAACGGGACCGCCCCCCGGGGCGCGGACCTCGACGGTGTCGTCCATCACCTCGACAGTGCCGGCCCCCCTCTCGCCCGATGCCGAACGGCCCAGGGTGAGCACCCGCCGGGTGGCGCTGAGCACCGCCACGGGGTGCAGGGCCGCGGGATCGACCGCCTCCGGGATCAGCGAGAGCAACTCCGCCGGTGGGGTCGACCCCTCGGCGCGCAGCTCATGCTCCCCCCTCACCATCCGGTCGGCGTCCATCCGCCCGGGGGTCTTCAGCGTCCAGATCCCGGGTTCGTCCGGCCGGTCGAGGCGACGACGATGGCGGAGGCCGCAGCCCTGCCGCACCAGGTCCAGCTGGTCACTGTCCCAGTACGTCGACTCCTGGGGCTCCGGCCCCGNNCGGGATGTCAGCTCTGCGCCCGTCGCTGGTCGAGCATGGCGAAGAGCCGCTCCGCCACCCGCCCCGGGGTCGCCCGGTACGCCTGGTGCTCGTGCTCGTTGCTGATCCACACCTCGCAGTTGCCGAGCAGCCCGGCGGTCTCCATGGCCAGCCCACGTTCGACGTAGGGGTCGTTCCAGTAGACGGTGCCCACCACCGGGACACGGTTGGCTCGCAGGCGGTCGATGTCGTAGAGGGGCGTCCACGAGACCTGGGTTGCGATCGCCTCGGCCGCATCCCGGAACGGGCGTAGCGACGCCCGCTCCTCGAACATCCAGGGGAACATCATCTCGCCCGTGAAGCAGGGTGCCGGCAGGGCGTCGAGCCGGTAGCGGGGATCGGCGCCGATCACACGCGCCGCCGCCCACCGGGTCGGCGCGCCCTGCGCGTAGCACGCCTCCTGGAGCAGGGAGTAGATGGGATTGGTCGCCGGCGACATCAGCTCGGCGACCCGCTGGTGCACCGCACCGCCCAGCATCCCCAGCGCCTCGAGGTCGTGGGCCGCTCGCTCGACGGCGCCGTGCACCTCGGCCGCCCCGTGGAGGTGGCCGAGGCACGTGCCCAGGGTGAGGAACGCGCGGGCGGTGAGACGCTGCCCGTACGCGTCGACGTCGTGCGCGGTGGAGAGGTGGTCGACGATCCGCCGCACCCGCTCCGCATCCTCCGGGAAGCGGGCCAGGAAGTCCGCGTTGCGCTCGGCCACCCTTTCGGCGAGTGCGGTGTAGACGGCGTCGGCGTCGTGGAGCACGGGGGCGAAGCCACCCGTGATGATCACCCCCGTCACGTGCTCGGGAAGGAAGGAGAGGTGGGCGAGGCTGCAGAACCCTCCGAAGCTCTGCCCGAAGAGATGCCAGTCCGCGTCCTCCCCGAGCAGCAGAGAGCGGAACCGGTCGGCGTCGCGGACGATGGAGTCGGCGCGGAAGTGACGGAGGTACTCCGCCAGCTCGCCGGGATCCCTGCGCGGCAGCGCCCGCGCCTCGAGCGGCGTGCTCATGCCGGTGCCGCGCTGGTCGAGCAGGAGCACCCGGTAGCGGGTCAGCAGCTGCTCCAGCCACGGCAACCGTGACACCGGGAACGCGCACTCCATCCCCGGCCCACCCTGGTACCAGCAGATCACGGGAAGGCTCTGATCGTCCGCCTTCTCGGCGGCCACCACCTCGCGGGCAAAGACGCTGATCGTCTCCCTGCCGCCGGGCTGGCTCCAGTCCAGCGGCACCTCGATGCGGTGGCCGGTGACGATCATCCGGTCCACCGCGACCCGAGACGCGACCTCGTGGCCGCTCACGACCGCGCCGGCGTCAGCCGGTCCAGCCCGCCCATGTAAGGCCGGAGCGCCGCGGGCACGTCGACACTGCCGTCCGCGCGCTGGTAGGTCTCGAGCACCGCGTCGAGCACCCGCGGCACCGCCAGGCCACTGCCGTTGACGGTGTGGACGAATCGGGGCCGCTCCCCCGGAGCCGGCCGGTAGCGGATGTTGGCCCGGCGCGCCTGGAAGTCGCCGAAGGCGCTGCACGAGGAGACCTCGAGCCAGCGCCCCATCCCCGGCGCCCAGGCCTCGACGTCGTACTTCTTCCACTGAGCGAAGCCCATGTCGCCGGTGCACATCGACAGCACCCGGTAGTGGATGCCGAGCCGCCGCAGCAGGGACTCGGCATGCCCGGTGAGGATCTCCAGCTGATCCAATGAGGTCTCGGGGGTGGTGAACCTCACCATCTCGACCTTGTCGAACTGGTGCAGCCGGATGTAACCGCGGGTGTCCTTGCCCGCCGCCCCCGCCTCGCGGCGGAAGCAGGCGCTGTAGGCGACGTGGCAGATGGGCAGGGCGGCGGCGGCGAGGATCTCCTCGCGGTAGAGGTTGGTGACCGGCACCTCGGCGGTGGGCACCAGGTAGAGGTCGTCGCTGGTCTGGTAGGCCATCCCCTCCTTGTCGGGGAGGTTGGCGGTCCCCACCATGCACTCGGTGCGGACCAGGTAGGGCGGCAGCACCTCGCTGTAGCCGTGCTCGCGGACCCCCACGTCGAGCATCCAGGTGATCAGCGCCCGCTGCAGCCGCGCGCCGTCGCCGAGCAGCACGGCGAAGCGGGCGCCGCTGATCTTGGCGGCGCGCTCGAAGTCGAAGATGCCGAGCCGCTCCCCGATGTCGTAGTGGGGCAGCGGCTCGAAGTCGAACTCCGGCGCCTCCCCCCAGGTGCGCACGGTGACGTTGTCGTTCTCGTCGCGGCCGACCGGCACCGACTCGTGAGGCGGGTTGGGCACGTAGAGAAGCAGCTCGTGGAGTTTGGTCTCGATCTCCGCCAGCTCGGACTCCCCCGACTGGACCTGCTCCTTCAGCTCGTTGAGGCGAGCGCGGTCGGCCTCGGAGGGCGCCCGGTGGACGGCCGACGAGGCGCGCCGGCGCTCCGCCTGGGTGGCCTCCACCCGGGCGCGGAGGCTGCGCGCCTGCGCGTCCAGCTCGAGGATCTCGTCGACGGGGGCCGCCTCGTGCTTGAGCTCCGCCCCACGGCGGAAGTGGTCGGGGTCATCGCGCAGGGCCTGGAGAGGGATCACGGGTCAGCCTCCGCGTCGCCGGTCGGGCGCATGGTGGGGAAGAGCAGCACATCGCGGATGCCGGGACTGTCGGTGAGCAGCATCACCAGGCGGTCGACGCCGATGCCGAGGCCCCCGGCCGGCGGCATGCCGGCCTCGATGGCCTCCAGGAAGTCCTCGTCCAGGGGCTGGGTCTCGGTCGCGCCCAGATCGCGCTGGCGGGCCTGCTCCTCGAAGCGAGCGCGCTGGTCGATGGGGTCGTTGAGCTCGCTGAAGGCGTTGGCCAGCTCCCGGCCGGCGACCACCAGCTCAAAGCGCTCCACGAACCGGGGGTCGTCCTTGCGCCGCCGCGCCAGCGGGCTGACCTCGGCCGGGTAGTCGAGGACGAAGGTGGGGTCGAAGAGGGTGCGTTCGACCTTCTGCTCGTAGACCTCGTTGAAGACGGTGCCGGGGCCCTGGCCGGGCTGGAGCTCCACGCCCGCCTGCCGGGCCCGCGCATCCAGGCTGCCGTCGTCCCAGGCCCGAACCGGGTCGAAGCCGCAAACCTCCTCGATCAGCCGGGCCATCGTCTTGGTCCGGAAGGGCGGGGTGAGGTTGAGGTCGCGATCGCCGTAGCGGCGGCACAGGGGGTCCGGGGCGGGGGGATCCCCCCCCTCCGCGGGCGGCGGGACGGCCTGCGCGGCGCCGACGACGATCGCCTCGGTCAGCTCGCGCATGTCGGCGTAGTCGGCGTACGCCTGGTAGGCCTCGAGCATCGTGAACTCAGGATTGTGCCGCGGCGAGAGGCCCTCGTTGCGGAAGACGCGGCCGATCTCGTACACCCGGCGGTAGCCACCGACCAGCAGGCGCTTGAGGTGCAGCTCGATGGCGATCCGCAGGTAGACGTCGGTGTGCAGGGCGTTCCAATGCGTCCGGAACGGGACGGCATGTCCGCCCCCCGGGATGAGCTGGAGGATGGGGGTCTCGACCTCGAGGAAGTCCCGCCCCTCCAGGGTGCGCCGGACGCTGCGTAGCAGTTCGGCCCGGTGCTGGAAGTGGCGCCTCTGGCCGGCGCTCGACATCAGGTCGTAGTAGCGCTTGCGGTAGCGGGTCTCCTGGTCCTGGAGCCCGTGGAACTTCTCGGGCGGCTGGCGCAGCGCCTTGACGAGCGGGGTCAGGGTGTGAACGAGCACCGTCGGCTCCCCGCGGCGGGTGCGCATCAGCGTCCCGGAGACGCCCACGATGTCACCGAGATCGAGCAGCCGCACCGCCTCGAAGGCGGGCTCGCCGAGCTGGTCCTGCCTGAACCACACCTGCATCCGGCCGCCCTCGTCCTCCAGGTGGGAAAAGACGCTCTTGCCCTGGATGCGGTGGAGCATCAGCCGCCCGGCGACCGCGACCGGGGGGCCGGGGGTGTCCGCGGGCGGGCCGGTCGCCTCCCAGCCGGTGAGCGCCTGGCGCGCCTCCTCCAGGGTGTGGTCGGGCCGGAAGTCGACGTTGTAGACGGGAAGGCCAAGAGCGGCGAGGGCCTCGGCCTTTCGCCTCCGTTCGGCCATGAGGGGATCGTCGGGCATGCGCCTGTACATGGTGCCGGAGCGACGGCCCGTTCCGCGCAGGTTGGGGCCAGTTCGACGCGATCTGGCGGTTTACAGGATGCGAACGCCTCAGCGGAGGGCGGTGACCTTGAGCTCGCGCACCCCGCCGGGGCTCTGGACCTGGACCTTCTCCCCGATCCGGCGGCCCAGCAGGGCCTTGCCGACCGGTGATTCCATCGAGATGCGACCCGAGGTGACATCGACCTCGGCCGGGCCCACGATGGTGAATGCCTGGGTCCCGTACTCGTCCTTGACCTCGANNGCTCGTTCTTGGCGGCCTCGTACTCGGCGTTCTCGCTGATGTCGCCGAAGTCCTTGGCGTACTTAATCCGTTCGGCGACCTCGGCGCGCCGGACCGTCCGCAGCTCCTCGAGCTCAGCTGCGAGCTTGTCGAGGCCCTCTTTGGTGAGCAAGACCGGCTTGTCCATGGTGGTGGATCACCTTCGTGAACGTGGGTGGGACCTGCCGAGCGCCGCCCGGCGCATCAGTGGGGAGGCAGGGGAGTATAGGTGCTGCGCGTGAAACGATGATGGCGACGTTTGAGTAACAAACTGGCCTCACCTGGTTGACCCCGATCTGATAACCTACCTATCATCAACACAGCGGTCGGGGATCGCTCCTCATATNNACTCAGGTTTTCGGGTCCCGGCGGACCCATATTTCGCCGTCGGCGGCGTGGCCCTCGGCTCAGCCCTCGCCGCTCGTGAAGATCGGCTGGAACCAGCCGCCCGGCCCGAGACCGGCGGCGAGCGCCTGGCCCAGGATGGCATCGAGGTCGGCCCGCGTGACCAGCGTCTGCACCATCGCCCGGAGCTTGGCCGCGCCGTTGCACCCCTTGATGGTCCAGGCCACGTACTTGCGGCCGACCACCAGGGCTCGGGCCTCCCCGTAATGCTCGATGAGCAGCTCCAGGTGCCTCCGGGTCAGCTCGATCCGGTCGGCGAAGCCGAGGTCGGGGAGCAGCTCGCCGGTCGCGACGTGGTGGACGGCCTGGCGAATGAACCAGAGGTTGCCCAGGGCGCCCCGGGCGACGACCACGCCGTCCACCTCGGCCAACAGCAGCCGGCGCCGGATCTCGCGGACGTCGGTCACGTCGCCGCTCCCCACGACGGGGATGCGGACCGCCTGCTTGACCCGGGCGATCTCCGCCCAGTCCGCGTGCCCTGTGTAGCGCTGCGCCCGAGTGCGTCCGTGGACCGTGACCATCGCGCACCCGGAGCTCTCCAGGGCCCGCGCCAGCTCCGGGGCGTTGATCGAGGAGTGATCCCAGCCGAGCCGCATCTTGGCGGTGACGGGAACGTCGACCGCCTCCACCATGGCCCGGATCACCCGCGCCGCGGCGGCCACATCCCTCGCCAGGCCCGCGCCCGAGCCCCGCGTGGTGACCCGCGGCACCGGGCAGCCGAGGTTGACATCGACCACGGACGCCCCCCGCTCGACGCAGATCACGGCGGCCTCGGCCATCATCGCCGGGTCACAGCCGACCAGCTGGGCGGCGACCGGGTGCACCCCGGGATCGAAGGTGAGCAGCTCCAGGGTCCGGGGGATGCGGCGCACCACGGGCTCGGCGGCGGTCATCTCGGCGGACACCAGGCCGGCCCCGAATTCCCGGGCGAGCCGCCGGAAGGGGCCGTCGGTGATCCCGACCATGGGGGCGATCAGCACCGGGGAGTCCACCTGCAGCCGCCCGATCCGGAGCGGAGCGGGGGCGATGAGCGGGGAGGCGAGTGCGCTCGGCGCGGGGCCGGCGATGGTCATGCGGGCCATGGTAGGCAAAGTCGGGGCGCCTTACCCCGCCCCAGATGCGCCCCGCGGACTCCGGGCTCGGCGCGTCTCAGGCGGCGTTCAACTCATAGATGAGACGGAGCCCGACAAGGGTCAGGCGCTCGTCGACGGCGTGGACCCCGGGGATGAGGCCGGCCATCAGCGGGGCGAGGCCGCCGGTGAGGATCAGCTTGGGGTCACCGTCCATCTCGCGACGCATCCGGACGACCAAGCCCTCCACCAGGCTGGCGTAGCCGAGGACGAGGCCGGCCTGCATGGAGGCTCGGGTGTTGCGCCCGAGGACGGTCTCGGGTGCTGCCAGCTCGACGCGCGAGAGCCGGGCCGCCCGCTCCACCAGGGCGTCATGGCTGACCATGAGACCGGGGGCCATGGCGCCGCCCAGGTAGTCGCCGGCGGCGTCGATGGCGTCGACGGTGGTGGCGGTCCCGAAGTCGCAGATGATGGCCGGACCGCCGTAGAGGTGCTGGGCGGCGATGGCATTGGCGATCCGATCGGCTCCGACCAGCGACGGGTCGTCGTAGTGAATGCGGATGCCGGTCCGGACACCCGGTCCGACGATGAGAGGGGGATGCCCAAAGCGCTGGCGGGAGAGCTCGTCGATGCTCCGGGAGAGGTCGGGGACCACATTGCTGACCACGACCGCCGAAATCGCCTCCGGCTCCAGCCCGGCCGAGCGCAGCAGGGAGACGACCACCAGCCCCAGCTCTGCTCCGGTCGCCCGGGGCTCGGTGTGCAACCGGAAATCGGTGACCAGCCGGCTCCCGTCGAAGACACCGACGACGGTGTCGGTGTTGCCGACGTCGATGGCGAGCAGCATCGAAGCCGATTGTGACGCGCAGCGTCAGGGGCGCGTGACCACGGCGACCAGGGGGCGGACGGGTAGGATCACTGCCGCAGTGAAACGCGTGCACCTGGTGTGTGACAGCACCGCCGACCTCGGCCCCGCCTTCTACCCGGCCCACGACGTGGAGATGATCCCGCTCAGCATCGTCTTCGGGGAGGAGCAGTTCCTCGACCAGGTGGAGCTGTCGACCAGCGACTTCTACCGCCGGATGCGCGCCGGCGGGCCCCACCCACGGACCTCCCAGCCATCGCCGGGCGTGTTCGCGGAGGTCTTCGAGCGGCTGGGGAGTGACGGGGGCGCGGTGGTCTGCACCACCATCACCTCCGATCTGAGCGGTACCGCCGGCTCGGCGATGCAAGCGCGCCAGTCCCTGCCCGACCTCGACATCCGGGTCGTCGAGACGAAGTCCTGCGGGCCGGCCCACGGTGCCGCGCTGGCCATGGCCGCTGCCATCCGCGACCGGGGCGGCAGCGCTGACGCCATCGTGGCCGCCATCGACCGGCTGAGGGCGGCGCAGCGCCTCGTCTTCACCGTCGAGAACCTCGAGTACCTGCGGCGCGGCGGGCGCATCGGCGCCGCTCGGGCGGCGCTCGGCACCGTCCTCAGCATCAAGCCGATCCTCGCCTTCAACGACGGCAAGGTGCAGGTTCTCGACCAGGTGCGCACCTATCGCCGGGCCCTGGATCGCGTCGTCCAGGAGCTGGCATCGGCCGTCCGGGTCTGGGGTCGAACCGTGGCGACATTGGCCCACGCCGACAATCGCGAGGGCGCCGAGGCGCTTGCCGTCAAGGTGGCGGCCGTCACCGGGGAGCCCCCCCAGATCGTCGAGGTCGGCGCCGTGCTCGGTTGCCACGTGGGGCCGGGCGCCTTCGGCCTCTTCTACCATCCGGCCTCGGCGGTGCAGACGTGATCGGCACGTGAACCGGCTGGTGGGATCGCCGCGCTCTCCATATGCACGGGGTGCCGGACGGCTAGGATCGGAGCCTCAGTGAGCCCGATCCACCTCGTGTGCGACAGCACCTCCGACCTCGATGCCGCCTACGCCGCTGCCCACGAGATCACGGTGGTGCCGCTGCGGGTCTTCTTCGGGGAGGAGGAGTTCCTCGACCAGGTCGAGATGTCCACCGCCGAGTTCTACCGGCGCATGCGCGCCGGCGGGCCTCACCCCCGAACGTCCCAACCGCCTCCCGGCGACTTCGCCGCGGTCTTCTCCCGGCTGGGAGCTGATGGCGGCACCATCATCTGCACCACCATCTCGGGCGACCTGAGCGGGACGATCGGCTCGGCACTCCAGGCGCGCAGCTCGCTTCCCGATCTCGACATCCGGGTGGTCGACACCCGGACGGTCGGGGCCGGCCACACCAACGCGGTGGAGGCGGCCGTCGCGGTCCGCGATCGGGGCGGCGAGGCGGACGACATCGTCGCCGCCCTGGGCCGGCTGGTGGCCACGCAGAAGCTGGTCTTCACCCTGGAGACCCTGGAATACCTCCATCGCGGTGGGCGAATGGGCGGCGCCCAGGCCGTCCTCGGCACCGTCCTCGACATCAAGCCGATCCTCGGCATCCACGACGGCAAGATCGACGTGATCGAACGGGTGCGCACCTACCCGCGGGCGCTGAAGCGCCTGGTGCAGGAGCTGGCATCCGTGGTCCCCGATTGGGGCCCCACGAAGGCCGCCATCTGCCACGCTGCCAGCCCCCAGCACGCCGATGCCGTCGCCGCTCAGGTCGCTGCCGTCACCGGTGAGCTGCCCACCATCGTGGAGGTGGGCGCGGTGCTCGGCTGCCATGCCGGACCGGGTGGGTTCGGTCTCGCCTTCCACCCGAAGTCCGTCCTCGAAGGCTGAGCGGACCCCGGCCGCAGGCGCGGCGGAGGCCGCGCGACGCTCCCGCGCCGGACCCGAGTTCCCGGTGCTAGGATGCTGGTCGGGCGCCCAATCAATGGCAAGGACGGAGGATCCCCGATGACCCTTGCGGTGACGGACCCGGCGGCGGGTAGCGTGGGCGGTCGCGCGGCGATCAGCCGGCGGCGACGCACCGAGATCGTCCGGGCGGCAGCCACCGTGCTGGGCCGCAAGGGCAGCGCGGACACCTCGATGAAGGAGATCGCCCGCGAGGCGGGGGTCGCCCCCGGTCTCCTCCACTACTACTTCGAGTCCAAGGACGACCTGCTGCTTGCCGTGGCCGGGGAGCTCGACCGGCAGCTGAGCGAGGCCTGGGCGACGGCGCTCCAGGGCATCGACGACCCCCTGGAGCGGCTGGTGGCGGCGCTGGACGCAGCCGCCGACCGGTGCGCGCGCCACCCCGAGCTGTGGCGGGCACTGCTCGACGTCTCCATGCTGAGCCTCTCCCATCCGGCGCTCCAGGCTCGGTGCCAGGAGCTGCGGACCCGGTTCGCCTCGGGAATCGAGGCCGAGGTGCGAGGAGCCCTGGGGCGTCTGCCCGCCTACTCCCTGGTGGCCCCGCGGGACCTCGCCGGCGCCATCGGTGCGGCCATCGAGGGGGCTGCGGTCGCCGCCCTGGTCGGGGGCCGCGACACCACCTCCTGGGTGCAGGCGCTCAAGGTGATGGTGCTGTCGGTCGTGGTCACCGCCTACGTCACCGCCGGCCAGGACCCGCCCGTCGCCCGACTGGCCCAGCTGCTCCGGCCGCGCTGAGATGCGCCGCCGCGATCTCCGCTGTCCGAGCGGCTGCACCGGGGGCCGTTTCGAGGCACTCAACACCCCGGTCTACGTGGACTCCCAGGCGCGCTACCTGGAGCACGACGACAGCCTCGCCACCTTCGTCTGCGCGGAGTGCCAGTCGGTGGCCGTCGATCTGATCCAGGCGGCCGATCTGATGCAGCGGGATCAGGACGTCGAGCCCCAGGTGCTGGTCTGCCCCCAGTGCGGCATCCAGATGCTGCCGCCCCTCGACGACGAGCTGGCGCCCTTCGTGGAGTGCCCGATGTGCGAGACGCGCTTTGCTCTCGAGGAGGGGATGCCACACCTCCACGGCACCGCGTTTGACGCCGGGGAGGACGCGTAGCGCCGGGTTCCGGAGGGCAACCCACGCGCCGATGCCATCATGGGCCGGCCGTGCTCGAAATCCTCCGGGCGCTCTTGACGCGCCGCCTCGAACCCGCCCACCGGCTGCTGCTCGGCCAGCTGGTGATGTTCACCGGCATCGCCGCTCTCTTCCCGGTCGTGCCCCTCTACGTCCGCTCCCATGGCGGCACCTCCGCCGACATCGCCCTCTTCGTCGCCGGGCCCCTGGTGGCCAGCACGCTGGTGCAGCTCCCGGCGGGGCACCTCGTCGACCGCATCGGTCGCAAACCGGTGCTGATCGGCAGCCGGCTGCTCTACGCCGCCCTCTCCGCCGGGCTCTTCCTCAACCTGGGACCGCTCTGGCTGCTGGCCCTGCTGCGGGTTGGGCAGGGAGCGAGCGGCGGCGCCTACGTCCCGGCCCTCCGCGCAGCGCTCGCCGACCTCACCCCGCCCGGGGAGCGGGGCCACCGCTACGCCCAGCTCCAGGGCTGCGAGATGGTCGGGCTGCTCCTCGGGCCCGCCATCGGCGGGGCCATCGCCCTCTGGGCGTACTCGGGGATCTTCGCGGCCTCGGGGATCGCCGTCCTGCTCGGCCTGGGGGCCGTCATCCGCATGCCCGAGACACGCGGCGCGGACATCGCCGCGTCGCCACCCGCACCGGCGCCCTCCGCGGCGCCGGACGGCTCGCAGGCGCCGGCCCTCCCTCCGGCACGGCGCTGGTGGTGGCTCCGCCCCGCGCTGCTCGTCCCGAGCGTGGCCCTGGCCGCCGCCGGAACCATGTTCAGCATGTACGACGTCGTCTGGCCGCAGTATCTGAGCGCGCGCGGCTACGACAGCCTGGTCATCGGTCTCTCCATCTCCCTCTTCGCCGTACCCATCCTCCTGCTCACCGGCAAGGGCGGACGGCTGAGCGACCGCGCCGACCGGCGGCTGCTGGTGCCCGCGGCTCTCTGCGTGGTGGCCGCGTGCGCGTCCACCTACCCGTGGCT
>PLAX01000064.1 GCA_003135255.1 Candidatus Dormiibacterota bacterium | reverse complement strand
GGACGTGCAGATGGTCTACGACACCGCGACCAGCCAGATCCTCCTCTACGGGGATCACTCGCAGGCGATGTGGGCCTGGAACGGCAGGGACTGGTCGGAGCTGTCCGGTAGCGGCGCAGGTCCCTCGCCCCGAGTGGGCTCCAGCATGGTCTACGACTCCGCCCTGGGCGAGGCACTGCTCTTCGGGGGCGACACCGCGACCGCCTACACCACGGCAGCGGCGAGCCAGGGCGAGACCTACACCCTGGGCGCGCCGCTCAACGACCTCTGGGCCTGGAACGGCAGCGCCTGGCGGCAGCTGCACCCGGCGACGTCGCCTCCGGCGCGCTTCTACGCGCAGATGGCCTACGACGGCGGCGACGGTCGGGTGGTCCTCTTCGGGGGCGCCGTCAACGACACCGCCGACATCGCCGACACCTGGGTCTACGGACCGCGGTCCTGACCGCGGCCGGTGCGCCGGTCTGAAGGTGGCGGGCCCTCAGGCCACCAGCACAAGGTCCAGACGGTGAAATTGGCCGAAGGCAGCATCCGTCGTCACCATCCGATAGCCGGCTGCGATCGAGAACGCCGCGAGGTAGGCGTCCATCCACAGCTTCGTCGACGCCGTGTCGCGGAGCGTCAGCTCCTTCCAGCGGGCCTCGATCCCAGGAGGCTCGTCAGCCCGGAGCATCACGCGGTCGTCGGCGAGGAGCGCCTCGTACGCGGCCCACGCCTCTCGATTGCTGAGCGGCGGATTCCCATAGGGCGCGAGCACCGCGGCGTTGGTGAGCAGCCGGAGGTACGCCTGCTGGGTCACCCGGCAGAAGAGGACGCTTCCCGGTACTGCCACCTGGCCGAACCAGCGCCGCGCCGCCGCTGCATGAGCGTGCCCGGACAGCGTCAGGGCCAGCCAGACGTTGACGTCGCAGAGGTTCACGATGTCGAGCGCTCCGCCTCCTCGGCCACCAGGAGCTCGGACACCCGATCAGGCGTCAGCTCGTATCCAGGGAGGGCCGGGTGAGCACAGACGACGAGGGGAAGCCGCACCTGTCGCCGGCCCCCCTCGAGGGGGTCCCCTTCGCTGGCCAGTCCCCGCCGGAGCAGGTCGGCCAGCACGTCCTTGAGCCGCCGTCCCTCATTCACGGCGCGGATCCGGGCGGCACGCATCAGGTCGTCGGGCAACTCCAACGTCGTCTTTGCCATCGACACATGGTACCAGCTTGATGGTTTGATGAGTCCGCGCCCACGCCTTTCCCGGTGCCCGCCAGCCGGGCTGGTAGATTGACCGTTCAATGTCCATCACCCTCCAGGTCCTCCACGGCGACGAGACCGGCGAGGAGCTGCTCGTCGAAGCCCTCCGGGTGCTGGACGCGGACGTGCTCGGCTTCCAGCTCGAGCTGCGCCACCACGACCTGAGCCTGGAGAACCGGCGCGCCACCCAGAACCGGGTGGTGATCGAGGCGAGCCACGCCATGCGCGAGACCGGCTACGGGCTCAAGGCGGCGACCATCACCCCCGAGGGGCAGGGGGACGTGGGCAGCCCCAACGCGATACTGCGCGCCGAGGTGGGGGGCACGGTCATCCTCCGCACCGGGCGCCGGATCCCCGGGGTCATCCCCATCGCCGGGGTCAGCGCCCCCATCAGCGTGGTCCGGATGGCGGTCGGCGACGCCTATGGGGCAAAGGAGTGGCGGGAGGGGTCGGGCGACGGCGAGGTCGCCTTCCGCACCGAGCGGATCTCCCGGTCGATCTGCCGGGAGGTGGCGGAGTTCGCCTTTGTCCATGCGGCGAGGACCCGTGCCCGAGTCTTCGGCGGGCCCAAGTACACGGTCTCGCCGGTGTACGAGGGGCTGCTCAAGGAGGAGATGGACGCCGCCGCCGGGCGCCACCCTGAGGTGGAATACGAGCCCCAGCTCATCGACGCCACCTACGCCCTGCTCCTCAACCAGGGCGGGGACTCCCTGGTCATCCCCACCCTGAACCGCGACGGTGACTGCATGAGCGACCTGGTGCTCGGCCTCTTCGGGTCGATCGCCGGCGCCGAGTCGGTGCTGATCGGCTTCACCGGCGACTCCCTGACCCCGAGCGTCGTGATGGCGGAGGCCCCGCACGGCACCGCGCCGGCGCTCCGGGGCAAGAACCTGGCCAACCCGATGGCGATGATCCTGGCCTGCGCGTCCGTGCTCGGCCTCATGCCCGGCGACGAGGCCCGGACCGCCTCCCGCGCCATCTACGAGGCCGTCTTCGAGACGGTGCGGCACGGCACCCGGACCGCCGACCTCGGTGGGCACGCGCTCACCGACCAGTTCACCGACGCCGTCATCGAGGCGGTGCGGGGCAAGCTCGAGGTCTGGGGCACGCTCGGGGTCGGCTGAAGGCCTCGGTCGGGGGCCGAGCCGGCGCGGCCGGCTCTCAGGGAGGGCCGGGCGTCCCGCTGATCGTCTCGAGCGCCTCGCGAGCCGCCCGGCGCACCCCCTCGTCGCCGTCCTGCAGCGCGGCGGTCAGCGTCCCGACGGCGCGGGCATCGCCGATCTCGGCCAGCGCCTGGACGGCAGCCCAGCGCACCTCGGCGTCCGGGTCCGCCAGGGCGGCGATCAGAGGTTCGACCGCGGCGGAGTTGCGGATCCGGCCGAGCGCCTGGGCGGCGCTCCCGCGCGTCCCTCCGTCGCGGGCGCCGAGCAGGGTCACCAGGGGTTCGACGGCAGTGGCATCGCCGATCCGGCCCAGTGCCTGGACGGCGCCGGAGCGCACCGCCCCGCTGCGGTCCCCGAGAGCGCCGAGGAGGGGGTCCACGGCTGACGCGTCGCCGATGGCGCCCAGCGCCGTGGCGGCCACCGCTCGCACCTCCGCGTCTCGGTCGGCGAGGGCGGCCAGGAGGGGCTCGAGCGCCGCGGTCCCGATGCGACCGAGGGCGGTGCCGGCGCCCCTGCGCACATCCCGGTTCGGATCCAGCAGGCAGGCGACCAGGGCGGGGATGGCGGCGGGGTCGCCGATCTCCCCCAGCGCCCAGGCGGCTCCATAGCGGGTGTCCGGGCCGCGGTGCCCGAGGGCGGCCATGAGGGCGGGTACGGCCGGAGCGCCGAGCCTGCCCAGGGCCATGGCGGCCGAGCTGCGCACCTCGGGGTCGCCCCGGCGCCCGAGCGCCCCGATGAGCGCGGCAACATCCCGAGCGGCCGCGAGCGCGTCGACGTCCGGAACCTCGACGCACGGCGGACTCTTCGATCGACCAGGACTCACGCTTCGGTGATTATGGGGGTCAGCTGGCGAGGCGACCCGGTTGGCGGCATCGGGTCCCCTCCCAGCGGCAGGCGCCCGCGAAGCCCTGTT
The DNA here is from genome assembly GCA_003135255.1 of Candidatus Dormiibacterota bacterium. GTDB lineage: Bacteria > Chloroflexota > Dormibacteria > Aeolococcales > Aeolococcaceae > Changshengia. The sequence continues at coordinate 651 of PLAX01000064.1, read as the reverse complement.
GACCTTCGCCCCGCCGTCGCAATGGGCGGTGGGGGGCATCGCGGCGGCGCTGGCCGCGATCATCCTCTGCGCGGCGAGACGGCTCGGCGCTAAAGGTTCCGGACACTTCTGTCCCAAAGGGATGCCCCGAGAGGAAGCGGCCCGTCGGCGCCGCTGAAGGACAGAGTCCCCGACGGGTGGGTGCGCGCCAGCCGGCAGCGTCCCGGCTTCTCGTCAGACCCGGAAGACCCGGCGCACCTCGGCGATCCCCTCGCCCAGCCGGTCGATCTCCTCGTGGGTGTTGTAGAGGTAGACCGACGCACGGGCGGTCGCCGGCACGTCCAGCTCCCGCATCAGCGGCTGGCAGCAGTGGTGCCCCGCCCTGACCGCGATCCCGAGCCGGTCGAGGATGGTGCCGGTATCGTGGGGGTGGACGTCGGCGACGTTGAAGCTGACCGCACCCCCGTGGATGGCGAGGTCGCGGGGGCCGTACACGGTGGCCCCCGACTCATCGAGGACGTCGAGCATGTGGCGGACCAATCCCTGCTCGTGGGCATGGATGCGCTCCATCCCCACCCCGTCCAGGTAGTCGCAGGCGGCGGCCAGGCCGACTGCCGAGGCGACGTCGGGGGTCCCCGCCTCGAACTTGTGGGGGACGGTGTTCCACGTGGA
>PLAX01000029.1 GCA_003135255.1 Candidatus Dormiibacterota bacterium | reverse complement strand
CAGGTACCCGCCCTCGACCGGGACAGCATCGACGACCTCATCTGCGGGTGCGGTCTGCCGGGGGGCGAGCAGGGATTCAATCTCGGGCGGATCGTCTCCATCCTGACCAGGCTCAATTGCCCCGGGACCACCGTCACCCGCTACTGCGCCTCCTCTCTGCAGTCCACCCGGATGGCGGCGCACGCGATCCGCGCCGGGGAGGGCGACGTCTTCCTCTCCGTCGGGGTGGAGTCGACCACCCGGTACCTGAACGGCACCAGCGACATCCCTGCGTGCCGCAACCCGAGGCTGGAGCCGGGCAACCCCGAGGGCTACCCCGACATCTACGTCCAGATGGGCGACACCGCCGAGATCGTGGCCGAGCGCGAGCAGGTCTCGCGTGAGGAGATGGACCGCTTCGGGCTCCGCTCCCATGAGCGCGCGGTGGCGGCGCAGAACGCCGGTTTCTTTGACCGCGAGATCGTGCCCGTGCCACTGCAGGACGGGCGGCTGATGACCGACGACGACGGTCCGCGCCGCGACACCTCGCTGGAGAAGCTGGCCGCGCTCGAACCCGCCTTCCGTGAGGGCGGCAGTGTCACCGCGGGCAACTCGTGCCCACTCAACGACGGCGCGGCGGCGGTGATCGTGATGAGCCACACCCGGGCGCGGGGGCTCGGCATCCCGCCGCTGGCGCGGATCGTCGCCACGGGCCTCTCCGCGCTGGAGCCGGAGCGGATGGGACTGGGACCCATCGACGCCTCGCGGCAGGCGCTGGCCCGGGCCGGCATGACCATGGGCGACGTCGACGTCGTGGAGATCAACGAGGCCTTCGCGGCACAGGTCATCCCCTCGGCACGCGGTCTCGGGATCGACCCCTTCGACGACCGGCTCAACCCCCACGGAGGCTCCATCGCCCTCGGCCACCCCTTCGGCATGACCGGGGCGCGCATCCTCTGCACCCTGCTCAACGGTTTGGAGACCAGCGGCGGGCAGGTCGGCCTGCAGACCATGTGCGTGGGTGGTGGGATGGGGATGGCGATGATCCTGGAGCGATTGACCTGATCAGTCCGCATCCAGGGACGTCGCTCGAATTGAAGGTAACCGGCGAGCGGACGGACGGCGCTAACCTAGGGAAGCAAGTCGCGCCAGCAGAGGCGCACCCGGTGAGGTCAGACACCATCTCGGACCAGGGCGTCGTACGGTGATAAGAGTGACGCGCGCAACGGTCAGCCGTCGCGGGTGGGCGGTCGCCCTCGGAGTGGTCGCCGTCGCACTGACCGGGTGCAGCCTCGCCCCGGCGGCCTCAGCGAGCCCGACCTCGAGCCAGCGGCCCACCTCCACGTCCGGGAGCCAGCTGGCGGCCGACGGCCCGCCGTCGGTGACCGTGACGCCGGCAGGTGGGACGACCGAGGTCGGCCTCGACGCCGCCCTCACGGTGTACGCGGTCAACGCCACCGTGAGGTCCGTCACCGTCGAGGACAACGGCACTCGCGAGACCCTCCCCTGGGCGTGGGCGAACGGCGGCGCGGAGTGGACCTATGGCGGAGGTCTCGACCTCGACGCCACCTACGCGGTGACCGCGACGGCGGTGAGCCCCAACGGCGCCGAGACGATTGCGACATCCACCTTCCGGACCATCACCAGCGCCAACCGGCTGCTCACCACGGTCCTCTCCCTGAGCAACGGCGAGACCGTCGGGATCGGGATGCCCATCGAGCTCCAGTTCAACACTCCGATCCCCCCCGTCGCCCAGCAGGCGATCGTCGATCACATCGCGGTGGTCAGCGACCCGCCCCAGCCGGGGGGCTGGTACTGGTTCGACGGCGAGGACGTCCACTACCGGCCCGAGAACTTCTGGCAGAGCGGGACCACGGTCACGGTCAACGCGGACCTCAACGGGGTGGACGCCGGCAACGGCTACTGGGGGCTCGGCGACTGGAGCACGAGCTTCAGCGTCGGGGCCGCGCACCTCACCGTCGTCAACACCCAGACCCGCACGATGCAGGTCTACAACGGCGATTCGGCCACCACCGGACAGCTCATCGACAGCTGGCCGGCCAACACCGGCAAGCCCGGCTACGACACCATCGACGGCACCCTGGTGGTGCTCGGCCACCTGCCCGTGGTGGATATGAAGTCGTGTCCCACCTTCGAAACCGCCGCCGCCTGCATACCGGGGGGGTCTGAGTACTACGACGAGAACGTGTACGACGACACCGCCGTGTCCAGTGACGGCTACTTCATCCACGCTGCCCCGTGGGTCTGCTGGGGCGACAGCTGCAGCCTGTACCCGTACGGCGACACCAACAGCTCCCACGGCTGCATCAACCTGAGCACCGACAACGCGGTGACCTACTACAGCTGGAGTCAGGTGGGTGATCCGGTCGAGGTGGTCGGGAGCACGCTCGAGGCGTCGTACAGCGACGGCGAGGGCGACTGGCAGACGCCGTGGAGCGACTTCACCCAGGGTGGGCTGGACGTCCCCTCCTCCCCCGGGACTCCGGCCTCGGCCCCCGCGACGAGCGCGGCCACGCCGAGCGTCAGTGCGATCGCGGGGCCGTAGCCGGCCGCCGCTGCGGCGTCGGAGCGGGTCGCGAAGCGGCCGGTCAACCCCGCCGCAAGGCGCGGCGTAGCAGCTGCCGCTCGTCGGCGTCGGCAGCGCGGATGAGCCAGAGCGCGGCCAGGTAGATGGCCCCGGCGACGAGTGTGAAGCCGACGGTGGCGAGCCGGCCCTCGGGATGGACGAGCAGCAGGAAGCCGCCCATCAGCAGGGCGGGGGGCACGATCCGCCAGCTCAGGCGCACCACCGGGACGCTCACCCGCAGGTGGCGCAGCACGATCAGACCGATGATCACGAGGCAGATCTCGGTGGCCGCGGTGCTGGCGCTGGTCACCAGGTAGCCGCTTCCCGGGTGCAGATGCTCGAAGACCGGGATCAGCACCGCGTTGAGGACGGCGTTGACCACCAGGCCGGCTCCGACGATCCAGGCATAGGTGCGCTGCCGGTCCATGGCGAGCAGCCCGGTGGCATTGGCGTTGTCGGCGAACATGAAGACGATGGTCACCCCGAGCAGCCGCAGCGAGGGGGACGCCTGCGCGGGGAGGTGGAAGAGCCATATGTACTGGTCGGCCAGCACGATCACGCCGATGGAGGCCGGCAGCCCGAGCGCGACCAGCGCCTTGAAGAACTTCTGGACCGCGACCACGAGCCGCTCCGGCGCCTCGCGGTGGTACACGGCGAGGAGCGGGAAGACCACGGTGCGCAGCGCGAAGGGGATGACGAGCAGCGCCTGGAACGGCTTGTACGCGGCCTGGTACCAACCCACCTCGCAGTAGCTGAGGCTGGTGAGGGTTGGGCAGTGGGTCAGGGTCGAGGGGCCGAAGTGCTGGAGGATGGGGACGTCGATCTGCCAGTACACGGTGGTGAAGACGTAGCTGACCGCGAGCGGCGCCGTCATCACCATCCATGGGCGGATCAGGCTCCACTCGAATTGCCAGCGCGGCCGCCAGGCACCGGTCGCGACCAGCGCCACCGCGAAGTAGGCGGCGGCGGCGAGGTAGCTGAAGGTGTAGGCCCAGATGAAGTAGGCGGTGCCGAGGTCCTTCACCGCACCGATCACCACCAGCCCGAGCAGGATCAGGGCCTCGGGGATGATCTCCAGGGCCACGACCTTCACGCGCTGCAGTGCGTAGAAGCTGTTGCGCAGGAGGAGCTGCAGCCCGGAGCCGACCAGGAGCGCGGCGGAGGCGATGACCAGGGAGTGCAGCCCCACCAGCCAGAGGGCACCGGTGAGCACCAGGATGGCCAGGGCCAGGAGGGGGATGCGGAGCGACAGCATGTTGTCCAGGTACCGGCCCAGCTGCTCGGGGCGGCGGGCGCCCTCGCGCAGGTAGAGGGTGCTCAGACCGAGGTCCGCGATCACCGAGACGATCGCCCCGTAGGTGATCGCGGTCTGCATCTGCCCGAACTTGCCGGAGCCCAGCGAGTCGATGATCACGATCACCGAGCCGAGGGTCAGCACTCGTGAGGAGAGCTGGGCGGCCAGCATCATCAGCGAGTTGCGCACCCCGCGCAGCCCGCTCCCGGCCCGCAGCGCGCTCGGCGCGGCCGGCTGACCCTCCTCCGCCGGGGCGCGCTCCATGGGCGGAGCCCCCTCGGGGTCCTCGAAGGCTGGGATCACAGGGTCCATCGGCCGGCCATTGTCGCCCGTGGAACGGGGTACGGTGCCGGAAGGGTTCACCGCGGCCCCTGGCGCCCGGCCCCGGTGATGCCGGTCAGGCGCTCCCGGCGAGAGGCAGCGCCGCTTCTCGACCCCGCCGCCGGCGCCGGCTGAGCCGCTCCCTCCGGCGGATCCACTCAACCTCCGAGCCACCAGTGTCGCGAGCGGCGACCACGGCGAGACGCCTCCGCCAGCCGGCCCAGCTCGCGAGCACCGCCTCCGCCTCGGCGCAGACGGCGAGGGCTGCCTCGATCTCTCCCCGCCGCTCCAGGGCGATGGCCAGCCCCCGGGCGGCGGTGAGGTCCTCCGGATGGCGGCGCCAGAGCTCGCGGAGGACGGCGGTCTGGGACCCGGGTGTGTCCCGGCGGAGGCGGCGGGCCAGCCGGTGGCCGGCAGGTCGTGACCACGGCGAGGCCGCGTCCCGGAACGCGGTGGTGAGATGCGTCGCGGCGGCATCGGCCATGCCGACGGCCTCCAGGTGGACGGCGAGCCGGTAGCGGTCCGCCGGGTGCACCGGCTCGACGAGGAGCCCGCCCGCATGCGCGGCGAGCCGCGCCCCGAGCACCACGGTGGAGCAGAGGTCGAGCTGGTTGTGGCGGATGACCCCCTCCAGGACAGAGGGCGGGCCCCCGTCCAGCCACGCCCGGAAGCGGGCAGGCGCCTCCGCCCCCGGGACGTCGTCCTCGCGCACGAGGCCGAGCAGCGAAACCTCGGCCTGGCGGAGGGTGCAGGAACCCAGGCGCTCGCGGAAGAGCCGCCGCACCGGCCCCAGCAGATCGCAGTGAAGCGCCGGGCAGATGGCGTCCGCCGGTCGCCGGTTGATGATGCAGCGGGCCCGCAGCACGGGGATGTCGAAGCCGCGCCCGTTGTAGGTGAGCAGGACCCGCGACGTACCGACACGGGCGGCGACCGCGTCCAGCATCGGTCCCTCGGCGCCGAGGTCGGCGAGCAGGTACTGGTCGATCTCCAGGAACCGTCCCCGTGGCACCCCCAGGCCAACCAGGAAGGGCACCACGCCGCTGCCCCGCAGCCCCAGGGTCTCGATGTCGAGGACCATCGCCTCGCCATCCGAGAAGGGTCCGGCCGGTGCGCCCGGCGGAAGCCGGTAGAGAAGGCGGACCAGGTCGGGTGGTGCGGCCGGCCCGCCGGCGCCGGCTCGCTCCAGGAAGGGTCCGAGGTCGACCCTCACCCGCCGGACCAGCGCCGCCCCCTCGGCGGCGAAGCCGAGGGCGACGGCACGCTCGGCGGGCGCCTGCTGCGGCTCGGCGCGCACCATCCGCGACGGGGGCAGCGGCCGCGAGACATCGACCAGCCCGCCCATGGCCGCGAGACGCGCACGGAGCGCGCTCACCGGGGTGGCGGCGGCTGCCGGCGGGCCCATCCGCTCAGGCGGGCTCCGCGGCGAGGCGCAGCAGCCGGAGCGCCGCGGCCCGGCCGTCACAGCCAGGCGGCGCCGGTCCGACGCAGGACGGGCAGCCGGTGGCGCAGGAGCAGTCGGCGGCCAGGTCGATGGCCGACGCCACCATCTCCGCGAAACGCTCAAAGCAGGCCTGGGCGAACCCGACACCGCCGGGAGTGGCGTCGTAGAGGTAGACGGCGGGCCACCCGATGCCCTCCTCGCCCGGCAAGGCCGCCGGTGCCGCCGGGCGCCAGCCCGCGACAAACTCCTGGGGCTCGCCCGGGGCGGACGGGCCCAGCGACACCGGCGCCGGGTGCTGCCTGTCCGGACCTGCCTCTGCGCGCAGCTCGACATGGGTGCCGAGATCGCGCGGGTCGCACATGCAGAGCAGGCAGGCCGCCGCGTGCAGAGCGCGCGACGCCCCCAGCAGGCCGGCCTCCTGCTCCGCCGCCGGCATGCTGCCGAGGGTGGCGGGCCGGAACGCCGCCCAGACCGCGGTGGTGTGGAGATCCTGCTCGGGAAGGTTGATCGGCCCCGACCCGACGTTCTCGTGGGTGAGGAACCGGACCTTCTTGTACACGGTGGCGAGGCGGCTGACCCGGACCTCGCCATGGCTGCGCAGCACCCTCTCCCCCACCGGCCCGGCAAACCGCTCCAGGACGCGAACCGCCTGGCGGGTCTCGGCCAGGGTGTAGTGGTCAACGCCGATGGGGTGGACGTAGGCGCGCTTCTCCTCCCAGTCCAGCCGCTCGACGTGGTACTGCCGCCCCTCGTGGAGGTAGATGGCGTCGTCGTGGACCAGCACCGGCGCGGAGAACTGGTCAACCTCGCCGATGACCCGTCCGTGGCTGCCCGGGCGCCCACCGCCGCTGCCTGCCCACGGGCCCTGGGGCCCCTGGCCAGGCCCCGAGGGATCGCTGGAGGTGTCGATGATCACGACGTTGCTGGCAGCCGCACGCCGCAGGGAGATCGCCTCGGCGGGGAAGGCATCGGCGCTCCAGTGGTAGCGGCTCCCGCTCCGGTGGACCAGGCCGTCCTCCGCAAAGCACTCGAGCAGCGACCCGGTCAGCTCGGCCCCGACGTTGCCAAAGCTCTCGCCCTGGTCGAAGGAGAGCTCAAAGGCGGCCGCCTGCAGGTGCGAACCGAGCACCAGGAGGTTGTCGGGGTCGACGAGCCCGCGCTCCGGTGGGGTCTCCAGCAGGTACTCGGGGTGGCGCAGCAGGAACTGGTCGAGGGGCGCGTCGGAGGCGATGAAGACGCCCAGGGAGGCGGAATCCCGCCGCCCGGCCCGGCCCAGCTGCTGCCAGGTGCTGGCCAGGGTGCCCGGATAGCCGACCAGCACCGAGGCGTCGAGGCCGCCGATGTCGACGCCCAGCTCCAGGGCGTTGGTGGCGACCACCGCCCGGACGCTCCCGCCGCGCAGCCCCGCCTCGATGGCTCGCCGCTCGAGGGGCAGGTAGCCACCACGGTAGCCGCGGATCGAGGGTGCCCGGCCCGACCCGCCCGCCTCGAGCTGGCGCAGGTAGCTGAGCAGGACCTCGACCGAGCTGCGGCTGCGACAGAAGCCGATGACCTGGAGGTCGAGGCGGAGCAGCTCTGCGATCAGCCGCCGCGCCTCCAGCACCGCCGATCGGCGCACCCCCAGGGTCGCGTCGCTGAGCGGCGGTGCCCAGAACCAGAGGTGACGCTCGGCGCGGGGCGCCCCATTGCGGTCGATCACCGTGACCGGCCGTCCGAGCAGCCGTTGGGCCAGCTCACCGGGGTTGCCGATCGTCGCCGAGCAGCAGATGACGGTGGGATTGCTGCCGTAGAAGCGGCAGATCCGGATCAGGCGGCGCAGCACGTTGGCGAGGTGGGAGCCGAAGAGGCCGCGGTAGGCGTGCAGCTCGTCGATGACCACGTAGCGGAGCGAGCGCAGCAGCCCGGCCCAACCGGTGTGGTGGGGCAGGATGCCGCTGTGCAGCATGTCCGGGTTGGTCACCACGATGTGCCCTCCCTCCCGGATGGCTCGGCGCAGCCCGGTGGGGGTGTCCCCGTCGAAGGTGGCGGCGCGGAGGCGGTCGCGGCGCTCGGGAGCCAGCTCCAGGACCAGGTCGCGCAGCCCGGCGAGCTGGTCCTGGGCGAGAGCCTTGGTCGGGAAGAGCCAGAGGGAGCGGCTGTCCGGGTCGCGCAGCCAGGAGTCGAGGACCGGGACGACGAAGCCGAGGGTCTTACCGCTGGCGGTCGGCGTGACCAGGGTCACGTCCCGGCCATCCAGCGCCGCCTCGATCGCCTCCGCCTGGTGGGAGTAGGCGCGATCCAGGCCGCGGGCCGTGAGCGCCGCGACCAGCTCGGGGTGGAGCCGCTCCGGCCAGGGCCGGAGGTCGGCCGGCTGAGCGGGCAAGATCACCTCGTGGGCGAGGCGCCTCTGCACCCAGGGCTGGCGACGGAGATCGGCGATCCGCTCGCCGACGGAGGGAGCCAGAGCGATGGTCACGAAGCGGTAGCATACCGAACACTCGTTCGGAAAACAACCGTTCGGGCACCCCGCCGGGTCCCGCCCGCTTCGAGACGGCTCCGGGTGTCCAGGCGCAGGCCGACTGGGAGCACGTCCGCAGCTGGCCGCTGGGCGGCGAGATGGGCCAACTCCATGCCATGGTGGCGGGGCTCCGACACAGCCGCCGCCCGGCCACGGTTCACGCCTCCGCTCTGAGGACGGGATCGCTGATCTCCACGTCGTCGGCCATGGCAAGTATTGGCCGAATCCCCTTGCTCGCCAGGGTCGCGTGATAGACCTTCACCGCTTCGACCGGGGACACTTCCCGCTCAATCACCCTGCGCATCAAGGCCACCAACGTCAGGGGGCACTCAGCGTAATTGATCTTGCGGCCGAACAGCGCCACGCGGGCCCCAGCCTGCTCAGCTCGGGCCAGCAGTTCGAAAGTGTCGCGCGTGGTGCCCTTGGCGCCACCCAGGATACCCACCACCAGCCTGGCAGAATCGTAGTTGGCCAGTTCTTCCATCGCCCTGCGGCCGTTGTAGACGAGCTTCAGAAACAGCGGTTGTTCCGCGGCCAGAACCCCCCCAAGGCAGCGCACGACGCAGTCGCCGATGTAATGGCCGAGCTCCCCCGCTGGTATGGCCACATCGAAAGCCGGATTGAACACTTCCAGGAAGTGGCGAAGGCCCAGAAGGTCCGCCTCGGCCCGGAAGGCCGAATAGGCTTCCAGGGTGCGCAGGTCACTCTCCACATCATTGGAGAAGGTGATGGAATACAGTCCAAGATCGACCACTGGTCGAAGTTTCGCGATGCGGGCCGTTCGGAAAGGGCGCGAATGCGATTGGGTGTAGCGGGCCCCGCGCTGAGACCAGATATCGGTCGTGTCGTTGAAACGCACCGCCGGGGTGACCGGGCTGCCATCGAACAGCCCCTCCTGGCCCAGAATCTCCACCGACGAGGCGCTGGCCAGCATGATGTCGATCAACCCAGAGCCGGTCATCTCCCGCATGGCCTGCAGGTAAGCGGCCCGATTGGCGTTTCCGGAGAGCAGATTGCCCGAGGCGTCTCGCCTCGGCCCCGGCGACAGGAGGCCAAAGGCCATGTCGCCGTCCTTGGCATCGGCAATGATGAAGTCCTGGGGGCGATATGCACCTGAGCGGATCCGGGCCAACTTGGTGTCCAGGGTTTTCACGGTTCTCCTGATGGCAGCAACGCGATCGCCGAGCATGGGGCGCCCCCGGCGACCGGGGGCACCCCACTCGAGCAAACCAGCCCTGCCGGTCAGAGGGCGCGACTGACCGCGTTCTCGAGCGCTTCCTGGTGACCCGACCGGAAACTCGGTTCAATACCGCTGGTGAGCACCTCGTCCGCAAGCCCCGCCAGGTCGACCTGTCCGGCCAGGATGCGGCGCCCCAGCGCGCCGTCCCAGTCGGCGTAGCGTTCCCCGAGCGGCTTGGTGAGCGCCTCGGTCTCGATCAGCTCGGCTGCAACCAGGAGCCCCTTGGCCAGGGTATCGATGCCGCCGATATGGCCGTGGAAGAGATCGACCAAGTCCGTGCTCTGCCGGCGCAGCTTGGCGTCGAAGTTGAACCCGCCGGTGGTCAGCCCGCCGGCATTCAGGATGTGATGGATCGCCAGCGCCGTTTCCCGCACGTCGTTGGGGAACTGGTCCGTGTCCCAGCCGTTCTGCACGTCGCCCCGGTTCGCGTCCACCGAGCCGAAGATGCCCAGGGCCACCGCCGTCGCCACCTCGTGCTCGAAGCTGTGGCCGGCCAGGGTGGCGTGGTTGCACTCGATGTTCACGCCGATCTCCTTCTCAAGGCCATGCCGGGACAGGAATCCGTAGACGGTCGCCACGTCGTGGTCGTACTGATGCTTGGTTGGTTCCATCGGCTTGGGTTCGAGCAGGATGCGACCCTGGAAGCCGATCTTGTGCTTGTGCTCCACCACCAGCGTGAGGAAGCGCCCGAGTTGATCCAGCTCCTTGCGGAGGTCGGTGTTGAGAAGGGTGTCGTAGCCCTCCCGGCCGCCCCACAGGACGTAGTTGACGCCGCCCAGCCGCTTGGTCGCCTCCAGGGCATCCCGGACCTGGGTCGCGGCGCAAGCGAACACCTCGGGATCGGGATTGGTCGCCGCGCCTGACATGTAGCGTGGGTGGGAGAACAGGTTCGCCGTGCCCCACAGAAGCTTCTTCCCGGCCTTGGCCTGGGCCTCGGCAGCCTTGTCCACCATGTGGGCGAAGGCCTTCTGGCTGGCCTTCATCGTGCCCAGTTCCGGGGCGAGATCGCGGTCATGGAAGGTGTAGAAGGGGACCCCGAGCTTCTGGATGAACTCCATGGCCGCGTCGAGCTTGTCCTCGGCCTGCTGCAGAGGATCAGCAGCCTCGTTCCAGGGTCGCTCGAAGGTTCCCACGCCGAACATGTCGGCCCCGTTGAAACAGAAGGTGTGCCAATAACACACGGCGATGCGCAGGTGCTCGGCCATGGTCCGGCCCAGAACCATGCGATCGGCGTCATACCAACGGTAAGCCAGCGGGTTGCGACTCTCGGGGCCCTCGTAACGAATGGGACCGATGTTCGCGAAATAGGGTGCAGGCATTACCGTCCTCCTTGAGTTTCCGCCAACGTCAGGCTGGCGGGGATGAATCAATCCTAATGCACCGGGCCGGNNCGATGCGGCCGTACCGTTTGACCGTGCCCCGGCTAGGCCGCCTCGCCCCGGAGCAGCCGGGCCACCACCCGGCGGAGCTCGGCGATGGACCCCTTGGTCACCACCTCCACGCCCCAGATCTGGCCGGCCTCGGAGACCCGCGGGTCGGNNTGCCCGGATCAGCTCGATACCGTCCATCCCGGGCATGCGCAGGTCGGTGACCACCAGCTCGGGGGGCCGTGCGACCGCCAGGTCCCAGGCGGCGCCGCCGTCGGGCGCGGTCTCGACCTCGTAGCCGGCCGCGGTCAGAGCGAGCCGCAGCAGCTCGCGGATGTCCGTCTCGTCCTCGGCGACGAGGATGCGGTGGGGCACCTGGGCCGCTTCCATCAGGTGGCCGTCGTGACGCCCACGCCGACCAGCCTGCCCACACCGAAGGTCACCGCCGCGGCGCCGGCGGTGATGAGCAGCTGGCGGAGGGCGGCGCGCACCATCGAGCGTTCCGAGTAGTAGCCGATGGCGCAGCCGATGGCGGCGGCGGCCACCGCACCCAGGACGATGGAGACGAGCGCGGCTCCCCAGCCGGTGGCGAAGAACCACGGGATGAGCGGGATCACGGCCCCGATCGCAAAGCTGACAAACGACGACGCCGCGGCGCCGAACGGCGACCCGGTGCGCGAGGGGTCGATGCCCAGTTCCTCGTGGCTGTGCACCTGCAGGGCCACGTCCGGGTCGCGCATCAGCGCCTCGACGAAGTCCTCGGCGATCGCCCGGGGCACGCCCCTCCCCACGTACACAGCGACCAGCTCCCGCCGCTCGAGGTCAGGGTTGCGGCGCAGCTCCTCCCGCTCGACCGCCAGCTCGCGGTGGAACAGCTCTCTCTGAGCGGACATCGAGATGTACTCGCCCGCGGCCATCGAGATGGCCCCCGCCACCAGGCCGGCCATGCCGGCGAGGCGGACGAGCCCGGCGGTCGGGCTGGCGCCCGCGACCCCGAGGATGAGCGAGACGTTGGTCAGGAGTCCGTCGCTGACCCCGAACACGGCGGCCCGGGCCGTCCCCCCCTGGATGTCACGGTGGTGTTCGGGGCGCGGCTCGGCCACGTCGGCTCGCTCACCCCCCGGCTCCGGTTCAGCGGTGCTGGCCATCCCTGGATCACGCCCTCCGACTCCTGCCGTAGACACCGCGACTGTACACGTCACGGGCTTTCCCCGATGCGCGGCGCCGCGTCTGTCCCAGACTCCGGCCCATGGATCGATCGGTCGCTCCCGGCCACCTCCTCGCCCTGGCCGTCACGGTGGCGGTGGTCGGCGGCCTGGTCCCCCTGGCACGGCTGCGTCCGGGGCGCTGGGTCACGGTTACGTCCTGGGTGCTCGCCTTCCTCCTCATCGGCAACGAGATCGCCTTCGAGATCGTCCAGTGGCAGGGCGGGCTGGGCGAGGCCTATATCGCCCACACCTGGACGGTCGGTTTCAGCCTCCCCCTCTACCTCTGCGACGTGGCGGCCTTCGTGGGCGGGGTGGCCCTGGTCACGCGGCGTCCCATCCTGGTCGAGATCACCTGGTTCTGGGGTCTCGCCGGGAGCCTCCAGGGGCTGCTCACCCCGGACCACCCGATCTTCTTCCCCTCCTACGACTGGCTCGAGTTCTACCTCGATCACATCGGGGTGCTGCTCGCCGCCTGCTGGCTGGTGGTGGGACTCGGTCTCCATCCCCGCCCCCGCACCGCCCTCCGGGTGATCGCCATCACGGTGGTATTCCTGGCCCTGGTCGGGGTGGTGGACATCGTGACCGGGGGCGATTACGACTACCTGCACACCCAGCACCCTCCCGGGCTGCTCGCCCTGCTCGGGCCGTGGCCCTGGTATCTCCTCGGCGCCACCGGGGTGGCGCTCGCCTCCATCCTCATCCTCGACCTGCCCTTCTGGCC
>PLAX01000024.1 GCA_003135255.1 Candidatus Dormiibacterota bacterium | reverse complement strand
GGCGACCAGGACCTGGTCCGGGTGCACATCCACACCGCCGATCCGGCGGCCCTCATCGGCATCGCGGCCCAGAGGGGCGGCCTCTCGAACCTCAAGGTCGAGGACATGACGGCGCAGCACCACGAGATCCTGGAGCGTGCCGCGCGGACCGAGGCGGCTGCGCCGCCCGCCCCGGACGCGCCCGTCGCCGGGGACCCCACCGTCGGTGCGCCCGCGGCGGGGCTCAGCGCGACCGTGAGCCCCCAGGCCGCGGCCCCCATCCGCCGCTTCGCGGTGGTCGCCGTCGCTCCGGGTGACGGCTTCCGGGAGATCTTTCGCAGCCTCGGGGCCGATGCCGTCGTCGATGGCGGTCAGACCATGAACCCCTCGACCAAGGACCTCCTCGCGGCCGTGCGCGCCACGGGAGCGGCATCGGTGGTGATCCTCCCCAACAACGGCAACGTGATCATGACCGCGGAGCAGGTCCAGCACCTGGCCGAGGGCATCGACGTGCGGGTCGCCCCGTCACGCAATGTCCCGCAGGGCATCAGCGCCATGCTGGCCATCGACCCGGGCAGCGACGGCACCGTCAATGGCCGCCGGATGACCGAGGCGATGCCCCGGGTCTCGACGATCGAGGTGACCCGGGCGGTGCGTGACAGCACCGCGAACGGACTGAGCATCGCCGCCGGCGACGTCATCGCCCTCGTCGATGACGAGATCGTCCAGGCTGGCGACGATGAGGCCGGGGTCATCGAGGCGGTCCTGCGCAATCAGGAGCACCAGCCCGAGCTGGTCACCGTCTACTGGGGCGCCCAGGTCGACGAGGCCGGCGCCGCGGCCGTGGTCGAGCACCTACGGCGCGGCTTCCCGGACACCGAGTTTGAGCTGCACCGGGGCGGCCAGGACCACTACCCGTACATCCTCTCCCTGGAGTGATGCCGGGGGCGTCGAGTTGAGCTGTGCCGGGACGGCTCAGCCGTTGACCAGGTGGAGCGGAGAGCCGTCGAAGCCCGCGGTGGCCGTGATGGTGTCGCTGGCGTTCGCGGCGCCCGTCAGCGTGTAGCTCAGGTACCAGTACCAGTAGCTGGGGTCGGTGCCGGGGTTGTAGAGCGGCGGGACCGCGATCTGGAATTGCACCCAGGTGCCGTTGTACAGGTTCTTGCTCGCGGTGTTGTTGGTGACCTGGTTGGGATCGCACTGTGTTACCACCACCGCTTTCCCACCGGGGCCGTCGTCACCGCTCGGAGCACAGTCCGACGTCCCAATGGCAGTCGGTTGATCGTCAAGGCTGGGCCCGAGCCACGTCGCCCCATCCGGCCCCAGGGGGGCCAGGGTCGTCTCGTCGGGCTCGAAGATTGAGATCGTGTTGCAGCCGTTGCCCGTACAGTTGACGTCTCCGGGGTCGAAGACGTCGACGTCAATGTTCTCTCCGGCGTACTCGGGTGGGATCGACATCAGCGGGACCATAAAGCTCCCACCCCCGGCGGGGGTCGAGATCGGCGTGTAGATGGTCAGATCGTTGAGAGCTCCGATCTCACAGGTGGAGCAGGTGTTGCTGGTGCCGGGAACCGTGAGCTCGACGGCGTAACCCTTGTGAGCCTGCGCGTGCGCGCTGAGTCCGTCCCGCGCCGGGTCGGAACCGTTGTAGTCGAGCGTGTCCACACGCAGCCGGTAGTAGGCTGTCGAGTTCGAGTTGTTGGTGAGCACACAGTCGCTCTGATTCGTCGGACCGCCGCCGAACGCTTTCGCCGTGATCAGGCCCGGGTCCATGGTCAGCGTGGGCGGAGCGCAGATGTTGACCCAGTTGTGCCAGATGCTCGGCATCCCGCTGACGGGCGGATTCGCGGTGCTCGTGTACTTCTTGAAAGTCGAATTGGTCCCACCGCCGTTGTAGACGTCGTACCACTGGCCCGTCTGCCAATCCCTCGCGTCGATGGGGTAGACCATGGTCTGGCTGATCAGCTGATCCCCAGCGTCATTGAAGGTGTCGCCTACCGAGAAGAGGGAGTACGAGGTCGCCGAGTACATCTCCGCCGCCGTGACGCCCGAGTCGCCGCCGGAGTTGCTGAAGCTGCCGTCGCACTCGTGGTAGTTGAGGTTGTAGTCGACCGTCGTGGTGCTCTCGACGCCGTTGGGGTCTTCGGCTCCGACGCAGCCGCTGGCAGTGTTGGCGTCGGGGCCAAACCCGGGGTTGTAGACGTCGACGACGGCGCTCGTGTTGGCCGGGATCTGGATGAGGTAGTTCTGCCCGCCNNTGTCTCGTTGAGGGAGTGCTCGTCGGCGGCGCCGCCCGGAAGGGAGCTGTCAGGGGTGTCGTAGGTCCCACCGTCTCCGGGGTCCGCGGGGTTGCCCGTGAACGCGTCACCCTGGCCACGACCGGCATCCCAGCCGATGCTGCGCAGGAAGTAGTAGGAGCCATTCTGGCCCAGGTTGGACAGGGTACTACCGAGCTCCGAGCCGGGCTGCCCGAGGGTGATCGGCGGTAGGTACTCGGCCGTCGCCTCCTGGCACTCGACATGATTTCCGAAGCCCACGAGGGCGAGGAAGGTGGCGGGGACCTCCACGCAGACCTGGACCAGCAGCCGGTTGCGGGCGCAGACGGGCTGAGAAGCGCCCCCGCACTGGTTGGGCGCGGCCACGCAGGGAGACTGGCCCGCGCCTCCACAGGTGGACGGGACCTGGAAGTCGCTCAGGGTCAGGCCGTTGGCACCCGTGGCAATGACACCGTCCTCCGCCGCTGTGGCGGTGGTAGCGAATCCGTTCTGCTGGGCGAGAGTGGTGATCTGGCCGGCCACCGCTCCCGTCGCCCATCCGTTGGGCATGTCGGTGACGCCCGCGAGCGCGGCGGCCTCAGCTGCGCGCTCCTCGAGGGTGGAGTTGAAATACCCAACCCCGGCGTCGATCGAGAGGCCGACGACTGCGAAGATCACCGCCGCCGAGAGCGCGAAGATCAGCATCGACTGACCGCGCCCTGGCCGGCGCCGGCGAAGTGGGGATCTCCCGATGCGGGTCATGAGAACTCCGGTGCGAGAGCGGTTACCGCGTAGGCTGAAGCGGTCAGTGTGAGCGGGAACAACGGCGTCGGGGCCCTATATCCGTACGTGAGCTTCACGCCGAGGTGGGCCTCGTTCGGATGCTGCTGTATCCGGCAGTCGAGCGTGTAACCTCCGGTGTCGTTGGATTCGACGCACCCTGTCCCGGATGTGTTCAGATACTGGGGTGCGGGCGACCCCGCGATGGCGCAGGTGGACGGCACCACGCTGTAGATGTCCTGCAGGTCGGTGGGCGCCAGTAAGCCATTGGCGTTGGCTTGAGGCCGGTACACCGTGACGGTTAAGTTGGTGGTCTGGACGAGGTTCGGCATGGCGTTGGCGATGTTGCAGACCTCGGAGACGACCTGTTCATCGGCGGATGTCGGGTTGACCGAGTGCCCTGGCTGCCATGCGGTATTCCCCAGCTCGGCTGCGTAGCGGGCCCCGGAGCGGACTGCGGCCACTGCAGTGTTCTGGTCGTTTGCATACGCCGAGACGGCGTAGGCGCCACTCAGCATAAGCAGCAGGAAGACAATGACGATGCTCGTCTCGACAAGGGCCTGACCGCGGCCCGCCTGGCGGCCGCTCCGCCGCGGCCTCATGGCGTGCGCGGCTCCACGCGGAAGTAGCGGGTGACACTGAGGTGAATGGCCGGCTGACCGATGCCGAAGTAGTTGAAGTGATAGCGGACGGTGAGCCCGATGTTGGTGACTCCGTTTGACGCGGAGTCCGACATAGTTGGAGAGGAGGGCAACCAGAGGTCGGACGCGGTGCAGCCGGCCGACCCGTGATAGCAGAAGGTGTCGTAGTAGGTGGTGGCCGTTTGAAGCACCGGCTCCACGCCGTAGAAGGAGCTCGGACATGCCACCCCTAGGGGGGGTGAGGCTGCGCCGTTGGTGCACTGCTCGAGTTCGTAGATGTCGATCTGGTCGATCGACCCCAGGTTGGTGACCCCCAATCCTGAGGTGGTGATCGCCGTGATGGCGTCGGTGTCGGCCGTTCCGGCCCTCCCCTCGTCTGCCAGCGTGATCATGCCGACGTTTGCAGATTCGCCCGCCGCGTTCACGGTGAAGAGCAGCAGGCCGACGTTGAGCGTTGCGATCAGCGCGAGAAAGAAGACCGGTGCGGTCAGGGCGAACTCGACCATGCCCTGGGCCCGCTGTCCCGGGCGCTTCGCCCTACGCTGGGGCTGGGCGATCCACCGCACTCTTGCCTGTCCTCACTCCGGGGCGAGATGACACGCGCACCTGGTGGCGCGAATCCAGAGTTTACCGAATGACGCGGTTGGCGTTTCAGACGTCGCTGATCTGTTACGAAAATGTGGAGACGGCCTGTTGGTGGGGGCTCCGGACGCCATGGGAGCCTTCCCGGCCCCCCTGGCCCTAGAGTTTGCCAGGATGCCCGACGTGGCCGACACCCAGGGCCGGCAGATGGGCCGGATCGTGGAGCTTCCGAGCGCCTGCTGGCCGGAGACCCCGATCGCGAAGCTCCCTGGCGTGGGCCCCGCGCAGGGTCAGCGGCTGGGCCGGCTGGGGATCGCGACCGTCTCCGACCTGCTCCTGCACCTGCCCCGCCGCTACGAGGACACCCGCAATCTGGTGCCGCTCCGGGAGCTGCGCCCGGGCCAGGTGCAGACGGCCCGCGTCCGGGTCCGGGAGGTGCGCGGCCATCCCAGCCCGCAGCGGCGGATGCCGCTGGTGGAGGCCACCCTGGAGGACGGGAGCGGCCGGGTCGGCGCCATCTGGTTCAACCAGCCGTATCTCGCCAAGCAGCTGAGGCCCGGGATGGAGATCCTGGTGAACGGGAAGGTGATCAGCAGCCTTCACGGGCTCACCTTCCAGAACCCCCGGTTCGAGCGGGTGAGCGCGGACCCCCAGCACGTCGGCCGCCTGGCGGCCGTGTACCCGGAGACCGACGGGGTCACCTCCAAGTACCTCCGGGCCCTGATCGGCCGCGTCTTCCCCGTCACCGAGCTGATGCCCGATCGACTTCCCCCAGAGGTCCGTGAGGCCGAGGGACTGATGCCGATGGGGGATGCGCTCCGCCAGGTCCACCTCCCCGACGGCGAGAACCTGGCGGCGGCCGCCCGGGAGCGTCTCGCCTTCGAGGAGCTCTTCCTCATCCAGATGGCGGCGGACCGCGCCCGGCGGCGCCGGCTCAGCTCGACCGGGGTGGTCGTCCCCTACGACGTCGAGCTGGCCCGCGCGTATTCGGCGAGCCTCCCCTTCCGCTTGACCGACGGCCAGCGCAAGGCCGCCCACCAGGTGCTCACCGATCTCGCCGAGCCCGGGCCGATGAACCGCCTGCTCCAGGGCGACGTGGGCAGCGGCAAGACGGCGGTGGCCGCCATGGCGGCGCTGATGACCTGCCGCGCCGGCTTCCAGTGCGTGGTCATGGCCCCGACGGAGATCCTGGCCCGCCAGCACTATGTGACCCTGGAGGCGCTGCTCGCCCCCCACGGCCTGGCGCCGCGCCTGCTGCTGGGCAGCACCGGGGCCCGGGCCCGGCGGGAGATCCTCGAGGGGCTGGCGGCCGGCCAGGATCCCCTGGTGGTGGGCACCCACGCGCTCATCGAGGACGACGTCGTGCTCAACGACCTCGGGCTGGTGGTGGTCGACGAGCAGCACCGCTTCGGGGTGGCCCAGCGCCAGCGCTTGCGCCTCAAGGCCCGGGCCATGCCCAACTTCCTGGCCATGACGGCGACCCCGATCCCGCGCTCGCTGGCGCTCACCGTCTACGGCGACGTGGACGTCATCGAGCTCCGCGAGATGCCCCCGGGACGGCTGCCGGTGGAGACCAAGGTGGTCCCCCCCGACCAGCGGGAGGAGGCCTATGAGTTCGTTCGAGGCCAGGTGTCAGCGGGTCGGCAGGTCTTCGTGATCTGCCCCCTGATCGAGGAATCGGACAAATTGGGTGTGAGGTCGGTCACCGCCGAGCACCGGAAGCTGGAGCAGGAGGTGTTCCCCGACCTGCGCCTCGAGATGCTCCACGGGCGGATGCCGTCGCGTGAGAAGGCGGAGCGGATGGCGCGCTTCGC
>PLAX01000110.1 GCA_003135255.1 Candidatus Dormiibacterota bacterium | reverse complement strand
TGGTGCCCGCCGAGTCCGCGGCCCTCATGGGTGCCGCACAGGCGCTCCGCGGCGTCCTCGGAGCCGTCCCCTCCGCTGAGGGCACGCCCGCCGTCCGGCTTCCGGCGCCACCGCCAGCCAAGTGACGGTCTCGCCCGCGCGGCGAGGCCTGACTGCGGCGGCGTAGCGTAGCCGCCACCATGACCGACCGACCCTCCTCCCAGGACGACCTCTTCGGAGCCGTCCAGGAGGAGGGCGGTCGGCGCGTGGAGCTCTCCACACCCCTCGCCGCTCGGATGCGGCCGCGGAGCCTGGACGAGCTGGTCGGTCAGGACGCGGTGATCGGGCCGGGCAGTGTGCTGCGAGAGGCGGTCGAGGCGGACCAGCTGCCGTCCCTGATCCTCTGGGGGCCGCCCGGCAGCGGCAAGACCACCCTCGCGATGCTGCTTGCCTCCCGGACCAAGGCCAGCTTCGAGCACGTCAGCGCGGTCTCGGCGGGGGTCAGCGATCTCCGGCAGATCGTCGCCCGGGCGGGGGAGCGCCGGCGCCTCGGGCGCCGGACCGTGCTCTTCATCGACGAGATCCACAGATTCAACAAGGGGCAGCAGGACGCGGTGCTCCCCTACGTGGAGAGCGGCCTGGTTCAGCTCCTCGGGGCGACCACCGAGAACCCGAGTTTCGAGGTCAATGCGGCGCTCCTCTCCCGGGCCCGGGTCGTCCGCCTCGAAGCGCTCGATGCCGAGGCACTCCGAACCGTCGTACGCCGCGCGCTCGCCGACCCCGAGCGCGGCCTTGCGGGCCGGGGCGTGGGGATCGATCCGGCGGCCGAGGCGCGGCTGGTCGGGCTCGCGGGAGGGGACGCGCGGGTGGCCCTGGACGCGCTGGAGCTGGCCGTCGTCGCCGTCTCGCGCCGAGGCGGGACGACCGTGGAGGTCACCGACGTCGAGGGAGCCCTCCAGTCGCCGGCACTCCTCTATGACAAGGCCGGGGACCAGCACTACTGGCTGATCTCCGCTTTCATCAAGTCGGTCCGCGGGTCGGACCCTGACGCCGCCATCTACTGGATGGCCCGGATGCTGGAGGCGGGGGAGGACCCGCTCTTCGTCGCCCGCCGCCTGGTGATCCTCGCCGCCGAGGACATCGGGCTGGCCGNNCCCCCGGGCGCTCACGGTGGCCGTGGCCGCGCAGCAGGCGGCCCATTTCGTGGGGATGCCCGAGGGCTACCTGCCCCTCGCCGAGGCGACCCTCTACCTCGCCATGGCTCCCAAGAGCAACTCGACGATCCGTGCCTACGGCGCCGCGCGCCAGGACGTGCTCGACACCCTCCACGAGCCCGTCCCCCTCCACCTCCGCAACGCGGTCACCGGTCTCGGCAAGGCGATGGGCTTCGGCGCGGGCTACCGGTACGCCCACGACGAGGCCGGTGGCGTGGCCGAGCAGCAGTACCTCCCTGACCGGCTCGCCGGCCGGATGTATTACGAGCCCGGGGAGCGGGGCGCCGAGGCGGCCATCGCGGTGCGGCTGGCGGAGATCCGGAGGCGGCTGCGCGGCGAGTAGCGCCGGCCGGAGCGTTTCCGCTGATCCCGGAGGTGCCCACCCCGTGTGCGCACACCCCTGTGCGAGATGCGGAGGGGATCGGCGGGAGCGGGGTTCGCTACCATGGCCCGGCTTGCTCCCCGTCGGGGCGGAGTGACCTTCGCCCCCTGACAGGTGATAGGAACCGAGGATTCAATGCCCCAGGCAACCCCGCCCCCACGCGCCCCATGGCCGCCGTCGAAGTCGCGCGGGCAGGCGCAGTCCGCGGCCGGACGGCGTCCCCCGACCAAGAAACAGCGGCGGCGGATGGTGAAACAGGCGCCCGAGCAGAGCGTCCGGATGTGGTGGCAGAAGCCCCTCTACTGGGCCGGAGGCGGTGCCGTGGTGGTGCTCGTCGTGGTCCTGCTGGTGGTGCTCCTCCTGCCTCCGGGTTTGGGTTTCACGCCCGTGTCGACGCCCACGAAGGTCCCGGCGGCGGTGCTGACCGCGGTGAAAGACCCCGGCAACCACACCTTCGCCACGGTCGGTGAGGGAGGGCAGCCGGGGGAGCTCAGCCGGCTGACCGGGACCAAGCCGCTCACCGACACCGCGGGGAAGACCGAGGTGATCTACGTTGGGGCCGAGTACTGCCCCTTCTGTGCGGCCGAGCGGTGGAGCCTGATCACGGCGCTCTCCCGGTTCGGCACCTTCACGGGTCTCAAGGAGATGTCGTCGAGCAGTACCGACGTGGATCCCAGCACCAGCAGCTTCACCTTCGTGGACAGCAGCTACACGAGCCAGTGGGTCGACTTCGTGCCGGTGGAGGAGGAGGACCAGAACCAGAATCCGCTCCAGACGCCGAGCTCCGCGGTTCAGCAGGTCTTCACCACCTACAACCAGGAGCCGTACGCGAACTCGTCCGTCGCCGAGGCTGCGTTGCCGTTCCTGGACATCGGCGGGGACTACGTCCTCTACCAGACCAGCTTCGACCCCGCGATCCTTCAGGGGTTGAGCTGGAAGCAGATCGCTGTGGACCTCGGCAGCGCGGACAGCCCGGTGACGCGCGCCATCGTCGGCAACGCCAACTGGCTCACCGCGGCGATCTGCCTCGCGGACCACAACCAGCCGTCCTCCGTCTGCTCCTCGGCGACCATCCAGGGCATCGAGACCGTCCTTACCACTCAGACGGCCGTCGGCAGCTGACCCACGGTCGCCCCGGGTGGCGGGCGCCCGCACACCGGCCGGCACTCCGACCGTCCCGACGGAGGTGGAGCGTTTGGAGGCGACGGTGGGAATCGAACCCACGGTCAGGGTTTTGCAGACCCGTGCCTTACCACTTGGCTACGTCGCCGTATCAGCGAGGATACCCGAGCTGGTGACGGCCGGGCCGCCGCGT
>PLAX01000127.1 GCA_003135255.1 Candidatus Dormiibacterota bacterium | reverse complement strand
CGGGGACGATCGACACCACGAAGAGGAGGGTCTGCCCGTAGGGCGCCGGGTCGATGGTGGGCATCAGCAGGGTCATCGAACCCTGGACGGTCACCTTCTGCTCCAGCGCCGCCGACACCGATGAGGTGAACTCGGTCGACCCGGAGTACTTGGCCGATAGCGCCTGCGTCCCGGCTCCGAGCGCTGAATCCACCAGCGCCGCCTGGCCAGTCTCCCCGAGGGTGACGGTGCCAAGGCTGGTCCCGGAATCCTCGAAGGTCACCGACCCGGCCGGGACCGCCGTCCCGCTCTCCGGGATCACGGTCGCCGTGAGGATGATCTGATCGCCATACGAGGCGGGGTTCTCTGAGGAGGTGAGGGTCACCGTGGTGGCGATCTCGCTGCTGCATGCGAGCCCCGCCAGCGGCACCGCGAGCACGGCGGCGGCGGCGAGCAGCAGAGCACCGAGCGGCCACGGTCTGCGGCGTTCCGGCACTCCTCTCATCGCCCCCCGAAGCGTAGGGCCATCGGACGGTTGCCGAACCGTCAGTCACCTCGCGGACTGATGACATTCCTGTGATGTCGGACCAGGAAGCCACACCTGCGTGACCGGCTGCAACACAGCTGCAACATGTCGGTGGCGAAACCGGGCCTGGAGCCGGATCAGCCGGTCATCAGGTCCGCGTCGCTGGCCACCTGCGACTGCCGGGATGCGGTCAGGTCGACCTGCTGCTCAGCGCCCTCCGCCGGCTCGGCCGGCGGGTGGCAGGGCCAGTCCAGCCGCACCTTGGTCCCATGGCCGGGAGCGGACTCCAGGGTCACGCTGGCCCCGTGCGCCTCGGTCAGGACCTTGACCAGGGAGAGCCCCACGCCCATGCCTCCGTAGGCGCGGGTACCCCCGCTGTCCGCCTGGAAGAAGCGCTCGAAGACCCGTTCGTGGAGCGCGGGGTCGATCCCGATGCCGGTGTCGCTCACCTCGATGGTGCAGCTGTCACCGTGGCGGTTGGCGTGCGCCGTGATGGCCACGCTTCCCCCGGGATCGGTGAACTTGACCGCGTTGTCGAGCAGGCAGCGGATCACCTGACGCAGACGGTCGCGGTCCGCATCCACCTTGAGACGGGCGGGGATGTCGACCGTCAGCTTCACGGGGAGCCCGTGGGGGAACCGCCGCGTGATCTCGCCAACTGCGTCGTCGACGGTCGCTGCCAGGGCGACCTTCGTGCGGTTCATGCGCAGGTTGTCGGCGCTGACCAGGGAGAGGTCGATCATCGTCTCCAGCATCTCCGAGAGCTGTCTCGTCGCCACCTCGACGTTGTCGAGGATGGCGAGCTTCTGGTGGTCGTCCGCCTCCGCCCAGACCATGCGGATCAGCTCCAGGTGCCCGACGATGGCGGTGAGCGGGGTGCGCAGCTCGTGCTGCGCGGTGGCTAGGAAGTCGGACTTCATCTCGTCCAGCTCTCGCAGCCTGCGCACCGTCTCCCGCTCCTGCTCAAAGAGCCGCGTGTTCTCCATGGCGATCGCGGCGTTGTTGGCGAGTGCGGAGAGGGCTCGTGCATCGGCCTCGGAGACGCTGTCCGGACCCGTCACCGCGATTGCCCCGGTGGCTCTCTGCCGGTAGAGCATCGGCACCACGAGCGTCATCTGCGCCCACGCTTCGCCGGGCGGCACCGCGTCGCTCCGGCTGCGGGTGAGGCGTGCGGGGCGTCCCTCGAGCACGTCGGCCACCACCGCTGGCGTCAGGTCAAACTCCCCTGCTCCGCCAGCGCCTTCCGAACCCTCGCCGCCGGCGGCGCGGTCGCTCGCGCCATTGCTCCTGGCGCTGACCACGAGCCGGTCGTCCTCGCGCGCCAGGAGCGCGGCCTCGGCGCGGGGACCGGCAAGGGACGCGGCTGCGGCGCAGACCGCGCCTTCCAGGCTGGACATGCCGGTGGTGGTGGTGGTCAGCGCTCGGGAGACCTCGTCAAGGCGCGATACCGCGGCGTCGACGTGGCGGATGTTGCTTTCGATCTGGCCCCGCATCTGGTTGACCTGCCGTGCCAGCACGCCCAGCTCGTCGCGTGACCGCACCGGGATGTCGGAGCTGTAGTCGCCCCCGGCTATGCGCGCGACACCGGCCGAGAGCTGGGCCACCGGGCGGCGGACGAAGCGGTTGACGAAGAGCAGCACCACCAGCCAGGTCGCCAGCAGCGCCGTGAGCGCCAGCCAGACCACGGTCAGCTCGTCGGCTGTCTGATTACCGAGGAAGAGCGAGGTCGGGGTCTCGACGCCCACGTAGAGGACAGGGGGGCCGCTGTTGGGATTCATCCCCTCCAGGGCGAGGGCGTTGTCGCCGGAGTTCCGGACGGTGGAGAAGCCCGCGAAGCTTCCCGATGACCGGCCGAGGTCGTTCTTGACCGAGGATGGCAGGGCCTCCGCCGTGAGGGATGGGGAGGACGGATTGCCGGAGAGCGCGTAGAGGGACGCGCCCGGCTGGTTGGCGATGATGACCGGCGTGTACCCCTGCCCCACCGCGCCGAGGAGCCGGAGCAGCTGGTCGGTGAGCGGCATGCTGTAGACGACGGCGCCGAGGACCTGCGTGGACCCGGAGGTCCTGACCGGTGCCGCGAAGTCGTAGACCGGGGTTCGCGCGTCGAGGAAGTCGATGGCCTCGGCCGGGCCGCCCCGGAGGGCACCCGCCACCTCGGGGAGACCGGAGGAGAGCTCGGGCACGCCGGCCTGCTCGGTGGTCGCCAGCAGGGTGCCGCTGGCGTCGAACACCGCCACGGTCTCGTCCGGGAGGTCGGTGATCACCTTGGTCGAGCCGGTGAGGAGGGCTGTCACCGCCGTCTGGGGATCCGCGGACCCGAGGGCCGTCGCCATCTCGGGCAGCCCGGCGACGTCCTGGGCGGCGAAGCGGGCCTGGGGGGCGGCCACCTGCTGCACCAGCTCGCGGTAAGCCTCCGCCCTGCTCTCGGCATTGGTCTCGGCTCCCACCCGCGTCTCCTGCTCGCGGCTCACCAGCAGGAAGGCGCTGACGGCCACGATGATGGTCAGGGAGAGGAGGAACCCGCCCAGGAGGAGCCGGGCGGCGAAGGTGATGCGGGGCCGGCGCAAGAAGCGTCGACGCCCAGGCGCGGCGGGGACCATGGCTGGAGGAAGCGTAGAACCGCGGTCCCGAAACCGATCAACTCGGGCGCGAATGTCGCGGGATTGTCGCAGCGCCTTGGTG
>PLAX01000037.1 GCA_003135255.1 Candidatus Dormiibacterota bacterium | reverse complement strand
TCCGGGGGCTCTCCGTGGACGGGGGATTGATCCACCTTGAAGTCGCCGGTATGGATGATCACGCCGAGCGGGGTGTGGAGGGCGAGGGCGCAGGCGTCGGGCACCGAGTGGGTGGTGTGGATCCACTCGACTGCGATGCAGCCGAGCTGAACCGTGTCGCCGGGGGTGACCGTGGTCAGCCGGGTGCTGGTGAGCAGACGGTGCTCGCGCAGCTTGTTGCGCAGGATGCCGAGGGTGAGGGCGGTCCCGAAGACGGGGACGTCGAGACGGGGCAGGATGTAGGGGAGGGCGCCGATGTGGTCCTCGTGGCCGTGGGTGAGGACGATGCCGCGCACCCGCTCGCGCCGCTCGACCAGCCAGCCGACGTCGGGGATGACCAGGTCGACGCCGAGCATCTCGGTCTCGGGGAACATCAGGCCGGAGTCGACGACCACGATGTCGTCGCCGCATTCGATCGCGAGGAGGTTCCGGCCGATCTCGCCGAGGCCCCCCAGGGCCACCAGGCGGAGGCGTGAAACCTCTGCCCCGGTGGGTTCGCGGACGCCGGTTGCCTGGGTCAAAACAGGCTGAGCTGGTCGCGGCCAGGCGGTTCGGACGGCGGGGCAGGCTCGACCGGGTCGGGGGATCCGAGGCGCAGAGCCGGCTCGTCGGGCTCGGGAGGCGCGAGGCGCGGGGCCGGCTCGTCGGGCTCGTCCGACGCCAGCCGCAGGAGCGGTTCGGCGGGGGGCGGCGGGGCAGCAGGGGGCGTCGCCGAAGCGGAAGCCACGGCCCGTCCCTCCGGAACGGCCGCCGGCAGCGGCTGGCGCCGCCGGGCCTCCGCCTCGTCCAGGTACCCGCGCACCTTGCGCATGTCGTCCTCAAGTGTCCGCATCAACGACCCCTGGTAGAGGGCGGCCGCGGGGTGGTACAGGGGAACGTAGAGGCGGTCGCCACGGACCACCCTGCTGCCATGCAGACCGCTGATGCCGCCGGCGCCCGGGAGGAGGCGCGCCAGGGCGTGGCGACCCAGGATCAGGATGACGTCGGGCCGGATGATCTCGATCTGGGCGTCCAGGAAGTGGGAGCAGGCCTCCATCTCGGCCGGCTCCGGGTCGCGGTTACCCGGTGGGCGGCACTTCACCACGTTGGTGATGTAGATGTCGTCGCGGCGCAGACCGATGCTCTCCAGGAGCTTGGTGAGGACGTTGCCCGCGGCTCCGACGAAGGGGCGGCCGAGGCGGTCCTCGGTCTCTCCCGGGCCCTCCCCCACCGCCATGATGCGGGCCCCGGCGGGCCCGGTCCCCGGCACGGCCTGGGTGCGCTTGAGATGGAGAGGGCAGTCCGTGCAGACGAGGATGTGTTCGTGGACAACGGCCAGGGCATCCGCGGCGCCGCTCTGCATCGTCCTCGATTGTACGTTCGGAGCGTCCCGGGGCATTCCCGGACGACCACCCCGGACGTAAGCTCGCGGAACGGTGCCGGGCCCCATTGCCGAGACCATTGCCGGTCTGCTCCTCGTGGCGACACTGGCGTGCGCCGTGGTTCGACCCTGGGGCTTGCCGGAGGCGCTGGTCGCGGTTCCGGCCGCCGGCTTGCTGTTGCTGCTCGGGATCCTGCCGCTGAGCCAGGCGGGCGCCGAGGCCAGCAGCCTCGCGCCGACCATCGGCTTCCTGGCTGCCGTCCTCGTTCTGGCCAATCTGTGCGATCGGTTTGGGTTGTTCGAGGCCGCCGGGACCTGGATGGCAGCCGGCTCGCGGGGCCGGCCGGTCACGCTCCTCGCCCTCGTCTTTGCGATCGCGAGCACGGTCACCGCCGTGCTCAGCCTCGACGCAACCGTGGTGCTGCTCACTCCCGTCGTCTTCGCCACGGTGGCGCGCCTCCGGCTGCGGGCCAAGCCGCACGTGTATGCGTGCACCCACCTCGCGAACTCGGCCTCCCTGCTCCTGCCCGTCTCCAACCTCACCAACCTGCTGGCCTTCAGCGCCAGCGGGCTGTCGTTCGTCCGCTTCGGCGCCACCATGGCGCTGCCGTGGCTGGCGGCGATCGCGGTGGAGTGGCTGGTGCTGCGGAGGTTTTTCGCCGTCGACCTCGTCGGACGTGCCGAATCCGTCTCCGAAGCTCGTGGCCCGGTTCCCGTGTTCGCGTGCGTGGTGGTGGTGCTCACGCTCCTCGGGTTCTTCGTGACCTCCGTCCTTCACGTCGCCCCTGCGTTCGCCGCACTGGGCGGCGCCGTGACCCTCGCCGTGCCGGCGCTGGTGAGCCGGCGCGCAACCGTCCGCGACGTCGGCCTGGCGCTCGAGGTCCCCTTCCTCGCCTTCGTGCTGGCTCTCGGGCTCATCGTGAAAGCCGTCTCGGTCCACGGGCTCGGCACGCTCGTGACCCACCTCGTGCCGGGGGGGACGTCGCTCGGCGCGCTCCTGCTGATCGCGGTCATCGCAGCCGTGCTCGCCAATCTCATCAACAATCTCCCAGCGGTGCTCCTCCTCCTCCCGGCGGCGTCCGTCGCCGGCCCCGGAGCGGTGCTCGCGGTGCTCATCGGTGTCAACACCGGGCCCAACCTGACCTACGTCGGCTCGCTCGCCACCCTGCTCTGGCGGCGCGTCCTCCGGCAGCGCGGAGAGGAGCTGCCCCTCTCAGAGTTCATGCGCCTGGGCGCCCTCACCGTGCCGCTCGTGCTGGTCGCCGCGACCGTCGCCCTCTGGGTCTCCCTGCGATTGATGGGATGATGCCAGCCATGCGGATCGTCATCTGGGTGGTCGAGGGGACCTGGCAGGGATGCATCGACGCAGCCAGCCACGGCATTCCCTCAGGAGCCCAGGTCGCCCTCCTCCACGTCACCCCGTCCGATGTCGCCGAGGTTGCCGGCGCGG
>PLAX01000128.1:21323-28845 GCA_003135255.1 Candidatus Dormiibacterota bacterium | reverse complement strand
CGCGGCACCACCGTCGACGACTACCGCGACCTCTGGGACGCCCGGGGCTCTCACCAGGAGGAGCTGCAGGTCTACGGGCGGGGAGGGGAGCCCTGCCGGCGCTGCGGCACCGTGCTTCGGCGGACTGTGGTCGCCGGACGCGGGACGGTGTACTGCCCGCGGTGCCAGCGGTGATCGGCAGGGAGGTAATCGTGACCCTGCCCCCGTGCGCCTGACGGGACTTGTGGTCCGCCCTCCGACCGGGCATGGTTAAGGCTGCATGTACCCGTTCGAACGCTTCACCGAGAGAGCCAAGAAGGTCCTCACCCTCGCCCAGCAGGAGGCCGAGCGCTCGCACCACTCGTATATCGGGACCGAGCATCTCCTGCTGGGACTGCTGCGGCAGGAGGAGGGCATCGCCGCCAAGGCGCTGAACCACCTGGGGGTCGAGATCGGCGCGGTGCGCAGCACCATCGAGTCCGTGCTCGGCCGCAACCAACGCATCATCATCCAGCAGATCATCCCCACCAACCGGGTCAAGAAGGTCATCGAGATCTCCTTCGAGGAGGCTCGGCGGATGGGCAACAACTACGTGGGCACAGAGCACCTCCTGCTCGGGTTGCTCATCGAGGGAGAGGGCATCGCCGCCCACGTCCTCGACGACCTGGGCGCCAATCTCGAGAAGGTGCGTGGTGAGATCGACCGGCTCCACCACGAGACGCCCCCGGAGGGCCCACCCGGTGAAACCGAGGCAAGGCGAGGGGCATTGAGAGGGGCGCTTGGTCAGATCATGACCAGCGAGTTCTCGTCGCCCTTCCCGGGGGCACGGTTCCGCGGGACGTCCCCGTCCGGTCGCCACGAGATCCCGTTGGCGGCAGAGCGGCTTGCCGCCGAGCAGCATACGGTCGTCGGCCCCGAGCACCTGCTGCTCGCCGCGCTGGATGTCGATCCCCTGCTACGGCGGATGCTCGTCGCGCTCGGCATCGACGACGCCAAGCTCGCCGAGCTGAGGCGGATCGCCACCCCACCCGAGAGTTTGGTGGAGCTGCGCCGGACCGTCCACACCAAGGCGTTGGAGCTCGGCGACTTGCGCGACCTGCCGCGCGGTTCCACGCTGGCTCTACTCTCTGAGGAACTGGGCGCGCGGCTTCACGCTCCGAGCGATGCCGAGAGAGAGGAGCTGCGCCGGCTCAGGGCCGAGCTGGAGGAGGCGGAGCGCCGCTGGCGGGCTGGTGAGGAGCCGACCGGGGACGAGTCAGAGCCAGGCTAGGCTGGCACGGTGCCGGCCGGGTCCCCAGCCACGGAGCTGGGGACCCGGTCAGCCGCCGATCAGGGCAGGCTCGACTTCATGGAGTTCTTCACGCTCGCGGTGCAGACCTCCGCCTTGAACGCCGCGGTGATCGGGCTGGACGAGTTGGTCGCGTAGATCGCGACCGTGTAGCTGTGGCTGCTGGTGCTGGTGTTCCAGGTGCACAGCTGGGTGCCGACCGGGTTGCTGCCGTCGGTGACC
This sequence comes from Candidatus Dormiibacterota bacterium, assembly GCA_003135255.1. Classification (GTDB taxonomy): domain Bacteria; phylum Chloroflexota; class Dormibacteria; order Aeolococcales; family Aeolococcaceae; genus Changshengia. The sequence goes on along the minus strand of PLAX01000128.1, from coordinate 27,356 downwards.
TTCGCCCCGGACAGCCCGCCGAGGCCCTCGCTCGCAGCCGAGGCCTTCAGATCGTTGATGGCCGTGGAATCGCTCTGCACCACGATCGCCCCGGAGATCCCGTCCTGGTTGAAGGAGACGGTGAGCGCCGAGTTGCCGCAGCCCGCGACGAATAGGCCCGCGCAGATCGTCAACCCCGCTAGCACAGATCGTCCGACCCTGTTCATCGCACACACTCCGTGGCATGGCGGCGCGGCTTCGAGCCGCCCATCGAGCCGGGAGTCTAGGGTTTCGAGGGGGGCTCGCGGGGGATTCGGTGGCCGTGTGCCGGGGCCTACACTCGATCGGTGCCCGAACTCCAGCTGACGTCGACCTTCGCGCCGGCCGGCGACCAGCCGCAGGCCATCGCCGGCCTGCTGGAGAGCATTGGCCAGGGCAATCGGGAGCAGACCCTGCTCGGCGTGACCGGGTCCGGGAAGACCTTCACCGTCGCTCACGTCATCAACGAGCTGAAGCGGCCGACCCTGGTCCTCTCTCCCAACAAGACCCTGGCCGCCCAGCTCTGGGCCGAGTTCCGCGAGTTCTTCCCCCAGAACGCGGTCGAGTTCTTCGTCTCCTACTACGACTACTACCAGCCCGAGGCGTACATCGCCCGCACCGACACCTACATCGAGAAGGACTCGTCGCGCAATGAGGAGATCGACCGGCTGCGCAACAGCGCCACCCGGGCCCTGCTCACCCGGCGCGACGTCATCGTGGTTGCCTCCGTGTCCTGCATCTACGGGATCGGGTCTCCGGAGAACTACCTCGGCGAGTCAATCCGCCTGTGCGTGGGGGAGAGCTGGCGCCGCGACATCCTGCTGCGCAAGCTCTCCGACCTCCAATACAGCCGCAACGACACCGACTTCGGCCGCTCCCGCTTCCGGGTGAGGGGAGACGTGCTGGACATCCAGCCCGCCTACGAGGAGGTGGCGGTGCGGATCGAGCTGTACGGCGACGAGATCGAGTCGATCCGCGAGTTCGACCCCCTGACCGGGGAGGTCGTGGCGCGGCGGGACGACGTCGTCATCTTCCCCGCCTCGCACTACGTCACCCCCGCGGAGCAGATGAAGGCCGCCATCGAGAGGATCGAGGCCGAGCTGGAGGAGCGGGTGGTGCTCCTGGAGGCTAACGGCCGGTTGCTGGAGGCCCAGCGGCTGCGCCAGCGGACCGGCTTCGACGTGGAGATGATGCGGGAGACGGGCACCTGCGCCGGCATCGAGAACTACTCGCGGCATCTGACCGGCCGCGCCGAGGGCGAGGCTCCGTACTGCCTGCTCGACTTCCTGCCCGCGGACGCCCTGATCGTCGTCGACGAATCGCACGTGGCCGTGCCCCAGATCGACGGCATGTCCAAGGGCGACCGCGCGCGCAAGATCCCCCTGGTCGAATACGGGTTCCGCCTCCCCTCGGCACTGGACAACCGGCCGCTCACCTTCGCCGAATGGGATCAGAAGGTCGGCCAGGTCATCTACGTCAGCGCTACGCCGGGGCTGTACGAGGAGCAGCATTCGCTCCGGACGGTGGAGCAGATCAACCGCCCCACCGGTCTGGTGGACCCCACCCTCGAGATCAGGCCGAGCGAGGGCCAGATCGACGATCTGCTGGCTCAGGTCCGGCGTCGCATCGAGCACGGCCATCGTTCACTGATCACCACTCTCACCAAGAAGATGGCCGAGGACCTCACCGACTACCTCCGCGAGGCGGGGGTGAGGGCTCGCTACCTTCACAGCGACATCGAGACCATGGAGCGGATCGAGATCATCCGCGACCTCCGCCTCGGGGTCTTCGACGTCCTGGTGGGGGTCAACCTGCTCCGCGAGGGTCTCGACCTCCCCGAGGTGGCCTTCATCGGCATCCTCGACGCCGACAAGGAGGGCTACCTCCGGGGCTTCCGCTCCCTGATCCAGACCATCGGCCGGGCGTCGCGAAACCTGGACGGCCACGTCGTCATGTACGCGGACAGGGTCAGCGATGCGATGCGGCGGGCGATTGCCGAGACCGACCGCCGCCGCGCCATCCAGGTGGCCTTCAACGACGCCCACGGGATCACTCCGCAGACGATCGTCAAGGCCGTGTACCAGATGGAGACCCACCGTGAGGAGCTCAGCACCGTCGCCGCCACATTCCAGGACCAGGCGGGGCTGCCGCCTGACGAGCTGCTCCGCCTCGCCAAGGACGTTGAGAAGGAGATGAAGCGGGCCGCCCGCGACCTGGAGTTCGAGCGCGCGGCCGAGCTTCGAGACCGGCTCACCGAGATCCGGCGCCGGCTGGAGGAGCGCGGCGAGCGTGACTCGGGCGTGGCGGGGGAGGGGATGGCGACGCCGGCCGGGGCGGCGTCGCCATCCGGGGGTGAGACACCTCGCCCGCGTGCGGGAGGTGATCGCCCCGCCTCGCGGGGTGGTGGCCGTCGCGGCCGTCGCTGACGGCCTTCCGGCGCGCGGGGCGGCTCGGGCTCGCGTGCGCGGGTGTGCGTCCGGGCGGAAGCGACGCGCAGGTCGAGTGGACGGGCGCGGGTGCGGTTGAAGCAACCGAACTGTGACATTGCCCGATCTCTGAGCCCCGCGCGTCGTCACGATTCCGCCATTTGGCGGCGACGACCGTGGCTAGACTGAGAAACGTCCCGGTGACAAGCGCGCAAGGAGAAGGTGTGAAGATCTGGAGACGACCGGCGTCGGTCGCCAGCGCGATACCCGTTCGCGTGCCCCCTCCCTTGACGTCGAGCCTGGTTGGGGACCTCGGTGACCAGTACTGCTCGGCGCGCGGCTGCGCCCAGAAGACCGGACTGGCCTGCAGCTACATCGACCGCAAGGAGCGGCCCTGCCCCACCGGCTGGTGCCCCGAGCATCGTTACGTCACCCAGGGGGCCGTCTTCTGCCCCTCCCACGGGCGGCTCCTCGACGGCACGGCCGACGAGTTCCGCGAGAGCGTGCGGGTGGACCTTGGCAACGTCGTGCCGGTGGTCCTCGCCTGGATCGCCCAGGAGGTCGACGGCGAGATCTCGGCGGCGATGCTCCAACTGGCGCTGGAATGGCACCAGGCCCTGGTGCTCGACCCCGTGCACTTCGGCCTCGTGGGTGTGCACCGTGTGCGCACCTGGGAACGGGCCTGGAAGATCTGTGAAAATCTGGGGCCGACCCTCCGGCTGGCGGTCGTCATCGAGGAGGCCGAGCCCGGGATCGTCGAGGCGCGCATCAACGCACGGCCGGTGCTCCGGATGCTCGTGCCCTGGCACGAGAGCCATGGGTTCGGCGACCGGCCGGTCACGGCTGCGGCTGCCAGCGCGGCGGCCCTCAACTTCCGGGAGCGCCTGCTCTCCGCCCTGATCCGCGGCATCGCCGAGTGGAGACGGGACAACGTCGGCAACCTCGAGTCGGACACGAGCCTCCGCGGCCTGGTCTGGCACGCGCCCTCCGGCTCCCCGGGGTCGTCCCACCGCCGCTGAGTCGCGCTCCCACTCGCGGGCGTAGTACGAGCGCACATCCGTTCGCTATACTGGCGGACGATGAACTCTGCCACCCGCGGTCAGCCGCCCCGTGCCTTCGTCTGCCGGTCCTGCGGCTGGACCAGCCCCAAGTGGCAGGGCCGCTGCGGGGGGTGTGAGGAGTGGAACAGCCTGGCGGAGGCGACCGGGCGTCCCCGCAACGGGGGAGGTACGCGCCCACCGCTCCGGGCGGTCCCGCTCGGCGAGGTCGGGACCGGCCACGCAACGCGCCGCGCCACCGGGATGGGGGAGACCGATCGGGTGCTCGGGGGTGGCCTCGTCGAGGGCTCCTTGATCCTGCTCGGTGGTGACCCGGGCATCGGGAAGTCGACCCTGGCCCTCCAGCTCGGCCACGGCGTCGGCTCGGCGGACGCCCCTGCCCTCTACTGCGCCGGCGAGGAGTCGCCCGGCCAGCTGGCCCTCCGCGCGGCGCGGCTGGGCTGCCTCGACGATCGCGTGGTGGTCGTCGGGGAGACGACGGTCGCCGGGTGCGTGGAAGCGATCACCGCCCTGCACCCGCCCCTCGCCATCGTCGACTCGGTGCAAACCCTCCACGACCAGGACGTCCCCGGGCATCCCGGCAGCCCCTCCCAGGTTCGGGCGGCGGTGGCCCGGCTGATGGAGTGCGCAAAGGAGAGCGGCGTGCCCATCCTCCTGGTGGGTCACGTCACCAAGGACGGCGCCATCGCCGGCCCTCGGACGCTGGAGCACATGGTCGACGTCGTCCTCTTCCTGGAGGGCGACCGTCACGGGGAAAACCGCCTCCTTCGCGGCCTCAAGAACCGCTTCGGCCCCGCTTCGGAGCTCGGCCTCTTCCGGCTCGCCGAGGGCGGGATGCTGGAGATCGGCAACGCCGGGCGCGCCTTCCTCGACGAGCAGAGCCTGAGCATCCCCGGCAATGTCCTCACCGTGACCTCCGAGGGCTCCCGGGCCCTGGTGGTGGAGGTGCAGGCGCTGACCGTGCCGGTCGGCCACGCCATGACCCGGCGCACCGCCTGGGGTTTTGACCCGGCCCGGCTCAATCTGCTGGTCGCTGTCCTCCAGAGGCGGGCGCGGCTGCCCCTCGGCCAGCGCGACGTCTTCCTCAACTGCGCCGGTGGGGTGCGGCTGGTCGAGCCGGGCGTCGACCTGGCCGCGGCCCTCGCCGTCTGGGGCGCGGAGACCAATGCGGGATGGGACCCGGGCACCGTGGCCATCGGAGAGGTGGGGCTGGGCGGGGAGGTCCGCCGGGTACGCTGCCTCGAAGCGCGTCTCGCTGAGGCGGCGGCACTCGGCATCCACCGCGCCGTGGTCCCAGCCGGGCAGGAGGAACAGGCTCCCCCTTCCATGGAGTGCCACCCGGTGAGCGATCTCCAGGGTGCCGCCCGGCTTCTCGTGGCCCTGCCGGGGCGACCTCGACCGGCCCGCAGGATGCCAAGCTGGATGCTCGAGGCGCCTGAAACCGTCGCGTGACGAGGAGCGCTTAGCCCGGGCGGCCGTCCCCGCCCTGTGTTTCAATCGGCCCATGATCGTTCCGCCGACCCCGGGGGTCCGACATGCCCGTGCCCTGGCTCGTCTGGTCGGGGCGGTGGCGGGGATGGTCGTCGGGGTGCTGTACGGCGCGTACATCGCCCAGCAGGCGTTTGGCCACGCAGCTCTCATCGATGCCGACGGCGCGGTGCTGGCGGTGCTTCTCGGCACCGGGGTCGCGGGGGCGGCCGCGCTCGCCCTGGCGGCGCCGCTGCTCACCGTCGAGCCCTTCCTCTGGTTGGAGAACATCCTCGACAAGGCACCGGCCAGCGAGCTGGTCGCGGCCCTGGCCGGGGGCACCGCCGGCCTCGTGATCAGCGCCTTGGTCGCCGTCCTCCTCCTCCCGCTCCCCTGGGGGATCGGCTTCGTCATCTCGGGTTCCCTGGCGTGCTGCCTCGTCTACGTCGGCATCCGCACCGGCACCCGCCGGCGCGACGCCTTCGCAGAGGTGATGCACCGGCGCGCGACGCCGGCCTCCGCGGCCGACGATCCGGCCGCGCAGGACGGAGCCCCCATCGTGGTGGACACCTCGGTGCTCATCGACGGGCGGATCGGCGATGTCGCCGCCACCGGCTTCGTGCAGGGCCGCCTGCTGGTCGCCGGTTTTGTCCTCGAGGAGCTGCAGAGGGTCGCCGACTCGGGCGACGCTCTGCGCCGCTCGCGCGGCCGCCGGGGGTTGGCGGTGGTGGAGGAGCTGAAGCGGCAGGTCCACGTCACCTTCGAGGTCGTCGACCAGGACTTCCCGGGCACACCGGAGGTCGACGCCAAGCTCGTCAAGCTGGCCAAGGCGCGGGGGGCCGCCCTGATGACCAACGATTTCAATCTGAACCGGCTGGCTTCCGTCCAAGGCATCCGGGTCCTCAACCTCAACGACCTCGCCAACGCCCTCAAGCCGATCGCCAGCTCGGGCGAGGGTCTCGACCTCACCATCGTCAAGGAGGGGAAGGAGCTGCACCAGGGCGTCGGCTATCTGGAGGACGGCACCATGGTGGTCGTCGAAGGAGGGCGCGAACACCTCGATC